>JAVESF010000027.1:0-7903 GCA_034006765.1 Acholeplasma sp. | reverse complement strand
CTGTCTGTTGCCAGCAAAGATCCGCTTACGTCCTGAAGGTGCAGGTGGCGGTAATAGGCATTGGAAACTTGCAGGATTACCTGCATATTGACATTTCCGGGGATAATAATCAGATCTTCGTACGCTTTTCTTTCTACCGCCGCTTGTGTAATGATATGTTCAAGCTGGGTATCAGATTCGCTGGCGGCGGCTTTGCGGAGTTGCTTTAACCCGGCACTGTCTTGCTGGCTAAGGATTTCGGTACCTGCTGCTATGGCATGGAGCAGTTCGTTGCCTTCCAGCGTATCTCCCTGTATTTCCAGGTAAAGGTTCAGTTGTGCCTTTCCGGTCAGCGCCCTGCGGATGCCGTTAAGTTGTCCGCTCAGCCTCAGGTCTGAGTGACCGGACTTAATGCTCATATTGTGAATTTTCAGCAAGTTGTCCTGAAGTTCCAGGTGTACGGAATGTAAGCGAGTCCTTAGGGGGTAAATGGGCGTAATTACTTGAGCAGACGTTGTTTGTAATGTTCCGTTAACCTGCCATTTGCGTAGCAGCTCGCGTGTTTCCGGCGTGAAACCAAAATTGAATTGCAGGTCGGCAAAAGAAAACTCGTGTCGTGTACGGCGGGGCATGAAATTGCCGGCAAAGGCAGTCCTCCGCCGGGTGGTGTCTGCAACATTGCGTTGCCGGGTACTATCAGCGGTCCGCCGCCGGGCGGTATCTGTAGTTGCAGTCCGTCGCTGCCGTTCCGGGGTTTGTGTCACAGCTGCTTGTATTTTCAGTCCTCGGAGGGTTCCTCGGTGTATGCCGTAAACGCCACCGGCAGAACGTGCGTTCAGTTGGAGGTGCATGAAGGGAATTCCGGGATCGGGTTCATGGGAATTCATAGTAAGGCTTACGTCGCCCCGTTGCAAGTGCAGCCGGGTTGAATCGCTCAACACAAGTTGCAGTCTTTTTGTTTTTAAAGAACCGGTCAAAGGCTTTGTTTCGGATATGTTCAGGTACAATTCTGTACTGTCTGCCTTACAGAAAATGTTGTTCCGGGGAAGGTCCAGTGTGAAACCCGGGGTGCTGATATGTGAAAGCAATTGTATATTTTTTAAACCTTCCGGGTTTAGGTCCCGGATTTTTCCCCGGGCCTGAATATCCATAGAAACAGAACCTTGCATGTTGTGTTCGGGTTCGTCCTGTATAAAAGCAGAAAGGTTTTCCGCATGAATAAGGGCTTTGGCAGAGAGGTCCAGCAGGGGATCGTTTGTATAAGAGAGCAGTTTGCCGCCGGCTTGTAATTCCAGCTCCCGGCTTTTCAGATCCAAGGTGTGCAATTGCAATGTCCCGAGGTTTTTTTCGCGGGGGTTGTAAGAAGCCGTGAAGGATGTCTGGAACGAAGAAAAAGACAAGTTTTTTTCCGGGAGCAGGAAATGGCCTTTCCCTGTATATACATTCAGGTTGTAGGGTGGCAGTTCGCCGCTTTCATAACAGTAAGCGCCGTCAAGTGTACATTGGATGGCAACCGGAATATTGGTTGTGGGAGTAGTCTTGAATGGCAGCAGGAAAGGCGGGCATGCGTGTAAGAGCCGGGTGACCAAAACAGTGTCCAGACGTAAAGTTCCATGCAATTCCAGGCTGTCCGGATGCATCTCCAGGGACATGTTCAGGTAATAAGGTACTTCATCCAGTGTGCCTTGGCAATCGGTAAAGAGGAACTTGTCAAAATTTGAATCAAAGGTTATGTTGCCGTTGATCAGGAAGGGTATGTGATCCAAAAACCGGGTTTTTCCTGTAATGAGTGTATTTGAATAGGAGTCAATACGTGTATGGTATCCGGAATGGCGGCGGGAGGTGCGTACCGCCATGTTGCCGATGTTTGTCTGAAAAAACAGGGAATCTTCCCGGTTGTCGAAAGTAACGTGCAGCGTATCCCGGACCGTCAGCCGCCCAATAGAAAAACTAAAACCTGAAGACAGCGTGTCTTCAGATTCCGGGAAAATAGCCCAGTTGGCTATTCCGTCTTTGTTTTTGTACAAACGAACTGTTGCTTTTTCCAAAGAAAGCCGGGAAAGGTGTAAGTGATTTTTGAGTAATGAAACAGGTTGCAGGACAGCCCTCAACTGCCGGAAGGCAACCAGGGTATCTGTTTTGTCTGTATCTTGTTCCGCGTCAGGTACTAGAAGAATTCCGTTTTTAAGGATAAGGGAAATATGGGGAAAATTCTTTAGAGGTTGTACTGAAACTTCTTCCACATGTACATAGGCATTCAGGAATTGGTTGGCGTACTTGTTAACAAGAGGGGTCAAACGGGAAGGTGATAAAATAAATACCACAAGGGCAGAACCCATTAACAGCAGTAACGTAACAGTTATCAGGATAATGATAACAAGACGCAACAGTTTTTTCATACCTGCTAAATTACATTTTTTTCATGTGACGGCGCAACATATTAAAGGTTTTACGCATCTTTGTAAATATGAAAAGAAAAATAGGACTCCCGTTATGTATCTTACTCTTCTCCGTTTTTCTTACAGGTTGTATCAAACACGAAATGCTGTTTTACCTGAAAGGGAAACCGGATGTGTTGTATTTTGATCAGGACGGAGGAACAGCTTCTGTTAAGGTATCTGCCAACACGGGATGGAAAGCAAACATTCCGGAATCCTGGTGTACAGCCAGTCGTTCATCTTCTGATTATTCTTTAGTTCCGGTTGAAGTAGTTTTTACCGTTGAAAAAAACAATTCAATAACGGCCCGGAAACAGCAGATTACCCTTACGTCTACCTTGTCCGGTTCTATAAAGACTACCATAACCATAAACCAGGAGGCAGGTACTCCGGACGATCCCGAAGATCCTGATGAACCGTTACCGGCAGACAGCCTGTGGTTGAATCCGGAAGGCCTGGATATTTGGTGTAAAGGCGGAGCATATGACGTAATCTTGTATGCAAATACGGAGTGGTCTTACGAAGGAAGCAGCCACTCCTGGTGTGTTCTTCAATCGGGTGAGGTGTCCGGCGGTTCCGGCTCGTATGTACTCACAATTGCTGCAGATACAACAAAGCAGGGATTTGAAAGAACGGCCGTACTTACATTCCGGACGGCACAGGATTCTGTATTTACTTTCCCTGTCACACAACGTCCGGTGGGGATATCTTTGCCGGAAGAACTGGTTGCGTTCCGCGACGATGTCAATGCGGGAGAAGACCTGGAATCCTGGATGGATGCAGACAGCACAATACACCTGAGGGCAGATTTGGATATGTCTTTAGTTTCCAACTGGACTCCTATTGGCATGCATCCCACATCCGGGAACCGTGTTAGCCTGAAAGGCATTTTTGATGGGAACGGATATACGGTGAGTAACTTGAAAATTACTCAGACAGATTTGCTGTCGGCAGGATTGTTTGGGTATGTGAGAAATGCAGAGATAAGGAACCTGACGTTGGATGAAAGCTGTTCTATTACCCTGTCGGCTTCCGGTAACCGGGAATTGTCTGTTGGAGGGATTGCCGGCAGACTGGAAGGGAGTACGGTCACCGACTGCCACTTTCACGGAACCATCTTAGTAACGGGAACCGGTACACGTACAGCAGCCGGTGGAATAGCCGGATCTAATACCTACAAATCGGTGGTAGCCTATTGTTCCAACAGCGGTGTGGTGGAAGGTTTGTCATCTGTGGGAGGTATTGTGGGGGTACTAGAGGAAAGTTTAAGTAAAGGCAATTTGATAAAAAATTCTGAAAACAGAGCCGGTTCCCGTGTTTTGGGAACTGCATCTGTAGGTGGTATTTGCGGTATGATGAATTCATACAATTCAATTGAATGGTGTACCAACAGAGGCTTTGTTCAGGCAACGAATGAGAATGCAGGGGGCATCTGTGGAGAAATGTACGGTAGTTCATCTGTGTTGTATTGTACAAACCAGGAAGAAGCTGATGTAAAGAGCAAGGCTAAAACGGGCGGTATTTGCGGCTACGCTATGAGCAAGTGCTCCATTACAGGATGTGATAATAAAGGAACTGTTACGGGAGATACCGGAACAGGCGGTATTTGCGGAACGCAATATATATCTTGTAGTATTAAAAATTGTACAAATACGGGAGAAGTGGCTCCCGGTACTGCAGGTGAAGAGGCCGGAGAGGGAATAGGGGGTATTGCAGGAACGAGTCTCCATTCAGAAATCCGGAATTCGGAAAACAAGGGGGCTGTAACAGGCGCTTCTTCTGTAGGGGGCATTGCCGGTTATTTTAGTTCTGATGTAACCTTGTGCGATTTGGAGGACTGTATTAACAGAGGCCTTGTAGAAGGAAAAACAGATGCAGGTGGGATTGCAGGCATGGTTGATGGCTCGCGGTCTGCTTTGTCTTACCTGAACAATTACGGGCAGGTCACTGTCGTATCAACAGACGGCATGGCGGGAGGAATTGCAGGGAAGGTGTATGGTTCTGTAACACTTGACAATTGCAACAACAAGGAAGAAGCCACGGTACAGGCTCCGGAAGGATCTGCCGGCGGGATTGCCGGAGAAATAGGAAGTACTTCTGTGCAGTTGTCTAACTGTGAAAATTATGCAGCTGTAACTGCAGCGAAGTGGGGTGCCGGTATTGCGGTACTTAGCGAAGGGAAAATTAGTAAAAGTACTAATATGGGAAGTGTTTCCGTTAGTACGAGCAGTACTGTTGCTATGGCAGGCGGTATTGCATCCAAAGCATACAGAACTATTGAATCGTGTGAAAATGAAGGTGTTATAACCGGATATAATGCAGCAGGAATTGTTACGTACTTCGCTGCCAAAAGCACGGCCTATAAAATTACGAAATGTACCAACAACGGAGAGGTATGGGGAGCCAATACGGCAGGAGGCCTGGTGGCCAATATTGACAAAACAGGCAGCATTGAGAATGGAAGCAATACGGCCGCTGTTACAGGCTCCAATTATGTAGCAGGGATTGTTGCGGAAAATATGGGCGGTACGCTCACATCCTGTACAAATTCGGGACATATAGGCGGAACAGAAACAGAATTGAATGCAAACAGATTTGCCATGGGAGGTATCTGTGCCTACAATTACGGAGGAAATTTGACAGATTGCGAAAATGAAGGACAGGTAACACGCCTGTCAGAAACCGGCACGTACAAATATGTGGGAGGTGTTGTTGGAGTAACGTTTGCCGGGATAAGCTATGGGAGCGGGGCCTTGAAAAATTGCACCAATTCCGGGGCTGTTACCGGATTGTTCAATGTGTCTGACTTCTGTTTTACAGGAGGGTTCTGCGGGTTTTTTGCCTCGGGTCCCACACCGGACAATTGTACCAATACGGGTACGGTTAACGGGAATGCCGCCAGCGATGAAAACGAATACGGAGGACACAGTTGAAACACAATACTATGAAACGTTACCATTTTTTATGTGCCGTTGTATTAACGGCTGCTTTATTACTTTTTACCTCTTGTGTAAAAGAACCGGAAATTATTAAGGTCATGTCTTACAACATCCGTCTGTCCATTGTTGACGACGGAGAAAATCATTGGAATATCCGTAAGCCGGGTTCTGTGCTTATGATAAACACCTTGCAACCTCATATAATAGGTTTGCAGGAGCCGGTCAATGAGCAGATTACATACCTGCTGGACAACTTGCCCCAATACGCCAGGGTAGGGGTGGCACGTGACGACGGAGATACACTGGGAGAGTTTTCCGCGGTATTTTATTTGAAAGAGATGTTTGACTTGTTGGACGACGGTACGTTCTGGCTGAGCGAAACGCCGGACGTTCCTTCTTTTGGCTGGGATGCTGCTTGTAAGAGGGTTGTTTCCTGGGGTCGTCTGAAAAACAAAAAAACAGGAACGGAATGTTATGTGTTTAACACACATTTTGACCATATAGGCAAGACAGCCCGGCTGGAATCTGCCCGGTTGCTGGCAGAAAAAATGGAGGAAATTGCCAAAGACTGCCCGCTTGTTTTTTTGACGGGAGATTTTAATGCTCCTATAGATAACCCGCTTTTCGAACCCCTGCAGGCAAGCTTTTTGGATGCCAGGCAGGAAGCTCCGGTAAGTGACACGTTAACTACTTACCACGCCTGGGGGCGGCACGAAGGTCCGGCCATTGACCATATTTTTTATCGTGGCGCAAAAGCCGTATCTTTCCGCACCGTAACAGAGACCTTTGAAGTACCGTACGTTTCTGACCACTATCCTGTACTCGCTGTTTTTGAAAAAGAATAATAACACCCTAACACTTATGAAAAAATCAGGAATCCGTCTTTTTACCTGCTTGTTGGCGATTACTTTGCTATTGCCTGTTGTTACCTCCTGCGAAAAATCTTTTAAAAGAGATGACCTTATTGGTACGTGGGCCTATCAGGATAACACAAAATATACCATTACGTTCCGTGAAGACGGAACGATGGGATATACGGCACCGCAGGAAACGCCTTATTATACACCCACTTTTACATTGGAAGGCATTTTTATTCACATACGGGTAATCATTGGCAGTGCCGCTATAAGCGACGTGGTAGAGATCCGTTCCCTGACCCCTACCACGTTGGTAATCTATTACGACGGCGACCTTCTTTTTGACGGACAATCGCTTAACGGGGAATACGTCCTGTTAAAGAGGTAATTCCTTAACACGGATGTTGCGGAACCAAACTTTGGATCCGTGTCCCAGAAAGCCTATTTTCCCCTTGTTGTTTTTCAATCCGGGATGTTCTCTGCCGTCCACGGGACCCGAGGAAATATCTCCTTCTGTAATGACTTCTCCGTTAAGGGTAACACGTATGTAATTGCCTTTAACGTATATTTCCTGTTCGTTCCATTCTCCTACGGGCCTTAGGGCATCCCGGTTGTGTGCCGGAATCACTCCGTACACCGAGCCGTGGTATTGGTAATCCAGCAACCAGGGCTGGTAAATGGGGTCGTAATGGTCCAGAATCTGGATCTCCATACCCTCATAGGCAGCATCTCCCGTACCCGGGGTACGGATACCTACTCCGTTGTTGGCTCCGGGAGTGAGCTTGAATTCAAAACGGAAAATAAAATCTCCATATTCTTTTTGGGTATATAAATCGCCAAAGCCCTGTTCCGAGGGTTCTACTTCAATGACGCCGTTACGGGTCATGTAATCGGTGGTATTTCCCGTCCATTTGTGCAGGGAACTACCGTCAAAAAGCACCTCAAAACCGGCTGCCTCTTCTTCGGCAGACAAACGGTACGGTTGCGGACGTTCCAGCTCGCGCACGTAAATGTCGCGGTAGGCTACCTTACTTCCGTGGGCCTGCAATTCAATGGCTCCGTACGGGAAAATGGGTTGTGAGCGGTCCCAGTAATTTTCCATAATCACGTTGTCCACCACCCGGTCTCCGTTCAGGTAAACCGTTACACGTTCTCCTTCCATACGGATGTAGAAGCTGTTCCAGTCACCCAGGCGGTTGTCGGCTACATGCGTAGGGGTGGAGCGGTTCTTGAAATTGTTGTACAACCCGCCGGAACCTACTTGTGCTCCTACGTGTACACGCGCTGTATCCCAGATTTGCACCTGAGGGGAACCGCGCAGGTAAATGCCGGCATCGGCTTCCCGTCCTTCGGGGTACAACAGCCAGTCAACGTACATTTCAAAATCGCCGTAATCCTTTACGGTACACAAGTTATCTCCTTTGCCCAGAAAGACGAGTTTCCCGTCTTCCACTACCCACTGGCTGAAAGCTATGGCGTTTTCTTTTTCCTGTGCCTCGGCAAGTTTTTCCGGCGTCATCTTGCTGCGGGAAATGGGGTTGCCCACCAACGCCTGCCAGCCGTCCAGGTCTTTTTCGTTGAAAATGCGTTCGTAACCTTTGTCTTTGGGGGTTTCTGCCAGGTACTTCCTGATGTTTGTCACTTCGTATATGGCATCGGGGTAGTCTGAATTTTCAATAATTTGCAGCGC
>JAVESF010000033.1:0-4669 GCA_034006765.1 Acholeplasma sp. | reverse complement strand
CAAACGTGAAAAGCTCATCACCTTCCGCTTTGGTTCGTTCAAAGCCATTACCGAAATATGGAGAAAAGTCCTGTACATTGCTGCGCCGGCCACCCTGGGACTGCTCATCACACCGCTGTCGCTGGCCGTAATTACGCGTATCGTGTCGGCCTTTGGGAAAGAAGCCATGGCTGCCTTTGGCGTGGCTTCCCGGGTAGAAATGTTTGGATTGATGACCGTTTCGTCGCTCAGTTCGGTACTGATTATTTTTATCGGGCAGAATTACAGCAGCCACCAATACCCCAGAATCCAACAGGCATTGCGCTATGGCAGAAACTTTTCCTTGCTCTGGGGAGGCGTGTTTTTTCTTTTCTTACTGCTGTTTGCCGGAGCCCTTGCCGGAATCTTTACTAAAGACCCGCAGGTAATTGATATTGCCCGCAAGTATTTTCTGATTGTTGGCGGAAGCTACGGCTTTCAGGGGCTGGTTATGCTAAGCACCTCGGCCTATAATGGACTCAACAAACCGTACCCTTCCATATTTTTTATAGCCGTACGCACCTTCGGTCTGTTTGTTCCCCTGGCCTGGGTCGGTTCCAAACTGATAGAGCTGCCCGGGGTTATGTGGGCCGGATTTATTGCCAACATTGTGGTAGGCATTGCTGCGTTTACTTACCTGCAAAAAACAGTTACTCAGATTTCAATGTCCCATACACTGCAGGCAAGCTCCAACTCTACCAACGCTACGGCACAGTAAAACAAGGCTTCCTGATACCCTTCCTGCAGCTGATTGTGGGTTCTTTGGGCACTCTACATTCAATGTTATGTACCATTCAAATCAAATGTGGTGCGCCAAAAGCTTTTGGCGCATATAATAGGCTGCTTCGCAGCACCAATCATTTTCCCGTTCCCGGCTACTTACCACCCTCCATAGCCATATATTATTAATTGTGCCATATGGTTGCTGTTGCCTCACCCCGGAACCGGGGATGCTTCCGGTTGCAAGCAACCGGTTTTGAAAGCCGAGGCATCCCCTTGTTCCGGATGTGACGCATGCGCAGGTCAATGATTTCCCGTTAAATCGCTGCATCCGTTACAGGTCGCTGACTCCCTTCTCTTTTTTTGCAGGACAGTTGCATGCAATTTGGCGCATTTTGGGCATTCTACATTTAATGTAGCGCGCCAAGTTTTTTTGCCATTGCTATATCTATCTTTTAATCTGATAGTTGCGATTTCTTCATAAAATGTTGGCGCGTTACATTGAATGTAGATTCTTCCTGATACCCTTCCTGCAGCTGGTTGTGCACTTGGATGTGCACTTGGTTCGGTTGTGCGTTCTTTGCGCATGCACCTGCCAGGTCGCTGCGCTCTGCAAGTCAGGTCGTTGCACCAAAAGAACGGGGAACGCCTCCCGGTTGCTGCGCTGTCGCTTCGCTCCAGCTCCGCAACCGGGCCCCTCCCTCCTCGGGTGCGAGGTTCCCCTTTTCCTTTTGGTGTCAGCTCCCTTTTACGGTTTTAAAATCTTTATTGTAATTGGATACTTGTAGGGTTGATGGTTTATCACTTTAATAGTGTTTATTATAATGATTGTTGTACTGAAAACACCTAAAAAAATGACGATTGGAAGTCCTAATAACACCATTGCCAATATGCTGGAAGGAATCAGATATATTAACATACTTAATTGAAAATTAACAACATCAATTGCATGTTCTCTGATATTTGGAATCCCATCTTTTTGCCACATCCAGATTATTATTGGAGGTACCAGAAGAATAAATAAACCGCTTACATGTAATAAAGCTAACCAATTATTGTTTTTTCGAGATGGTTCAGTTGTGGGTTCGTCCTTGCCGTATTTTAGAAATTCTTCTGACCTTGGATCAACATCTCCGTTCTCAATTCGTTGGATTGTTCTAACACTGATATCGGTTTTTGCAGCAAGTTCTTCTTGCGTCATGCCTTTTTTCAGTCTTGTTTCTCTTATAAATTGCCCTATAGTCATAATCTCTTTTTTTACAAAAATCTTAATTTTTATGGTATAATCGAACTGCTTTTACCCGTCATTTACCTGACATAATCAAAATCATCGTAAAGTAAAGTTATTCTTTTTATATTAGTCAGAACTTTAAAACAAAACTGACAGAGCATGGGTGTAATTCATATAATCACAGGATTTCTTATGATTGGCATGGGATTTTTAGTTAAATCTTCACCTAATCTGATAGCCGGATACAACACGATGCCAAAAGACAAAAAGAAAAATGTTGATATTGACGGGCTATCAACATTCATGCGTAACAGTTTTATCATTATTGGATTGTCAATTATAGCCGGATATTATGTGTTCAAATGGATTGGCTATACCGCAATTGCTAATTCAATGATACTGATTGCCACTGTAATTGGCGTGGTTATTATGCTGATATATGCACAGAAATTTGACCACAATAAGAAGAATACCAAAAAAACAAAACGCATTTATTTTATCCTTGGATTTGTAATCGTTTTAGTAATTGGACTAATAACGTATGGATATATGCCATCAAAAGCAAAGATCACCAATGACCATATTACATTCACAGGGATGTACGGATTTACCATGCATGTTTCTGAAATTGATACCATCGAACTGTCGGATACCATTCCAACTGTTAAAATGCGGACCAATGGATTTAGCTCCGGAGCCGTCAATAAGGGATTCTTCAACCTGGATACATTTGGTAAAACTCGATTACTTATCCATTCTGACAACACCCCATTCTTGATAATATCGAAAAGTAATTCTGACAAGATTATCATCAACTATAAAGACAAAGCAAAAACAGAGCAGGTATTTGAAGAGATTAAAGCGCTGATTAATAAATAACTGTTGCTAACATTTTCATTTACAAAGAAAACAATATACTACCGCAAACGTTACTGAGTCTGAAAATAATTTATACCATTATCAATGCAATTTGGCACGTGAGTGCATCGCAATCTCGCAAATGAATGCGTTGTAGCCCCGCATTTCTGTAGGTCGCTGCACCAAAAGAACGGGGAACGCCTCCCAGTTGCTGCGCTGTCGCTTCGCTCCCGCTCCGCAACCGGGCCCCTCCCTCCTCGGGTGCGAGGTTCCCCTTTTCCTTTTGGTGTCAGCTCCCTTTTTTTTCATTGCAGTGCAGTGCAGTGCAACTGCATGCATTTTGGCGCATTTTGGACAATCTAGATTGAATCTAGCATGCGCTAAAGTTGATTTTGCTGACCGCTATAATTAATATATTATCTTTGTTATACTTCCTTCAACACGAACCATCCTCGTTCATAACGTCATGTTTTGACGTAGTTTTGATGTAATTATGCAAAAATGTCAAAATAATATCTGATCATAAATAGTATTAATTCATGCGTAATTTTTATTACAAAGACAGCATATCCTCTTTTCTTTCAAAGAGCACAAATGATATTATTGGAGAGATTTCACTTGACAACACTTTTGATACGTCATTTCAACAAAACCGTGCCTGGGAGTATGAAATTGTGTTCTTAAAAAAAGCTCTCGTTCCTTATGAAGGGACTATCTTTTTTGAGTTTTCGATTCCCCGTATGGGTAAACGAGTGGACGTCCTTTTATTGATTAAAGGAGTTGTTTTTTTAATTGAATTCAAAGTCGGAGAAAAGAATTATCTAAGAGCAGACATAGAACAGGTATATGATTACGCATTGGACCTTAAATATTTTCATGAACCTAGTCACCATGCCTTGATTGTACCTATTTTGCTGGCTACGGAAGCTTCTCGTTCATATATCAATCTAATTACTACTTCCCATAATGACAACCTGATAGAACCTTTAAAAGTCAACAAATTTAGTCTTACTGAGGTTATTAATAATGCTTTAACTTTCTTTTTTGATGAAAAGGAAATTAATTCAAAAGAGTTTGCTTATGGTAGTTACTCTCCTACTCCAACAATCGTTGAAGCAGCAATAGCATTATACCAAAACCATTCTGTAGACAATATTACAAGATGTGATGCCGGAGCCATTAACTTAACAAGGACTACCTCGGTCATTTCTGAAATCATAGAAAAAGCCAAATCCGAGCACTCAAAAATCATTTGTTTTGTTACAGGAGTTCCCGGGGCGGGAAAAACATTAGTTGGATTAAAAATCGCTACAACTCGACAAGATGAAACCGGCAAAACAATGAGTGTTTATTTATCGGGGAACGGGCCACTTGTGGCTGTGTTACAAGAAGCATTAACTAGAGATAGAGTAAAGAGCCAAGCAGATTCCGATAAAAAAATTCCAAAAGGACAAATAAGATCCAGTGTTAAAACATTTATTCAAAATATACACCATTACAGAGATGCCTACCTGATTGATCAAAAACCTCCATACGATCATGTTGCTATTTTTGATGAAGCTCAAAGGGCATGGAATAAAGAGCAGACTGTTAAGTTCATGAAGTCGAAAAAGAACCAACATAATTTTGATTACTCTGAACCCGAGTTTCTTATATCATGTCTTAACCGTCATGAAGACTGGGCTGTAATTGTTTGCCTGGTAGGTGGTGGACAGGAAATTAATACCGGTGAAGCCGGAATCTCCGAATGGTTGGAAGCAATCAAAAAAAGTTTCTCTCACTGGAACGTTTACATCTCTCCCAACCTGGTTGAATCAGAATACGATGCAGAAGAAGCCGTAA
>JAVESF010000032.1:0-4749 GCA_034006765.1 Acholeplasma sp. | reverse complement strand
TTGGCGGACGCCGGATACTCGGCCCGTTAACTGTACGGGCTATGGAACGGGTACCGGAGGATGTCATGGCCTTTGGCAGGACTTTGGGCTGGGGCCGTGCAGGCTCCTGGAACGGCGATTTGTTTAATCCACAGACAGTCTATGGACATACCGGCTATACGGGAACCAGTATGGTTCTCGACCCGGAAACAGATACGGCCATTATTCTGTTGGCAAACCGCGTACACCCGTACGATGACGGAGCAGCCATAAGCATGCGCACCCGGGTGGCCAATATTGTGGCCGGATCCATCCTGAAGTAAAAAAAGCAGCAACTGTTCGGGACTTGTCCCTTTTAGTTTTGATTGTTAGTTCCGCCTTTACAATAGCGGCCTTTTTCGCCTCAACGTCCGCTTGCGTATTCTGTTACAGTTACAGTTCCGCCGGTTTCCGTGTTTTCTGCGAAGCTGCCGGCTGTATCGGCCCGGAAAATCCTCCCCACCTTGCGGCGGGTCCCCTCCCTTTTCGGGAGCCAATGTTTTCCTTAGCCGATACAGACCGTCCGCTTGGCGCAAAGAAATTAGTGCGTCGCACTCAAGTGCCACCCTGCTGCATCACTCCGGAACCCTGCTGCCTCACCCCGGAACCGGGGATGCTTCCGGTTGCAGGCAACCGGTTTTGAAAGCCGAGGCATCCCCTTGTTCCGGCTGTGGCGCAGCTCTTCACAACAAGAACGACACGGTTTCTCGTGAGCACAAAATCTTAAAAACAGGATCGGAAAAACCAGAATCTTTCTCAAAGTGCCCAATCTCATATTGAAACGCACCAATCTCAAAGTTGTTTTGGGGATTATCTCTATTTACAATATCTTTAAAGACAATAACCTAACGGCCATGGGTATTACCCCGGTAAAAACAATTTCTGTTGCACGTGCTTGTAATGACTTTCTGTACGGATTAGCAATTTATCCTAGAGATGAATATAACAAGTTGGACGAAACTTCCTACCCTGAAATAATTACAGTTGAGAAAGATTCAGAAATAAAAAAGGAAGCAACATATACTGCTCCTAACTTACCAGAAGGAGAATATGATTTAAGGGTAATAATTGGAAATAAACATAATTCAATTTTAGGAATTTCTGATCGCTTGCCAATAAGTCTTTCTTCGGCAGAAGACTTAGTTCAAATAAATACTGATTCTTGCTATTTTTATGAATTATCAAAAGGGAATGAAAAACTAGGGGTTGATTTCTCAATGAGAAGCAATGAGCCAATTGGCCTGTCTTGTGAAATAAAAAACTTAAGCCAGAAAGAAGTTACGGTTTTGCCTACCTATGAAATATATGAAAATAGTTTTTACGGAGAGAAAAAAGAAGAACTAAATTATTTTGAAGAAATTATCCTATCTCCAGAAGAAGAAAAAATGGTTTCCTGGACACTACCTACTCCCACTACTACTAACCTTCAAACAATTAAATTATTCCTAAAAACTGATGGCGGTTATTCCAATAGCATAATTACTCAATATGCTCTTGCTTCTGAAGGCAAAACGGCTCGTATAAGCAATTTGTTTCTGGA
Organism: Acholeplasma sp.; assembly: GCA_034006765.1. Lineage (GTDB taxonomy): Bacteria > Bacillota_I > Bacilli_A > Acholeplasmatales > UBA5453 > Paracholeplasma. The sequence continues at coordinate 3,191 of JAVESF010000032.1, read as the reverse complement.
CAAGGCGTCATATGGTGTAAATGAAACAATCAATTTGACGATGCTCTGGTTTTCATCATTAAACAAAGAAGAAGTTGTTTTGAAAGCATTAATCACCGATAAAAAAGGACAAGAGTGTTTGCCAGAAATTGTCAAAACTTCACCAGAAATAGGGAGCGAAACATTGTCAGGAGTAGCAAGTATAAAATGTAAAGACCCGCAAGTTTTTGTTAAAATTGAAGATAGTGATGGTAACATTTTAGCCGAAGATGAAATACTTTTTGTTTCAGATAAAAAATCAACCAATCAAGCAACCGATATTGTTGCTTTATCTTTAATAGTAATTCTTATCGTCGTAGGAATTATTGTCTTTTTTGTCAAACCAAAAGACAAGAAAGAAGAATTAAACAATAATCAAGAAAATAATAATGAAAACAATCTATAAAACAACTTTAAGCATTTTTCTCTTTTCCATTTTGATGGTTTTTGGGGCAAAGACGGCGATGGGGGCGAATCTCATCAATCACTGTGTTGATTCCAATCTTTGCTTCAATACACTTTATCAGGGAAAGGTTTCACAACTGAAGAGTATTATTGCTGATAATGTTCCTATTGAAATAGAAACATATAATGTATCTGGTGGTGGCGGATCTGGGATTGGAATACATGTTACTCCTAAAAAAGGTTTTAAGATAACTAATCGTAACCCCGATGAGAAGACGGGAACTGTTTCTCTTGTTTTACTACAAGAAATGACAGAAGCACCAATCTTAATGTGGGACGGAGACAGTGAATCTTATCCTATAAATTATGATTATGAAATTATAAATCCTCAAACGGGATCTCTTTCAACTCTGGGAGAAATGATAGCAGTGGCAACCCCCACGACTTGTTTGGGGGGGGATTATTATCCTAACACATGTACAATAAAGAATTCATATGAAGGTCAATATGAAGTTTTCGAGTGCCCTTTTCAAGAACATGGATTTGTTTGCCCGGGATATGAACTGACTCCAGGTTTTAGCGGTGATCTCATTGAAAATCCAAAAGTTCTTTTAAAGAGAATCATTCCGCCGGTTGGAGTTACGGTTTATGGATGGGATCCAAAAGAAGATAAGGAATACACAGAAAGCATGACAGTAGCTTCCACTGAAAACAATGAAGCAAATGTTAGGATATATTGGCGTTCGGAAAATGCAACAAGCTGTAAATGCACCACCTTCTCGGGGGGAATAGAAGGAGATTGTGGGATAGGGGTTTCTCCTTCTATCAATGTCCCAGTCCCCGCAACAGGAGAAGGAGTAGTGGGGCCAAATGGAGAATATGCCTTAACTGAAACAACAACATTTAAAGTAACTTGCGATAACGATTGATTTTTATCGTTTTTTGTGCTATAATATAAGCAAATAATTAAAACATAATAAAATGAGGAAGCAGAAAAATTTCCTAATTTTGATGCTTGGATTGGCATTGATATTGGGAGCTCTGATTGTTCAGAGCTGTTGCAAACCGCCACTTCCACCGCCTCCTCCACCGGTGGAAGAGGAGAAAGATCCCACTCTGGAAGTTTTTTTCCCAGAGGAAGAAATTCCTTATGGCGAGAAAGACATTGTTTTGTCTTGGACTACGACCAACGCTAAGAGTGTCTATGTGAATGGTGTAAAGCGCTCCGGAGAAAGCCACACAATCTTAGACAGGTTGTTCAAAGACACCACTTTCATTTTTAAGGCAGTCAATATTAAAAAAGAAGTGGGAAAAGAAATCACTCTTAATGTTGGAAATTGGACTAGTTCTGTTTTTGGCTTGGTTTCTTATTATCCTTGGAGGTATAAAAAGTTGAGTTTTTCTAACATGAAGGATGAGGAGCTTGCTTGGTTTGAGCTAGACGAAGAAGAAAGAAGTTGGGTTTTTTATTATCATAAGAATGGGGTGATAACCTTTTCTTCTAATCTTTCTACAAGCACAGAGTTGTGGTCTATCAAGAATGACAGTGTCCTAATTAAAGACGGAAGAGAGAGGAGGTTGCAGGTAAACGAAAAAGAAATGATTCTTTCCTACCAAGGTATATGGAATGGCCAGGATGTCTGGTTTAACTCAATTTTTGAGCACGCATCAGACACCCCCACCGACCCATAGTCCAGGCCCGTCCTAGGTCTAGGACGGGCCTAGACCGCCGCTTTTTTCCACAGGTCCAGGACGGGCCTGGACCAAGTCTGGCGTCTGTCTTTTTCGTTGCTTTTGTAGTTCTTTTATTCCTTTTATTTTTTGATTTTTCGTCTTTTTTTCTTCCCTTTCGTCTTTTTTTTCTTTTCTTTCCTTTTTCTCCCAACCTATACAAACTCTGCTATCGCTGAGTTTGTATAGGTTACCCAACCCTACCCAGGACCGTCCTAGACCAAGCTTGGTTCGTTCGTCTGTCTTTGCCTTTGTAGTTCTTTTTCAGACAACCGCTTAATGCATAATTAAGCGGTTTTTTCCTGACTTGTCCCTTTTAGTGCGGTGGATATAATTTTTGCATTATTTTTTTTTGATCGTTAGTTCAGACTTTATTATAGCTGCCTTTTTTGCCTCAACGACCGCCCGCGCATTCCGTTGCAGTTCCGCCGATCTTTCTGAAAGGTAGTGAGTAACTATTTTGAAGAAGGTGCGCTAACGCGCAGGTGTTTAACGGGTTGCGGCGGTTGGTGGCTTGGGGGCACTCACTACCCTTAGGCAAAAGTGGCTGTTTTCCGGGTTTTCTGTTAAAGGTAGTGAGTAGCGGTTTTGAAGACAGTGCGCTAACGTGCAGGTATATAGTGAGTTGTAGCGGTTGGTGACTTGGGGGTACTCACTACCCTTCAACTAAAAGAGGGTTTTTCTGTGTTTTCCGTGAAGCGACGATCTGTATCGGCCCGGAAAATCCTCCCTACCTTGCGGCGGGTCCCCTCCCTTTTCGGGAGCCAATGTTTTTATGACCGCACTAAATTTGAAGGGGACAAGTCAGTAAAACAGCGAGAGTCCTGGCGGAAAAGAAAAAGACCGGCTGAAAATAGAGTTTCAGCCGGTCTTTGGTTTTATCTAAGCAGTTAGTTTAGCTTAGCACAGGTTAGCTTAGTCCTGAGAGGAGTCCCACCATACATTAATGGTCCATACATCGTCAGCACTGTTCCATTGGGTAAGAGACGTGTTGGCTCCGGGAACTTCTGCTCCAATAGCGTGCAGGTTGGCAGAGT
>JAVESF010000031.1:0-4767 GCA_034006765.1 Acholeplasma sp. | reverse complement strand
ATTTTTTAAGATATAACCGGTTTTGCAGATCCCTTTCTAGGTCCCGATTATTTCATCCAACAACTTTTGGATGTCTTTCTGGCACTGACCGCAAACTTGTCCGGCTCCTGTTTCTTCGCCGACTTCTTCTACTGTTTTCAGGTTTTTCTCTTTGATAGCTTGTACTATTGTGCTCTTGTGAACTTCGTTGCAATAACAAATCAAGTGATCTTCTTCCATAGTTTGGTGATTTTTTCAAAAATACTAAAAAAAAAGTGCGCATAAAAAATCATGCGCACTTTATTAATTACTTTTTCCTCCACAACGCTTTCTCAACTTTCTCCTTCTCTAATTTTTTTGTGCAGAAGAACCAGTCGTAGCATGTAACACCTTCTTGGGGAATATCAACCCGGTCTTTGGCCTGGTTACATGACCCCGCAGTAGGTACAATAACGTCATCACCGGGACGCCAATCAGCCGGCAGAGCCACATTAAACTCATCAGCCGTCTGCAATCCGATCAAAACCCGTTTGATTTCATCAAAATTACGGCCCAAGGACAAAGGATAATAGATAATAGTTCTGATAATACCTTTCGGATCTATAAAGAAGACAGCACGCACAGCTTTGGTGTTGCTTTCTCCCGGTTGAAGCATTCCGTACTTGTTGGCTACCTCCATAGAGATGTCTTCAATAAGCGGAAATTTTACTTCTACATTCTTCATACCCTTGTATTCAATCTTTTCCTTAATAGTCCTAAGCCAGGCAATATGGCTGTACAGACCGTCAACGGAAAGTCCTACAAGTTCTGTATTCAATTCTTTAAACTCTTCCTCCATAGAAGCAAAAGTCATAAATTCAGACGTACATACAGGTGTAAAGTCTGCCGGGTGGCTAAAAAGGATAACCCATTTTCCTTTGTAGTCCGATGGGAAATTAATATCTCCCTGCGTAGTTACGGCTTTAAATTCCGGAGCAGAATCCCCAATTCTGGGCATGGGATAAACGTTTGTTACGTTACTTGTGTTTTCCATAATTTCTCTTTTTTATGTTTTTAATAAATCGTTCTTGTTTTCAAAACAAAGATACGGCGATACCCTCTATCAGTCAAACAGATTATTTCTATGGGTTTATAGAAAATTTCTATATCTTTGCACAACTGCTTAACACCATGCTTTATGACTTTGCAACAACTTCAATACATCATAGCGCTCGACCGCCACAGGCATTTTGTTAAAGCCGCAGAAGAATGCGGAGTTTCCCAGCCTACCCTGAGCGCCATGATTGCCCGCCTGGAAGAAGAACTGGACGTTAAGATTTTTGATCGTACCAAACAACCGGTAGAGCCCACCCGACTGGGAGCAGAAATTATCCGCCAGGCACGTATTGTATTGCAACAATCCAGGGAACTGCGGGAACTGGTACAGCAAGGCAAAGAGAGCCTGGAGACCCGGTTTAGCCTGGCCATTATTCCTACTGTAGCTCCTTATATCGTACCGCAGTTTATCGAATTCTTTGCAAGGGATTACCCAAAAAGTAAAATCAGCATCCTGGAAATGCGCACCGATGAGATTATCCGGGAGCTGAAAGAAGCCACCATAGATATGGCAGTTCTGGCTACGCCACTGCAGGAACCGGACCTGTTGGAAATTCCACTCTACTATGAAAAATTTTTGGCTTACGTTGCTCCTTCAGACCCCAATTATACAAAAGCCGGGTTGGTAGCAACGGAACTCCCTCTCCGTCATTTGTGGGTACTACAGGAAGGACATTGCCTGCGGGACCAGGTATTCAACTTTTGTTCTCCGGATTCCCATGCAGAAAAACAAGTGTACGAGGCAGGCAGCATTGATAACCTGGTACGTATCATAGATACGAATGGCGGCTATACACTCATACCTCAGCTACACATCCCCATGCTTAGCAAAAAACAATGCAATCATATACGTCCGGTAGTTTCTCCACCTCCGGTGCGCGAAATCTCACTCGTTATATACAAAGATTTTTACAGAGAAAAGCTGTTGAATGCCGTAGCAGACACCATCAAGCAGATTATTCCCGCCGACATGCTGGATAACCGGCTGAAGAAATTTGCTATCAAGTTGTAAGAAAAGCAGCCGCCCTGTCAAAAACACTGCGAAACGCAAGCTCAAGCTCCTCGTCACTTACTTTTCCATTTTCGGGAAACGGAGTCTGGTGTGAATATGCATACGGAAAATCAAGTTCTTCCGTCATGATACCGGCCAGATCGCACCCGACAGCTTCTTGCACTCCCACCGTTGGAATGACTGTATCCTGCCGCAACGAAACCATCCGAATCCTGTCCTTGGCAGCTGTAAAAAACGGACGCCGTTCACAGCCTACATCTATGGAAGGGACCATCTTGCAAAAGGCCTGCGTGAATTGAAGCCCCGTCTGTTGGTCCTGCGCAGCAAACATTTGGGAAGGTTGGGAAAAGTTTCCCAGGTAGTAGTCCCTGATTTTTTCATACGCTTCCTGATCAATGATATCCCGTGAATTCCCATTCATTCTTTCAAAGACAGAACCGCCACAGAAAGTGAACAAAGCCGAGTCTGCCGCATACCCGCAAGGATCGGCCATCAACACCACCTGGGCAAGTAGTGCTCCAATGGAATAAGCAAAAAAATCCACCTTAACACCTTCTGCAAAAAGCGGATGTCGGCCGTGCTTCATATCACCCATCAATTGGTACAGGTTGTAGGCAGATTCCAGACCGGAGCTGTAAAAACGCAAGGGGTCCACAGATAACCTGGAACTAAGGGCTACATTAAAGAAAGAAGCATTGCACAATCCCATGATTTCTTGTTTGCGCCTGTTCAACCAGGGTTTAAGCCATCGTGGTGTAAACCACGAAGTTGGAGTCCTGTTCATATGAAATGCCATGGGGAATAACAACACCGGAACTCCACACGTCATGACCAGATCTTCTGCCCATACCAGGTATTTGTTCCAATTTCTTTCATTCAGCCCGTGTAGCAAAATAATGGCCCGGTCACACTTTTCTTTCCCGGCCGGAACAAATACCACATAAGGAAATTCTCTGTTTTCAGAAACCGTACTGTCTGCTGCCGGGTAAAACGGGGCTGTTTTCATATGATCTCGTACACGTGCGACTTCCTGCTGTCCCATTATGCTTTGAAAGCCAAACGGAACAACCTCTACCGGCCTGTCCGGAACAACAAATGGCTTTTCGTAAGAAAATCCATCACACAATTCTTTTGTCCTTTTCATCGATTCAAAACAAGAGAATTGGCTCCTTTTTTTCAAATAAAAGGGATAACGCTTTTTACCGTGGGATAAAATCAACATAAACGGGATAGAAAGCGGCTATTTGTGGTAAAATTTTAACTTTGTACATTATGGGTTTTATGAGAAAAAAAATACCTACGTACATTTATAAAAAATCCAACCTGATACTGTTGGTGGTATTTACGGCTGTGTTTGCCCTGCTGTTCATTAATATCTACAAGCCGTTTGAATCTCCGCAATGGTACCCAATAACAAAATTTGAATACTTCTTGTATTCCAGCCTAATCATTCTTACCGGAGTACTGGTAGTAGTCATCAGCCGGATTGTATTGTTTTATTATACAAAAAAAAGAACGCTTACCTATTGGGAGTACATCATTTGGGTTGCGGCAGAGATTTTCTTTATGTCTTTGTTTTATACACTGTACTCCTATACACTGGATGAAACAAGGGACTTTGTAGAAGTATACCGTTCATCTGTCATCAACACCAGCCTTATTCTGTTGCTGCCCTACGTCATCTCCATGTTGTACCTTTCCTGGAGAGAAAAGTCAAAGCAGGTGACTGCTTTGGAAGAAGAACGAAATCAGGGTGAAGACGTTTCCGGCTCTGCCGGGACTTTTGCCTTTTACGATGAGAAAGGACAATTGCAACTCTCTGTAAAAAAAGACTCCCTGCTGTATATGGAATCGGCAGATAACTACGTTTCTGTGTGGTACCTGTCTAAAACCGGCGTAAGCAAATACCTGATACGCAATACGCTCAAAGAAATGGAAGAACGTTTTTCCGGAACCAATATCGTACGCTGTCACCGTTCTTTTATGGTTAACCTGGACCAGGTAAAAATTGCCAAAAGAACTCCTACCGGCATTGTCTTAGACCTGGGCACAGATAAAATCCCGGATATTCCTGTATCCCGCACGTATGCAAGTCAGGTAGCCGGCTGGTTTACTTCCGTATGAAAAGCGGTTTGTAGTTGAGCAATCGCTACGTTATTATTTTTTTAGCAAATCGCGTATTTCTGTAAGAAGCACCTCTTCCTTGGTAGGTTCCGGATCGGGTGCCGGAGCAGACACCTCTTCTTCCTTTTTTCTTGAGGTCAATTTGTTCAGCCCTTTAATCAAAAGGAATATACAAAAAGCTATGATTACAAAATCGAGCAACACCTGGATAAAGTTACCGTAATTCAACGTAACAGCCGGCATTATAATACTTTGATCCAGCAGGCTGGCACGTTCCCCCACAATGGTCCATTTCCAATCGGTAAAATTCACACCACCCACCAAAGCGCCTACAAGGGGCATAAGCAAATCGGAAACAAGAGAAGACACTATTTTCCCAAAAGCAGCCCCAATGATAATACCCACGGCCATGTCCATTACATTGCCTCTCAGAGCAAAGTCTTTAAATTCTTTAAAAAATTTTGACATAACGTAACGATTAATAATTCATGTATAAATATACAAAGATTTATGTCTTTAAGGCATCTTTTTTTAACTTTACGATTCTGTTAATACAA
>JAVESF010000030.1:0-5048 GCA_034006765.1 Acholeplasma sp. | reverse complement strand
CTTTCATGCCTGATCAGCTTGGCAAATTCCGTCTCTGAATACCCCGAGATTGTCGAATAACCAATGGCCGCATTATCTGAATACATATAGCATGTACCCGAATAATTGGGGGAGTTGACCACAACGCTAACCAGGGTTTTTGTCAGGTCAACGCCGGGAACTTTCTGTGCATAAGTGAATACTGCCGCATCATCTCCGCCCACTTTTGTTCCGGCACCAAAATAGGTGCTAAATGCCGTTTCTGAATCATCCGTAATCTCGTGGTTCTTTGATACAGCAGCCACGGAATACACATCAAAACGATTCCGCAGAGAGGTATAGGGTTCTTCACTAAAGAACGCTTCTACCGCCTGACTCATTCTTGTATCAAAAGAACCATCGGCATGGTCCTTATCTGTAAATGCATCGCCGGTAAATATAAGTTTTATGCCTTCTCCTGCCGTATGCGTCTGGTATGTCCTGATTGTTCCGTCTGCCGAATAATCCGTGGAAGCATAATAACCTGCACTTCCTGAACCTTCGCCCAGTTTATCTGCAATAAAAGCTTCCAGATCATTGCGGTCCTGAGAGAAAGCATAAGTAGAGAAAACCATATTCCCTTGTTGATCCACTACATGGATTGTCGGTGAACCTCCCCGACTCATCATGGAATAATAGGCGTCATGGTACTCTGGAGTCACGTATATGGTTCTCCATGGCATACCCAATTGATCAGCTGCCTCCTTAAGTTTCTGGTCTGTCATGCCCATCTGATCATAAAGTTGATCAGAACTTGAATAGCCGATAACATCAAGACCTTTGGATTTATACTGATTGTAGAGTGAAATTACTGTAGGATGAAACGCTGTGGCATAGGGACACCAGGTAGTCCAGTAATAGAGTATGGTGTATTCATTTGAGCTGTATTCCTGGCCAAGATTAATGTTGTTGCCTTCCACGTCATTGAACGTGAAGTCAGGTGCCGGGAAATAGGTAAGGGTGGAAAGATCAAAATTATTATAAGCTATAATTGTACCCCAGAATTTATCCCAGATATTGGGATTGTTAAGAATAGAAATGGGTATAATACCCGAGAAATTGTTGGTAGCCAGGTTGAATGTTGTAAGATTGTTCAACGTTCCCAGTTCATCGGGCAGTGAGCCCGAGAATGAATTGTTGTTGAGATCTACCTGGATAAGACTCATCTGTCCCAGTTCTTTTGGCAAGGGTCCTGAAAATTTATTGATACCCAGCCGTAGATCAAGTAGCTTACTTAAACCGGCAATTTTGGGTGACAATTCACCGGAAAGCTTGTTTACTCCCAGATCCAGATGATATAGTTCAGGAAGGGAATACAACTCTTCCGGAATTTCTCCGCTCAGTTCATTTCCATACAGATTTAGAATTTCTAATTCCTTCAGATTTCCTATTTCAGCGGGAATACTCCCGCTTATGCCGTAGTTGTATCCCAGAAAAAGATAGGTAAGTTTCACCAAATCCCCGATTTCAGCAGGTAATGTGCCGGAAAGGTTGTTTTCATGCAGCTCCAGTCGGATAACATCCTCATTTCCATCCGTCGTTACCCCATACCACTGGCCAAGCGGTTTATCAGAGCCCCAGTTCTCTTTGTTAACCCACTGATTCCCATTCAATGCGTTGTACAACGCCATCAGTGCAGATCTTTGAACGGCTGCCAGGTCCCAGGTTAGTTGAGTGATGGTAATAAAACTCTCTTTACCGGCACCTGTAACTTTGATCTGACCCACTCTACCTTCGTTGCCCTCGTTTTCAGCAATTTGCAATACAATATTGTAATCTTCCAGCCCTTTTGTGCGGGGATTGGTAATGGAAATCCAATCCTTTGCCCCTTCCATCACGCTACACGTATATTCAGTATTGGTAGAAACAGGTACTTTCAACTCTCCGCCTTCACTGTCTATCTCAAACTCTTTCTGACTCATGATCAATTCATCTTTCTGACTTTGAGTAATTGTGACGGTAGCAGATTGGCCTTCATAAGCAATAGTAACGGTCCCCGTTCTTGCATCGTACGTTTCGTTCTTTGCTGCCTGTAAAATAATCGTATAATTTGACAAGGCTCTTGTCCGGCTAACCGACAACCAGGATGTAGCACCCGCCGAAACAGTACAGGTGTAAGTTACATTGGCTTTAACGGGTATAGTAACATTACCCCCGTCTTTACCAATGGAAAACGTAGTACCGGTAAGCTGAAAGCCTTTCTTGGCATCCTGTTTAACGGTAAGTTTATATTTCTTATCGCCTGCCGTAATGGTTATATTGCCGGTTCTGGCATCATAACTCGTATTCTCTCCAACAGATACCTGTAAGGTGATGTTTTCACCGGCACTGCCGGAAGCAGGAGAAACAGACAGCCAGCTGGCGGAAGCTGTGGTAGTCCAGTCAGCTTCGGGGCTGAACACATAGTCATAAGAAGAAGTACCGGATGCTACTGTAATGGTTGTTTGCGATCCCGGAGTTTGGGGATTTTTTGTACACGAAACAAGGTGCGTAAGCACAATTAAAAACAGTACAAGCAATGAGGGTAGACGTTTCATAATTTATAGATTTAATGAATTCACAAATGTCGAAAATTATTTGAATCCGTCGTCATTGGTACAATAAAATTTTTAACTTTATATCCAACTAATTATGGCACAGAAATGAGATCAAAAATTCAATTTCTTTTGAATGGTGATCCTGTAGCCTTGGATTTCTCGGAATACGGCACACCGGATCCCCAGATTACTGTATTGAAATACCTGAGAGACTTCAGAAAAATGACAGGAACAAAGGAAGGTTGCGGTACGGGAGACTGCGGTTCCTGCATGGTGGCTCTGGCGCAAAAAGATACAGCAGGCAACACCATATTGTATGCGGTAAACGCGTGCCTGATGTTGCTGGGCATGCTGGACGGCAAGCACCTGATAACTATTGAAGGCATTGCAAAAAACGGGAAATTGCACCCCGTACAAGAGGCCCTGCTGCGCAGAAAAGGAACACAATGCGGGTTCTGCACTCCCGGGGTTGCCATGTCTTCTTTTGTAGCGTACGAAACCGGGAGAAAATTCACGCCGAAAAGCATACAAGAAATCCTTTCCGGTAACTTGTGCCGGTGTACGGGATACGAGAGCATACGAGAAGCCCTCACAGACCTGAATGCAACGGCAGAGTCCCTTAGAGAACCAACTATTACATTACCGCCTGCCCTTCCCGGAGAGTTCTTTTGGGAAGGAAGTATGGGTCCTTATATAAAACCACAAACGGTATCCTCCCTGCTGGAATACAAACGCAAATACCCCCGGTACCCCATCGTATCCGGAGCCAGCGATTTCAGTGTCAAAAACATCGTGGAAGAACCGGAACAACGGCCGTTGATTGATACGTCGGACCTGGAAGAACTGAAACACATCCGGAGGGAAGAGGGATGGGTAACACTGGGTGCGGGAGCTTCTGTGGAAACTTTCAAAAACGTGCTCGTTCCCCTGTACCCTGCCTCGGAAGAATACCTGCTTTCTTTTGCCTCGTTACCGGTCAGAAACAGAGCCACAATAGGTGGCAGCCTGGCCGGAGCTTCTGCTGTAGGTGATATCATGCCGCTATTGCTGGCCCTCAATGCACAACTAGAACTGAGAACTTCCGGCGGCAGCCGCACGGTAGCCTGTAAAGAATTTAATACCGGCTACCATACCCACCTGCTGGCACCGGAAGAAATCATTTATGCTGTCCGGGTTCCCACCCCGTCAAAAACCAGGAAACTGTTTGCCCATAAGCAGTCCAGAAGAAAAGACATGGACATATCCACCCTCACCTTTTGCATGGGCTTTGATGTGGTAAACGGAACCGTACGCAACGCCTCCACCGGATTTGGAGGCATGGCCCCTACCCCTGTCAGTTCCAGGGAACTGGAAGACTTTTTAAACGGCAGGCCTTTTTCGGAAGAAACGTTCACCGGAGCCTCGGCCCTCATGCCGCAACTCTTTTCCACCATAAGCGACGTAAGAGGCTCTGCCGGCTACAGAATGAAAGTAGCTTCCCATTTGCTGGTAAGTTGTTTTATAGAAACACATGGAAGAAATCATGACGGATAAAGGATTGGAAACACACGTAAGGGGTACGACCCTCTTTCTGGACGATCTGGACAAGCCGCACAACCTGCTCTGCGGGTTTGTCTTCCCCAGTCCCGTAGCTCACGGGATCATCCATGAAATAGATGTAACAGAAGCCCTGCAATGCCCGGGTGTACATGCCATTCTGTCTTCCAAAGACATTCCGGGAGTAAACTCCATGGGACCGGTGGCCGAGGACGAACCCGTTCTTGCCGCAGGTAAGGTGGAGTATGCCGGACAGGCTGTTTTGTTGGTGGCTGCAGACAACAGAGCCTGTGCCAAAAAAGCCCTGAAGAAGGTGAAAATCCGGATAGAAACACTTCCGCCGGTGCTGGATCCGGAGGAAGCTTTTGAAAGCCGAGACTTTCTTTTCAACCCCCTGCATTTGGAACGAGGCGATACCGGGAGCGGCTTTGCCTCGGCAGACCATACCGTGGAAGGCAAGCTGGAAATTGGCGGACAGGAACACTTTTACCTGGAAACACAAGGCTCCCTGGCCCTTCCCCTGCCCGATGGCAGCCTGCGTATTACCTCGGGTACACAAGACCCCACGGCCAACCAACTTGCCGTTGCCAAAGTACTGAACATAGAAGCCTCAAAAGTAGAGGTGACGGTGCATGTGATTGGCGGCGGCTTTGGAGGAAAAGAAACGCAAAGCACCTGGTGTGCCGTTTGGAGTGCGCTGCTGGCTACTGCTTGCAACAGACCTGTGCGTATGGTGCTGGACAGAAGGGAAGATATGGTGTTTACGGGTAAAAGACATCCGGCTGTGGTGTATTACAAAGCAGGCTATACAAACGAAGGGTTGCTCACGACGTACAGCAGCCGTTTTCTGTTTGACTGCGGCTATTGTTCAGATTTGTCGTACGCCATTCTGGAACGGTGCATGTTGCATCTGGACAACGCCTACTACATCCCTGCCATCCAATCGGACATCTACCC
>JAVESF010000003.1:0-121323 GCA_034006765.1 Acholeplasma sp. | reverse complement strand
GTAAGTTGCTATTTTTAACACTCTTTTGAATCTCTTTATCGATTTCTTTTTGCATGTTATAGTCTTGCTTACTTGTACATAAGTTTTATGAAAACAGGAGTGTAGACCCTAAATGGCTAAAAAGGTACCGAAAATATCGTGATCCTTAGCGAGATTAGCGACTAATAATGCGACATTTTTAGCTTGATATCTCATCGGCTTGTCAGCCTTACAAAGACAAAAAAAGCCATCCTCAATTATGAGAATGACTACTCTTTTAAAGTTGGTGACCCGTACGGGATTCGAACCCGTGAATGCATGCGTGAAAGGCATGTGAGTTAACCGTTTCTCCAACGGGCCAAAAAAAAATTAAAGCGCAAGTGGCGGAGCAGGAGGGATTTGAACCCTCGCGCCGATTTTAGTCGACCTACACCCTTAGCAGGGGCGCCTCTTCAGCCTCTTGAGTACTACTCCAAATGCGCTATTATATGATAACCTATTTTGCCATAAGTGTCAACTTATTTCGAAGATATTATGAAAAAAAGGAACCCTACGAAATAAAAAAAGCACTGGAGAGAGTGTGTGCTTTTTTTATAATAATATATTTTTTATTAACGAGGCTCAATCATGGAGAGAGAGACTTTGCCACGTTTTTCATCTACACTTAGTACCCATACTTTTACGATATCTCCAACGGCGACCACATCTTTTGGATGTTTGACAAAGCCTTTGGATAATTTTGAAATATGGACTAAACCATCTTCTTTTAAACCACAATCTACGAAAGCACCGAAATCAACTACGTTTCTTACAGTACCTTCTAACATCATTCCAGGTTTCAAATCTTCTAAATGAAGTATATCATTTCTTAACACTGGAGCGTCAAACTGGTCTCTTGGGTCTCTTAGAGGGGCAATAAATGCATCGAGAATGTCATCTAAGGTGTATGAATCAATGCCTAGTTTTGTTTGTAGTTCTACACGATTGATCTTATCTACAATCAACTTCAGTTCGGGTTGCCCTAACTGTTCGCGTGTAATCCCATACATCGACATGATTTGTTTAGCTGGTTCGTAAGATTCTGGATGGACAGGTGTCATATCCAGCGCTTCATTTCCACCAACAATGCGTAAGAACCCCACCGATTGTACAAACGCTTTAGCCCCTAATCTTGGGACTTTTTTAATTTGGCTGCGATTTTTAAACGCGCCGTTTTCATCACGATATTTGACAATATTTTCAGATACCGTTTTATTCAATCCAGATACATATGTGAGTAATGCTTTTGAAGCGGTGTTAACATTAACACCTACTTGGTTAACAGCGTTACTAACAATAAAATCTAGGGATTCAGATAGTTTCTTTTGTGATACGTCATGTTGGTATTGACCAACTCCGATAGATTTCGGATCAATCTTAACAAGTTCCGATAGCGGGTCTTGAAGTCTTCTTGCAATAGAAGCTGCACTTCTTTCTTCTACAGAATAATCTGGGAACTCTTCTCTGGCGAGTTCACTTGCAGAATATACAGATGCACCTGCTTCAGATACAATGACATATTTTGTGTCTAAGTTGTACTTTTTCAACAATTCAGATACAAAAGCTTCAGTTTCTCTGGATGCAGTACCATTACCAATCGCAATAATATCAACTTGATGTTTTGCGATATATTGTTTAATGATTTTCTCAGAGAGGCCTAAACGGTCACCGGCTTCTTTCTCACCCTTATATTTTTCATGAGGATAGATAACGCCTTTTTGTAAAACGGTCCCTTGTTCATTTACCACACAAAGTTTACAACCTGTACGATAAGCTGGGTCAATCCCCAAGACAACTTTATCTTTCATAGGTCTTTGTAATAGTAAGTTTTTTAAGTTTAATGCGAATATTTCTATCGCTTGATCTTCCGCTTTACCGGTTAGCTCTGAACGGATTTCACGTTCTAAACTTGGGTAGATTAATCGTTTCAATGAGTCCTCAATGGCCTCCTTAATTAAATAGGCCACAGGTGAGTTCGGATTAACGATAATTTTTGAACCGAGATATTTTAACATTGCTTCGGTGTTACTGTCAATAGAAATCGTAATTATTTTTTCATCCTCAGCACGGTTCATTGCAAGAATGCGATGAGGGACAGCTTTTGAAACTTTTTCGACATGATCATAATACATCGTGTATGTACCCTTTTCGTCTAAAGTTTCTGCGTTCTTCTTAGCTTTTGTGACAATCAAACCGTCTACTTCTATTTCAATTCGTAGGGCTTTTCGATAATTCGCATTGTCGCTGATTTGTTCAGCGATGATGTGTTTTGCGCCTTCTAGGGCATCATGCACGGTAGGCACTTCTTCGGTTATAAAGGCTTCTGCTTCTTTTTCGATATCAATATCGGTTGGCATTGTCAAAATGAGCTTAGCAAGTGGTTCTAGACCTCTAGCAACGGCTTCTGTAGCCTTGGTTTTCTTCTTTTCTTTATAAGGTCGATATAAATCTTCCACTTCAATCAATTTGGTTGAATTCAAGATTTGGTTTCTCAGTTCTTCGGTCATCATCCCTTTTTCTTCAATCAAACGAATGACGTCGTCTTTACGTTTTAAAAGGTTAACTCCATACTCCCATGACTTATGAATCTCATTGATTTGTTCTTCATCTAGTCCGCCCGTAACTTCTTTTCTATAACGAGCAATGAAAGGAATTGTGTTGCCTTCATCAAGCAGCTTTAAAACCGATTCAACTTGGTTTTCTCTTACACTTAATGTGTTACTGATTTCTTTTACTAATAATTGATCCATGTTCTACCACCTTTTTTCATAGGAAAAGGGCCTATAGCCCTCTTACTTAATTATTGAATTTAATACGAATAAAATACCATTTTCACTGGTTGAAATTGCATCAGTATCTGCATAAGAATCTCCGCTGATATGAATAAGTCCAGGTCTGTTTGGTAAGAATAATCCCGATACATACGTTTGTATATCAGGGTACTTCACATAATCTAATACAAAGAAAGAATAGCCATTCTCACTAGCTTTAGCTGCTGCTTCTTTCACTTCATCTTCCAATGACTCACATAGCTCACAGGCTTCATAGTCCCTGTTATATACAAAAATATAAACATCATGTTCTATGTTGGTAAGCGGGTTAGATTCATCTTCACCCAACAACCATTTGTATTCGCTTAATGTAATATGTGTAAGGTCTTCGTAGCGTTTGATTTCGGTTTCATTTTCTTTGTTAAATACAAACTTATCTAATAATAAATAAGCACTTGCTAATACTGCGATAACAAGCAATGCAATTCCAGCCACTTTTAAGATTTTATAATCCGTTTGTGTTCTCGCATTCACTGGTTGTTTTTTAGTACTTTTTGATTTTGATTTTTGTTCTACACGTGGCATAATAAACGTCTCCTTGTTCCTATGTTATTATACAAAAATAAGCACTTGGTTACAAGCCTAATAAAAAATATGGTAATTATTCTTTTTTCTCTACAATGACGATTGCAGTAGCAAAATGCATTGAGTGTGAGATCGATAACTTGATAGAAGCCCTCTCAGTGAAACGATTAGGCTTTAAATAAGGTGCGCCTACCTCGTCGTTCATGATCGAAAAGTCTTTATAGTTCGCTGTCTTATCACCAAACTTAAACGCCTTAAATAAGGCTTCCTTAGCCGCAAATCTACCAGCTAAAAAGGTTAGCTTTCTTTGCTCATCATGGATGTTATTGAAAAATACTGTTTCACTTTCTGAAAGGATTCTTTGGATGAATCTTTCATTGATTTTTTCTTTGATGGCTATAAGTTCAACCAAATCAATGCCTACTTCGAAACTCATTTTTGACCCTCCCTAATAGAATCAGCCAGTTGTTTAATCTTAAGGAGTCTGTGATTCATGCCTGATCTTGAAAGATTCTGATTGGTTTGCTTTTTGTATATTTGAATCAGTTCGGATAAAGAAGCATCTGGATAAGCTTCTCTTAACTTGATGGTCTCTTTTAACTTGTCTTCTAAAGTGGCATAGGCTTTATTTAGCTTAATGACTTCAATGTCCATAAGTTGTTCATTTGCGGCAGTAATGGTCTTTTTTTCATTGGCAATCTCAATATTGATCAGTCGATTGATTGAATTATTAAAATCGCGTTTAATTCTTACGTCCTCAAACTTAAAAACAGACTCTATGGCGCCAATGACGTTTAAAAATGAACTGATGGCTTCAGCTTCTTTTAAATAGACGATCAATCCTTGTCTTCTTGAAGTGATTTTGGCATTCAATTCAAAATGATTCATCAAGCGCTGGGTAAAAACCGCATCGGTTTTACTGTGCATATAGAGTTCTAAATGATAGGTTGGTTTAATCGGATCATTAACCGACCCACAAGCCAAAAATGCCCCTCTTAAATAAGCTCTTTTTGCCTCATCTGTTTCAGTCAAAAACTCATATTCTAGTGTATTTTGTTCGACCATCGAATGCTCGTCAATGATTTTAGTAACATGTGACTTGACTAACACTAAATAGCCGCTTTTCTTTTTAAGTTTGACTTCTTTTTTAGATATGATTTCTAATTTAGCATCGTACATGTTTTTTACAAGTACGTAAAACCTTCTTGCTATGGAAGGGTTGTTCGTATGAAATTCAAGATACATACCCTCATTCGTTAAGTGTAAATCTGTATTCAAATGCAAAAGAGCCGAAAGTTCGGCCAGTTGTTCTTGTTTATCCGTTTGAATTTTAACAACTTCATCTTTTACGGTTCTTGCAAATGACATGTTAGTCCCTATTTTCTAAGTATTTTAAGACATTCTGAACAGCGATTGCCCCATCGGAGGTTGCTGTAACCACTTGTCTAATTTGTTTTTGTCTGACATCTCCAGAGGCAAATAAACCAGCTACACTTGTTTCCATTTTTTCGTTTGTGAGCATATACCCCCATTTGTCTGTCACACCCATGTCTTTAACCATATAGGTCACAGGGTTCCAGCCAATATATTCAAACACACCTTTAGCTTCAATCTTGGTTAAGTTACCCATTTTGTCTTTTACTTCAACACCTGACAATTTGTTGTCTTCACCTACTAAAAATTGGTTAACCAGCGTTTCATATAATACGGTCACGTTTTTTTGTTTCAACAACAAGTCCACCGCTTTTTTATCAGCAGTCAAAGTCTCTAAGTTCTGAATGACGGTCAAGTGTTCAACCAAAGATGCTAAATAAATAGACTCTTCAACAGCACTATTACCGCCTCCGACGACGACTACTTTTTCGCCCTTATAGATAGGACCATCACAAATTGCACACCAGCTGATACCATTAGACTTTAATGGTTCTTCATTTGGGACATTAAGTGTTCTTGGTAACATGCCTGATGCAATAATGACTGCTTTAGCCTCGAATGTTTCCGTAGAAGTTATCACTTCAAATATATCTTTATCCTTTTTAACTTCTAAAACATCACCATAAACATAGTTTGCGCCAAGGGCCATGGCATGGTCAAACATCTTAAGGGCTAAATCGCCACCGGATAGTTTTTGATACCCCGTATAGTTTTCAATTTCATTCGTGTTAACAATTTGTCCACCGGGTGCCCCTTTTTCAATCATGATTGTGTTTAAATTTGCTCTTGCTGCATATATCGCAGCCGTTAATCCTGAAGGACCTGCGCCAATGATTACTAAATCATACATAAAATCACCTCTTCAATTTCTAATAAATTTTTTACCAAATAAGTTGGGTTGCTTTTTATAAGTTCTGCTTTAACCCACGAATATAACACACCTATAGAAGGAATATTTGCATTTTTTGCTGCGAGGATATCATTGGGATGATCACCCACATAAACGACATGCTTGGTTTGGAAAAAATCGATGGCTTTTAATATCGGTTCTGGATGTGGCTTGTGATTCATAACATCATCGCTTCCCACAATATAATCGACATAATCCGTTAATTCGCTTATCGCTAGTCCACGCTTGATTAAAGCGTGCACTTTAGAAGATACTATGCCAATTTTAATGCCTTTTTCTTTTAATTTTTGAAAAAGGATTTTCGCTCCATCATAAGGTTTTACATATAAATCATGCATTTCTACATTTCTTTTTCGATACATGTCGATGATCGCATTTAATGTTTCTTCACTAGATGTGTACTGACTGATACTTTGTCTTAACGTAGGTCCGATAAACATTAAATAGTCTTCTTCTTTAAGTTTGACATCTGGTAAAGCTTCTTTAAACACATACTTGAAGTTATCTAAGATTAGTGCGTTGGAATCAAGGATTGTGCCATCTAAATCGAATAGTATTGTGTCTATCATTTTCTTAAACCAAAATTCAGTGTATCCACATAATCTGGTAGAGATTTAAATAGCATACGCTTAGCGATCAGATAAGCGAATCCACCACCAACGAATAGCACAATTGAGTTTAATACATTAATACGTATGTCTGTATTGCCTAACATTAAAGGATCTGTTCTTAAATACTGTTCAATGACCGCTCTTCCAAAACCATACCAAATCAAATAGATGCCAATTAAGTCACCTGATTTTAACCCTTTGGTTCTTCTTAAAATGAGCATTAGTAAAAGCCCTATTGAATTCCATACACCTTCATAAAGGAAGGTCGGATGATAATAATTAAGCGCGCCAACGTTGCTATCATAAAAGTACATATTATCCACAATGAATCTTGGAAGTTTTAACGTTTGTCTTAAGAACGTGCGAGTGGTTGCGATACCATTAGCCTCTTGGTTAAAGAAGTTCCCCCACCGTCCTATGATTTGTCCAATCAAAAAGCCTGGCGCTAACAAATCTAGAAATTTCCAAATCGAAATTTTTTTAACCTTGGTAAATACAATTAAAAATACAATCGTAACAATAACGGCCCCATGAATCGCAAGGCCACCATCTCTAATGTTAAATACATCCCCAATTGATGTGTATCCACCTTTTGGATCAAACAATACATAATACAATCTAGCACCTATGATTGATAAAGGCACTGCATAAAGCAACCCATCATAAATGTGATCTCTTTTAATACCCAGTAAGTCGGCTTCTTCCATCGCAACTATAGCCGCGAATATAATGCCCGTTAAAATGAATACTGCATACCAAGCAATCGTAAAGCTGCCAATCATAATTGCTATGTTGTTATAGCTTTCATACCCAGCGCTCGATACTTTTGGTTTATTGGTTGCGATAATAACAATCAATATAAACCAAGCGATCATTGCAAGTGCCATTAAGTACTTTCTTTTGTGTTCAATCAAATGTGATTTGACGTTATTCATTGTCCTCTACCTCGTTTTTCTTCATGCTTCTAGTGATTTCTCTCGTTAAGTTAAAAGCTGCATGATAGCCCATATATTTAAGTTTTTCATTCATTGCTGCACTTTCAACCAGTGTGGCCACGTTTCTACCTGGTAGTACAGGGATGGTTACTTTAGGTATTTCTGTGTCAAAATATTTGGTGGTTTCTAGATCAAGTCCTAAACGATCATAGTACTTGTTTTCTTCCCATTTTTCAAGTTCGACAACTAGTCTAATCTTTTTGGTTTCTCTATAGGCACCAACACCAAACATGCTAACCACATCGACAATCCCAATACCTCTAATTTCTAGATATCTTTCTAAGATTTGTGGGGCTTGACCTATCAAAATACCAACATCTTTTTGATAAACATCCACTCTATCGTCTGCGATTAATATGTGTCCTCGTTTGATCAACTCAAGTGCAGTTTCACTTTTACCAATGCCACTTTTACCAATGATTAGACAGCCCAATCCACCGATATCTAATAAAACACCATGGACCGTCTTACGTGTGGCAAGTTTTTCTTGGAGATAGGAATAAAGCTTTGAGTTAAGAGGTGTCGTTCTAATGTTGCTTTTCAAAATTGGCACACCATACTGGTTGCCAAGACGAATATAGACTTCATCTACTTCTACATTGACTGAAAAAATAACTGCGGGTGGTTTCAACTCAAAAATATCTTTAAGTCTTTCTGATTGAATCTCTTTGTTGAATAAATTGAAAAATGAGTTTTCTTTAGATCCGATTAAAATGACCCTCTGAGGATCGAAAAAATCCATAAAACCAGCCAGTTCAATCCCAGGTCTAGAAATCATATCATCTTTTACATAGCCTTCTAACCCATCAAACCCTGCTACTGCAGTTAATTGATTGTCTTTGGCCAGTTGAATCACCTTGATGCCTTTCATAAGTGCCTCCTCTTATTTTGAATTAGCTTATCATAATAATACAACAACAACACTCTAATTACCAAAAATATTAGTGTAAAACCTATAAAACCAATGAGGGTTTGAAAATATACGTCTGGGACAATGCTAATCGTTCCATATATCAGTAACACATATACCAATAACAATAATAACCCAAAAGTTCGATAAATCTGTTTCATGGCATAACGTCTAAGTAAGTTAACAGCCATTACCTCTAATAGGGTATAAAGAACCGTTAACAAAACAAACCCTAGCCAGTGATCCACTTTCAGTTGCATACTAAGACCAGTTGCAGTAATAAACGCTAACAAATTGAAAACATAGGCTTTTATCATCGAAAAACTGTACGTTTGTTCAAGGTCTACCAACAGTGGGGTTTTTAAAGGTTTTTTCATGAATAACCTACTTTCTTAACAGCGGTTTTAAATATTGCCCTGTATAGGATTCTTTGCATTTAACAAGCTGCTCTGGGGTGCCTGCAAAAAGAACACTACCACCCAACGCACCACCCTCTTTGCCTAAGTCGATGATATGGTCTGCACGTTTAATCACATCTAAATTATGTTCAATCACCACGACGGTTGCACCTTCATCGACAATTCGATCAAGGACTTGCATCAATCGCTTAACATCGTCAACGTGTAGCCCTGTGGTTGGTTCATCTAATATGTATAAAGTCTGTGGGGTGATTTTACGGTACAACTCCGAAGCCAATTTTACCCTTTGTGCTTCACCACCAGACAAAGTGGTTGCGGATTGACCTAATGTCATATAGCCTAACCCAACATCATAGATGGTTTGTAGTTTATCTTTGATTTTGGGGATATTTTCAAAAAATTCAAGTGCATATTCTACCGTCATATCCAAGACATCCGCAATCGTTTTGCCTTTGTATTTCACTTGAAGTGTTTCGTGGTTGTAACGCTTGCCTCCACAGACTTCGCATTGAACATAAACATCAGGTAAGAAATGCATCGTGATGCGCTTCACGCCATCACCGCCACAAGTCTCACATCTTCCACCTTTAACGTTAAAGCTGAATCGACCTTTTTGATACCCTCTGACTTTCGCTTCATTCGTATAAGCGAAAACGTCTCTAATGTCATCGAAGACACCCGTATAGGTAGCGGGGTTGCTTCTAGGCGTTCTACCGATTGGCGATTGTGAAATGTCAATGATTCTGTTGACGTTTTCAATGCCAGAAATACCTTTATGTTCCCCTGGTTCATCCTTTGTCTTGTATAACGATTTGTGAATGCCTTTGTATAAAATTTCATTGACTAAGGTTGACTTCCCTGATCCAGAAACACCTGTGACGCAAATTAATTTACCCATAGGAAAGCATACATCGATGTTTTTTAAATTATTTTGGGTTGCCCCTAAAACTGTAATGGTTTTACCGTTGCCATCACGTCTTTCTTTCGGGACTTCTATTTTTAGTTTACCTGTCAGATACTGTCCTGTAATGCTGTTTGGGTTTTGCATGACTTCTTCTGGTGTTCCATAAGCAATCAACTCACCACCATGAACGCCTGCCCCTGGACCAATATCAATTAAGTAATCAGCCGCTAGCATCGTTTCTTCATCATGTTCAACAACCACCATCGTATTCCCTAAGTCTCTCATTTTCTTTAAGGTTTCAATGAGTTTATGATTGTCTCGTTGATGTAGACCAATTGAAGGTTCATCTAGCACATAAAGTACCCCCGATAGCATGGACCCTATTTGAGTTGCCAGTCTAATACGTTGTGCTTCTCCACCAGACAAAGTGGTCGCTTCACGAGAAAGCGTCAAGTATTCTAATCCGACATCAATTAAGAATTGAAGTCGAGTTTTAATTTCAGCAACAATGTTTTCAGATATTTTATTTTGTGTAGAAGACAACGAAAGTTTTTTAATAAAATCGAGTATTTCTTCCACACTTTTAGCCATGACATCCGATAAGTTTTCGCGGTTAATTTTAACCGATAAAGCGGCTTGATTGAGACGTTTTCCATCACAAGTGCTACATGTCTTTTCAGACATATAAGATTCAATCCATTCTCTAATCCAAGCACTGCTTGTTTCCCTGTGTCTTCGTTGAAGGTTGTTTATGACACCTTCAAAAGTACGGTCTGATTCATGAATTCTACCAGATGAACTTTTAAGTTTAAAGTGTAGTTTTTCTTTAGTGCCATATAAAATAATGTCCAATTGTTTTCTTGAAAGCTCCGACATAGGAACATCCATATCGATGTTGTAGTGATTACATACAATCTCTAATTCAAGCCCTTGAAGGTTCTCAGAATCTTGATTACGATATGGGATAATACCCCCGTCTCTAATCGTTTTTTTAGGGTTTAGAACTAACCCCTCTGAGACAGTCATCTTTTTGCCCAAGCCATTACAATCTGGGCATGCCCCAATTGGGCTATTAAACGAAAACAATCTCGGTTCCAAATCAGGCACAGTAAAGTCACTGTCTGGACAAGAATAGGATTGACTGAATGTCAATTTTTCTTTGCCGATGATTTGGACTTCAGTAAAACCGCCACTCATATTCGCAGCCAGTTCAAGCGCATCATAAAGACGGCTTCTGATATCCGATTTGATTACCAAACGGTCAATCACGAGCGAGATATCGTGTTTCTTATTCTTATCAAGTTCAATCACTGGCTCTAAGTCTACCAGTTCACCGTCAATGACCGCTCTAATAAAGCCTTCTTTGACATATTTATCCAAAGCTTTTTTATGCGTACCTTTAGACATCTTAACAACAGGACTCATGATCATGACTCGGGTGTTTTCATCCAACTCTAAAATCCGATTGGTCATTTCTTCAATCGTTTGTTTAGATAGGGGTATATCACTATTAGGACAATAAGGCGTCCCAATCTTAGCATATAACAATCTAAAGTAATCATAAATTTCTGTTACAGTACCCACCGTTGATCTTGGGTTATTGGACGTTGATCTTTGGTCAATTGAAATCGCTGGACTTAGCCCATCAATCTTATCAACATCCGGTTTTTCAAAACTACCCAAAAACATGCGAGCATAACTTGAAAGGGATTCAACATACCTTCTTTGTCCCTCTTGATACAACGTGTCAAAGGCTAAGCTGGATTTACCAGACCCGGATAGGCCTGTCATGACAACCAGTTTATTCTTAGGGATTTTTACGTCGATGTTTTTTAAATTATTGGCTCTTGCGCCTTTAATGACAATAAAGTCGTTATTCAAAATGCGTCATCTCCTTAAATGTTTCTTCATCAATGACCGTCACACCTAAAGCAGTTGCTTTATCTAATTTAGATCCGGCATCAGTCCCTGCCAAAACATAGTCTGTC
Organism: Acholeplasma sp.; assembly: GCA_034006765.1. Taxonomy (GTDB): domain Bacteria; phylum Bacillota_I; class Bacilli_A; order Acholeplasmatales; family UBA5453; genus Paracholeplasma. The sequence goes on along the minus strand of JAVESF010000003.1, from coordinate 109,778 downwards.
TTCTTACTAACAGAACTGCTTACTTTCCCACCAAGCGTTTCAATGATGTTTTGAGCCTCTTCTCTGGTATATGAAGACATCTTCCCTGTTAAGACAAATGTTTTATCTTTAAATAGTTGTGGTGTCTTGTTTTCTGTATCTTCAATATATGTTTTTATGCCAACTCTTTTAAAGCCCTCAATAAGATAGGACGCATACTCTGTATTGAAAAAGTGGTGAACACTTTGTGCGATTGCCAATCCAATGTCATCAATGGCTTGTAGTTCTTCAATCGATGCGTCTTTTAACAAGTCGAATGAGGGGTATTTTTTTAATAATAATTTAGCGACTTTTGCACCTACATGTTTGATCCCAAGTCCAAACAATAACTTATCCAACGTGTTACTTTTACTTTGTTCGATGGCTTCTAAAAGGTTATCAACTTTCTTTACACCCATGCGGTCAAGTCCCAACAACAACAGCTTTTTTTCATGAAGGTGATAAATATCAAGTATGTCTTTTACTAAGTTTGCTTCGTAAAGCTGATTCACAACTTTTTCACCAAGCGTATCAATGTTCATCGCCACTCTACTCGCGAAGTGAATAAGTTTGCCCGTATGTTGAGCAGGACAGGCTGGATTCACACAGTACCAGTCAGCTTCTTTGTCTTCACGTACAATCGGTTCATCACAGCTTGGACAGTATTTAATCATTTCAATTTTTTTTGTGTTTTTTCTAGATTCTAATACCGGTCTAACCACCTCTGGAATGATTTCTCCAGCTTTTCGAACAATCACTTGGTCATTAATCTCAATGTCTAATGCCTTAATGTAATCTTCATTATGAAGCGTTGCTCTGGAGACTAACGAACCTGAAATCATAACAGGCTCTAGTTCCGCAACCGGTGTAATGACCCCTGTTCTACCCACTTGGTAAGTAATTGCGTTTAAAGTTGTCACCACTTCCTCAGGGGCAAACTTATAAGCAATTGCCCATTTTGGGTATTTGACAGTTTGACCAATTTGATCGTAGGTATCTAATTCATTTACTTTGATGACAACCCCATCAGTATCGTAACTTAAAGATTTTCTTAAGACATCGTATCGTTTGATCTCTTCAATGACCTCATCGATGGAGAACACCACTTGATAATTGGGGTTTGTCTTCAAACCCAATTCAGTCAAATACTTCAAAACACCCTCTTGTGTATGTATGCCATACTTATACGGGTCCACTAAGGTATAACAAAACATATCTAAATTTCGTTTTCTAACGACTTTTGTGTCTAATTGTCTAATCGTCCCTGCGGCAGCATTTCGTGCATTTTTAAAAAGCTCTAAACCCTCTTTTAGACGATCTTCATTTGCCTTATGAAAACTACTATATGGCATAAAAACTTCTCCTCTAACTTCTAGAGATACAGGTTTAGAGAGCTGTAAAGGCACGCTTCTAATGGTTTTGATGTTCTCTGTAACATCTTCACCAATAATGCCGTCACCTCTAGTGGAAGCCCTTATCAAAAGACCCTCTTGGTAAGTCAGATTAATCGCCAATCCATCTATTTTCAATTCCATATTATAAGAAAAATCCGTGACTTCTTTTCCAATACGATGATCGAACTCAATCAGTTCACTATCATTAAACGCATTGGCTAAGGACATCATTGGTTTTTCATGTTTTACTTTGTTAAATTTATCTAAAACGACTCCCCCAACTTTTAGGGTTGGTGAAAAAGCTGATTTAAACCATGGATAGGTTTCTTCAAGATCGATAAGTTCCTTAACCATCAAATCATAAGCTCGATCTGATAGATTAGGGGTATCTAATGTGTGATACTCATAGTTTGCTTTTTCGATAATCGATTCTAATTCTCGCATTCTTTTCTCTATTTCTGTCATTAAAATCACCATGAATATTATAACATAGTTAACGCACCCCTGTCATTCGATTGACAACTGTTTTCTATGTTTCATATTGACATTTTAATTCCTTAACAAAACGTGGTTTGTCTGTCTTTGTCAACACTGATATTAATAGCTTATCCATGGCTCTTGTCATACCAACGAAAAACAACCTTCTTTCTTCTTCTAGCTCCTTTTTATTTTGATACTTTCTTACTTTGTTTCCTATGATGAAAACAATCTTAAACTCCAGGCCTTTGGATTGATGTAGCGTCAACAAATTTATGTCCATGTAGTAGCTTTCACCTAAATTGTTTTTAAGCATACTAGCATCTGAATGATTTCGATAAAGAATGGCGATATCTTTTGGCAAGTAACCTATACCTATGAACGATTTAATTCTATCCATCACGAATAAAGTTTCGGATTCTAAAGAATCAAAACGGTGAACACTTACGACGCCGTGTTCCTCTTTGTAAGCAATCAAGGTCTTCTTAATTCTACGTTTGTTACACGCAATTAACCGATTGGCGTACAAAACGATTTGTTTTTTACACCTGTAGTTGTAATCCAAAACAAACACCTTAGCTTTAAAGTATTTTAGGTAGTTTTGAATCACTTTTTCTCCTGTGCCCCTGAACCTATAAATACTTTGATCAGGATCACCAACGGAAAACACAGATCGAGATTCTTTTGATAAACATTTTAAGAGTTCAAATTGGATATCCGAAGTGTCTTGGAACTCATCTACGAATATGTGGGTGTATTTGAATTGTTCAATCACTGAATCCTGTTTTTTCAACAAATAATTCAACGCGAATTTTTCTAAGTCTATGTAGTCGATTAATTGATTTTCCTGTAAAAATCGATGATATCTTAAAAACGGCTCAGTTGAGCCGTTGTTATTTTCGAAACGCCTTTTTTGGTTGTATATCTCTAACAACATAGCATCTGATAATCCAACCAAACTTTTTTTAGAATCATCAAAAAGGTTCACTGAAATATAGCTACTTACAATGCGATAACACAGTCCATGAAATGTCGTAACTAAAAGATTATCAGCCGATATTGCCAACCTCTTTTTTATATCTAGTACACTCTTGTTTGTAAAAGACAATACCAAAACAGAGTCTGTAAACCCCTCATTTCTGATCAATTGCCTTATTTTCTCAGTAATGACCCTTGTTTTGCCTGTTCCGGCCCCCGCAAGTAGAAAAATGTGTTTGTCTTTTGAGCCAATAACAAGCTTTTGTTTTTCATTCATTTCCATCATAGTCACCCCTATAATATATACCAATAAATATAAAGATTACTTCATAATTTAACATTATAATAGACTATTTATGAAAACTGTTTTCATTAATCCCATTTCCGTAATTTTTCCATTTAAACATGCTATATTTTCCCAACAATCTTCTTTTATATAACTAGATGCTTATTGTTGTAAATTCATGTTAAATACCTTTTTCCAACACATGTTATGATAATGGCTTTATTAAGACATCAAGTATTTAAAAAGGTCATTCATGCTACAAAACAACATCCTTTTTTATTGATCGTACTAAAAGAACTTCCTTCGTAAATTATGAATAATCTAGCATTAAAGTCTCATAATTTACTAGTGAATTTCCAATTCACTTGTAACCCATATAAAGCCATTTTCTAGTAATCATTACTTGTTTTTAAATATGTTAGTTATCAGTAATTTATATTAGCTCTTTAAAATTATTGCTTACAACAATCTATTATTTCCATTTAGACGCTTTTGATACGATTTTTCAGTATATAAGATAAAAAAAAACGATTTTCTATGATCGTTTTTTTCCTTAACCTCTTATGTTTTATAACATGAATATTTATTCTAATTTCCTGTTTTAATCTTTTTAAGTGCTTGGTGTCCTGTTGTAAATAATTTTAAGCCAAAATCGACAGAAAATGCTACACGAGTAATGTCATCATTTTTCATAACAACAACGCCTTTACCGTACTTTTCGTGGAACACTTGATCGCCCACTTTGATGTCATCTTCAACAAAATCAGGATCCGGAGTTGGGGTGTTTTTGATGATGATTCTAGGCGTGTCTTTTGTCTCTAGTGATAACTCTTCTAAAAACCTAGAGGGCATGTTGTATTGGACTTGACCGAATCTAAATCGTTGTTTCGCACAAGATAAAATCAAGCGTTCTTTAGCTCTTGTGACACCTACATAAGCCACACGACGTTCTTCTTCTATCTCAGTAAAACTACCCATAATGTCGCTTGGGAAAATCGATTCTTCCATGGCAACCATGAATACTACTTTAAATTCCAACCCTTTGACTTGGTGTATCGTGGCTACCTTTACAGTGTTTCGGTCTTCAATCAAATCCACATCTGTTTTTAGTGCTAAATCATCCAAAATTTGTTCGATTTTTTCTAGGTTCGTTCCTCTATAATCTATTGATCCATTATAGAATATGCTCTTCAATTCCATGATGTTATCGTAACGATCTTTACCTTCATTACCTTCTTGTCTTAGCATTTCTTCATAACCAGAAACACGAATCGCAATGTCAACCACTTGTGTTAAATCATAAACGGTTTGAATCTCTTTTTTAAGCGTTTCAATGACTGATTTAAAACTTAACAAAGCCTCTTTGGTTTGACCCGTCACATTAAGCTTATCTAGAGCATCATACATCGATATCTTGTAGATTTGAGCATACGTTTCTAGCTTACCAATCGTCACAGACCCTATCTTACGTCTAGGTGTATTAATCACTCTTTTAAGCGAAATGTTGTCTTCTTCAAACAAGGCTAATCTAATATAGGATAATACATCTTTAATTTCTTTTCTTGCAAAGAATGAGGTACCACCATAAATAACGTATGGGATATTGTATTTAATAAAGGCTTCTTCAAATATTCTACCAATCGCATTACTTCTATACAACACAGCGACATCTTTGAACATAACACCATTATTAACGACAATCTCAATGGCTCTAGCAACAAAATAAGCTTCATCTTTGTCAGATTCTCTGACTTCTTGAATGACTTTTGTCCCATCACCAAGTTCGCTTTTTAAATTCTTAATGGTCTTTCTATTTCTATTATTCGAGATTAACTTGTTTGCTGCATTCAGTACATTCATGGTTGAACGGTAGTTTTCATCTAGGACAATGACCTTAGGTTTGAAATCATTCAAAAAATAAGTGTAGTTCTCATAATTTGCGCCTCTAAAACCATAAATACTTTGATCTGGGTCTCCCACAATAAATACATTCTTACGTTTTGAACCCATGAGCTTCACCAACTCATATTGAATAATATTGGTATCTTGGAATTCATCAATTAAGATGTATTGGTAATAGTTTTGGTATTTCTCCAATAAGTCTTCGTGGTCTCTAAGCAATTGAACTGTGAAATTCAGTAGATCATCAAAGTCCATTGCATTATTTTGTTTTAAATAGTCGTTATACTTGTGAAATATTTTTTCATCTTCAAAGTCAAGTTGGTCATACTGTCCATTCTTGACTTTAGAAATATAATCTTTTAACCGATTGGCTGTATATCTGTTTGGATCTAAGTTTAATTCTTTAACAGAATCCCTGATGACTTGTTTTGCATCATCCTCATCCATAATTAGATAGTGCCTGTTATATGGACTACCTAGATAATCGATTTCATCTCTAATAAATCGTGCACAAAAAGAGTGAAACGTTGAAATGATTGGGGCAAACCCGCTCGGACCCACTAAATCAACCACTCGTTCTTTCATTTCCTTGGCAGCTTTATTTGTGAATGTAACCGCTAGTATTGTCTTTGGGTCAATGCCCTGATCAATCATGTTGGCGATTCTATAAGTGAGTGTTCTTGTTTTCCCACTACCTGCACCAGCGATGACTGCCACAGACCCTTCTATCGATTTTACAGCTTCCTGTTGTTTTTCGTTTAAACCAGTTAAATTCATAAGTACTCCTTAAATTGAAAAAGGGGAATCCCCTTTTTACTTATTTTTGAAAAGAACTTTTCAGTTCAACAATTCTATTCAATTTCACACTTTCACTGCTTGACTCTTTATCAAAGTTGAAATAGCCTAAACGAATCAATTGGAATGACTTAGTAGGCAATTGTTCGCTAAAAACAGCCTCGATAAAGCCTTCTTTCTTAATCCATGAGTCTTTGTTTAATCTTTCTAAAAATGGTGCTTCACCATCAAATACAAGAGGCCCAAATAGATTGAATTGTGCCTTGATTGACTTATCGGCGGAAACGAAATGAATGGTTCCATTTGGTTTTCTTTCACTAAAACCAGACCCTGATTTGGTATTTTCATCATAAGTAACCAATAACTCTACCACTTTGCCATTTTCGTCTTTAACGACATCCACACATTTAATGAAATAAGTATGGAATAAACGAACTTCAACATCTTTAGCCAAACGTTTCCAATGTTTATTAGGTTTGATTTCGATAAAGTCATCTTGGTCGATGTACAAGTGTTTTGAGAAATAAACGGTTCGTTCTCCAAGTTCTGGTTTATTAGGGTCAAAAGGCACTTTAAAAGCTTCTATTTTACCTTCTTCATAGTTTATAATCGTCACTTTAAGCGGATTGATAACCCCCATCATCTTCACACTGTTTATAGCAAGATCATCTCTTAAAAATGCTTCTAACATATCTGTGTCAACCGTTGTGTTAATTCTAGACAGTCCAGTCCCTAAAATAAAGTTTCTGATTGCTTCTGGGGTGTAGCCTCTTCGTCGCATACCTGATAGCGTAGGCATCCTTGGGTCATCCCAACCAATAACGTGTTTTTCATCTACCAATTGCTTTAGATATCGTTTGCTCATTACCGTGTTTTCGATGTTTAAACGACCAAACTCAATTTGGCGAGGGACTAAAGGCATTTCTGTTTCTCTTACGACCCAATCGTATAATGGACGGTGGTCTTCAAACTCTAAACTACATAATGAGTGTGTAATGCCTTCAATCGCATCTTCAAGCGGATGCGCATAATCATACATCGGGTAAATACACCATCTTTTTCCTGTGTTGTGATGTTCAGCATAACTAATTCGATAAATAACAGGATCTCTCATATTCATATTGGGACTAGCCATATCAATCTTAGCTCTTAGTACTTTTTCACCTTCTTGATACATGCCTTTATTCATGTTTTCGAACAATGTCAAGTTTTCTTCAACAGAGCGGTTACGGTATAAAGAATCTGTGCCTGCATTGGTCAAATTACCTCTAGACTTACTGATTTCTTCTGCCGTTGAATCATCCACATAAGCAAGTCCTTTTTTAATCAGCTTAATGGCTCTATCATACATTTCTTCAAAATAATTCGAAGCATATAAGATTTTATTCGGCTCATACCCTAGCCACTTTATATCTTCAATGATTGCATTCACATATTCAACATCTTCTTTGCCTGGATTGGTATCATCAAAACGAAGGTTTGTTTTACCTCCAAAATTTTTAGCAAGTTCAAAATTATTGATGACTGCTCTAGCATGGCCTATATGTAAATACCCATTTGGTTCAGGTGGAAATCTTGTTATAATCTCGTCGTGTTTCTTAGATTCAAGATCTTGAATCATAATTGTTTTAATAAAATTCGAATGGTTCTCCATAGTATCACTTCCCAATTACTTATTATATAATAAAGGGCTATTTATAACAAGTTATAATCACTTTTCAAATGGAAAAAAGGCTAAAGAAAAAGGGTAATTTCTTACCCTTTTATAAAAACGTAATGAGATTTGATTATTTTTCAAATACACCATATTTGATAAAGATATAAACGGCAGTACCAGCCCATATTGCAAGAGGCACTAAATTAGTAATTCTAGATGCGCTTGGTATATAAGACAACAAGGCTAGTACCAAAAGTGCAATAGAAAAGGCCTTATTATCATTTGCAATATCTTTCAATTTTGCAGAAAGATAAATGGCAAATCCTAGCACAAATGCTCTAAATACAATGGTTAAACCGGCTATCTCCATATCAGGGTTTGCTACATTAATTTTTGGGAATTCAAATATGAAGAAAAACAAAAAATGTACAAGAGCCCCTAATAAAATCAAATATGATTCCACAGAAAGAAGTATTTTCTCTTTAATTTTATTTAACATAAGCTACTATCCTTTCGTTGCTCCTGCGGTCATACCTTCAATTAAGTATTTTTGGAATGCCACATAAAGTATTGTGATTGGAACTGCAATGACTAATGCACCAGCTGCAAACAACGTTGGCCTGTATAAAGAGTTACCAGCTTCTAAGAATCTGAATAACCCAATCGCGATTGTCCAGCCTTTTGATGCATCAGCACCTGTGCCTCTAAGAATGTAGCTTGGAAGGATGTAATCTAACCAAGGTGCCATAAATTGTCCAACTGCGACAAAAGTCAAAATTGGCAATGATAAAGGTAAGATGATTTTAAAGAATATTTGGATTTTATTGGCGCCATCAATCGTTGCAGACTCATCCAAATCCTTTGGTATGCCCTGTAAATATCCTTTGATTAACCATACATTAAACGGAATAGCACCTGCTGTATATACGATAACTAAAGCCAATGGTTTATTTAAAAGACCGAAAGTATCAAATAAAATATACATTGCAACCAATCCTAAGAACGTAGGAAACATTTGCATAATCATGATGGTAAGCAAACCAAACTTCTTACCCTTAAACTTAAATCTCGAGAACACATAGGCTGCCCCAGTGATGAATAATACACTGGCGACCATGTTAATAACTGCAATCGTAATGGTATTTTTAAACCATTCCAAGAACCAAACTTTAGTCGGTTCAACTGCGCCAATTTTGAACCATTTTTGTGTCCAAAGAATTTCAAAGTTTCTAAATGAAACCTCTTCAGGCCATAAACGGTATGGGATATCCGAAGCATCTGTTAAGGCAGTACCTATGATATAGATAACTGGTACTAGGACGACAAAAGACAACATAATTAGTTCGCCATAAATGAATAATCTTCCTAGAATTTCTTTGCCAGAATACTGTTTTCTAACGGTCTGCTCAAGAATATTTCGTTTGGATGGCATGATCAAATAGTATGCGATACTTAGTAGCGGTATAAACCCTAATAAGCCGGCAAAAAACTTGTTTTGACCACGATTATCTGCAATCGAGTGTGTGATAGATTGATTTACAAACACCATGGCTATCACAACAGCGCTTGCTAACATCTTTAATAATACAATCTCACTGTTAAGATTTGTTAAAGCCCAAACAAAGATCATCACTACTAAAACAAATTTAACAATCATTAATGCTAATTCTTTACCGCTAAATCTTTTTTTAATTAAGCCTTGATTATAAAATCCTGTGTCCATGTTTTTAACTTTGAAGATGCCATAGACTGGTAAAAAAGCATAGTGTGCAATAGTTATACGCTTGATTTTTTTAGCGTCTGCTAATGATGTAACGATGCTAAAATTTATCATCCATAAGATGACTAATGCACCAATAATATATAAGTATCCCATATTACATCATATCCTCCTCTTTAAAGGATTTTGTTCTTAAGAAGTTCCATGCACTGATTGAACCAATGATTAAGAAAATAAGAATTGAGAATACCGAAGCCATCGAGTACCATCTGATATTATCATCTGTGGTGAGTTTGTATATCCACGAAATCAAGATATCCGTATAGCCGGCATATGCCCTAGCTGCGTTACCGCCACCTGGACCACCACCGCTAATAAAGTAAATCATACCAAAGTTATTGAAGTTACTTGCAAAAGTCATAATCAATAAAGGTGAAGTCTGATACAAAACCAGTGGCATTGTAATCGATTTGAATTGTTCAAATGGCGTAGCACCATCAATTTCAGATGCTTCATAGAGTTCTTTTGAAATATTTGTCATGACACCACTCATTAATGCCATAAAGTACGGAAACCCTAGCCAAATATTAAGGACAATAATAAATATACGTACAAACCAAGGGTTAACTTCATTTCCAAGCCAGTTAATCGACTGGTCCCCCATATAAATAATTCGGTCCATGAATGTTGCTGAGGCATCGGTAAGCGCTGACATCGGCTTCCCTAAAGCGCCAACATTTCTCAGCAGATCATTAATACCTGCTAGTTCAAGAAACTTGTTAACAATACCTTCTCCATGGAAAATGACCTTGAACATCAGTTGTGATACTAATGCAGGAATCGCCCACGGTAATACTAACACGGCACGCCAAGCTTTACGGAACACTACGCGTTTGTTGTTGATGATCACAGCCTGAATAAAGCCTCCGAAGAAACAGGTAAATGTTGCACCTACTGCCCACACAAGTGTCCAAGAAAGCACTTTCCAGAATACGTCTCCAAAAGGAATAGATGATCCCCCCGCTATATTAAACAATGACGTGAAGTTTTTAAGTCCCACCCAATCTACTAACTGTGCCGGTGGAATATGTTGATTGTTATAATTCGTAAATGCTATTAAGAAGCTAAAGATGATAGGCATAATACTAATATAAGTTAATAGAATAATCGCAGGTGTCAATACAATATATTCAAAAGAATTGTCATAAAGATTTTTGAAGTATTCTTTCTCTGTAATTCGTTTTCCTTTTTGGATTGCTTTAGATGTTTTAAATGCATCTTTAATATTCCAAACATAGATAAATAAAAAGAATACTAACGTCAATGTAGATATTAATCCTCTTAATAATAGTTGAGTAGAGTTATGTCCGCTGATGACGTAGCTAAACGGAATTTTTCCGTTTGGCATTAAAAAGCCCATCTGCGCACTACCATTTACTGTTAATTGAGGCGATTGGCCAAGCGTAACGATAGACCAAATACCTTTTACAAAGAAACCGGTTCTTTCATAGAAATAGTTATCATAAGCATCATATACTACTTTATACTCTTCTGGAAATGCTTCAAAATAAATTCTAAGCAAAGTTTCATTCCAGTCATCACCACTTACAGTAATAAAATTACTGCCTGCTTGAACTGACTTAAGCGAGAAATAATCTTGTAATCCAGAAAGTAACTCATCTTCCAACATAAAGTTGTTGTATAAAGTTTCATAGCGAACTTGAGTTCTATTATTTAATCTGTCTGGATAAACAGAAGGGTAGATTCTATCATAGATTTCTTGCCATTCAGCTGGATAGTCTTCTCTAGTAGCCGTTGGAATACCTAACTGAATACGCAAAGTATCGGTTGCTTGATTTTCTACATAAGTAATTGCGTCCGCAGTTGCCATAACAACGGCTTCTGCAAGTAAACGTTCTGTGTTAGCATCGTGTAAGGTTCTCACGCGCTGTCCAACAAAAGCAAGGATAAGGTCGGTATCAACCTTACTTGAAGGTGTGTCAAATTTGTTGTCCGACAAGAATGATTCCCATTCTGTGTCGTTCGGATTTATGTTATTAAACTTTAACCATTTTGGAAATTCAACTGAAAAACTTTGATTTCCAGATCCATCTCTAATCTCTTCACTACCAAGATACTCTCCGGCAATTTTAGTGTCATACAAGTCGAAGTCCCTAGTATTGAAATAATCGCCAGTTGTAACTTCTATTCCTAAAAATAAAGAAAAAATCAAGAAAAAGACAAGCGCCTTGATGAATTGTTTGTTAAATAACTGTCCTAGCCCCCATATTATAGACGATGCAAAAGCTTTAAGAATATGTAGGATATTTTTTCTTTTCATAAGTTAAACTGCTCCTTTTTAAAAACTTGAAGAAAAGCCATAGAATCCTATGGCTTTTCCAAAGTTCGTTGTAAATAAATTATCCTGCTAAGCCAGCTAAACCTTCATAGTTAGTCTTAGCTGCATCTGCTGCTGCTTGTGGTGTTTTAGTTCCATTGAATACGTCAGCTAGCATTGTAGCATATGTGTTCCATACGAATCCCATTTGTGGAATACTTGGCATTGGTTGTGAATAAGCCAATTGTGCACTGATACCTGCTAGATATTCATCATCAGCAAGACCTGGGATGTTTGAAATGTCTTTAAGAGCTGGTAACTTACCAGTTTCTTCGTACATGATTGTTAAGCCTTCTTCAGAAGCTAAGAATTCTAATAATGCAAATGCTGCTGTAGGTACACTTGTATAAGCACTTACTGCCGCAACTTGAACACCAGAGAATGTTAATGGATCAACTTCTACACCATTAACTGTAAGTGTAGGAATCTTAGAAATCTTAAGATCTATGGTGCCTAATTCATCAGCTTCAGCCGATGCTTCAATGCCCCAAGGACCAGAGAACATGAAAGGAAGTTTTCCTTCATCAAATGCTTTTTTCAAGTAATCGCCGGTCATTGTAGCTGTATCTGGTAGAATTCTAACTCTCTTTGAAGAGTCGGCTGGATCTACGATTGTTGCATATTGTTCATAGATGTAAGTTAATGCTTGAACCATACCTGGATCTTCAACACCAAGTTGTGTTGGGTCATTATGGTTTGGTCCGAATAAATCTACACCGAATGCTGTGAAGAACATATGCGCAACATAGTAGTCATCAATGTCAATCCCTAAAAGGTATTTGCTTTGTTGTGGATTGTTATAAGTCTTAGCTAGTTCAACGATATCGTCAAATGTGAAATCAGCTGGTAAATCACCATTGTCAATAAGTGGTTGTACTAATTTCATATTTGCATATAATGCGATTGATTCAGCTTGTAGAGGTACACCATAAAGTTTTCCATCATTTTCAACTGTAGTAATTGTAGCATCTAACATATCATCTCTGAATTTAGTTGCTAGTTGTGTAGGAACAGATTGAATAACTTCACTTTGAAGTGCCAATCCAATATGGTCATGTGGGAAAACGATAACGTCAGCCCCGTCTTTACCTTGTAGTTCTAATTTAGCTCTTGTATCAACTGAACCAACAGATTCAACCTCAAGAATGTAATTAGGAAATTTAGCTTCGAATGCTTCTTTTAAAGCTGAACCATAGCCTTCGCCATCAATCCAAAGTGTTACTTTTTCTTTGGCAACTACGACTTGTCCAACGTCAACAGATTGTCCACCAGTAGGTGTAATACAAGCTGGGCCTTTATCGCCACAACCTGATAAAACAAATGCTGTGAAAGACACAATGACAACAGTTAGCATAACCGAAAGCGATACTGATAATATTTTTTTCATCTATTTAGCCTCCTTATAATGCGAACTTCTTGATAGCAAATCCAGCGATTACTAGAGGTGCTAAGATCATAAATACCCATGCGTAAGCAGTAGCTGCTTCGTCATCACATGGATCATAAACTGTAACAGTGATTGTTTGAGTCCCAACGTTTCCTAATGAATCTTGTACAGATAAAGTGACTGTATAAGTTCCTAGTTTGCTGGTATCAACTACACCAGATGCTGTAACGAATGGAGTTAATACACCATCGACATCATCATTAGCACTGTATATTCCTAATGCCCAAGTTGATCCAACTTCAACACGTTGGTTAGCACTATCGATTAATGTAAATGTTGGTGCAACTATGTCATAAGAAATTGCTGATACAGCAGATTGACCTTCATATGCAAATGATACTTCATATGGTGCTTTAGCAGGATCTAATTTATTTGCTTCTGCTAATACTAAACTGAAGTTCTTAGTTGCTGATACAGTAGAGTCATATAGTACATCTTGAACAGGTACAACAACGCCATCCTTGTCTTTTAAAACAATCCATGATTTGTCGAATACCACGTTAGAAGCGCCTTCTTCATCTACTGAAACAGTCTTGATGTCTTTATTTGCAGTAATTTGAATTTGTGTTTGTGATGAAGCAATAGCTGTGCTTAATTTAAACGCATACGCTTCTGTTAAAAATTCTTCTAGGTTATTTCTTAATTCACCTTCACCAGCTAGATAGTATAAAGTAGCATATCCGCTTGCTAAGAAATCTGCATCCATAGCATAGAAAATATCATCTGGATATTTTTTAGCCCAAGCATCAGTTCTAAGAATAAAACCTAATTTAGTTGATTCGGTTGCTTTGCTAATATCTGTTATGAAATAAGCAACTTTATGTTCGCCTGTGATACCATTAAAAACGATATCCACTGAACGACTGAAATCATATCCTGACCCGTCTGCAGGTGTAGCACCATCTGTAGCCCATGCCCAAATGTTCCAGTCTTCGTATTCACCAGTTGGATCATAGTAAACGTATGTAACAACTAAGAAGTTTTCGTCGATTTGACCCGGATTAGCTGCATCTTCAACTGCTAAACCAGCTGCGATTAAAGCTTCGTCTCTGCTAAGATAAGATAACGCTTGTCCTTGAACAAAATATACATCTAGGACTTTATCTTCACTAGCCTTAAAAGCTATACGATCATAAAAGACATTTTGTCCATCGAATTCGTCGGATGCACTGTCTTTAGCGGAATCACCAAATGATGGCCATGCACCGATTGGTTCACCTGTAAAGCCGTGTCCAAATGGAATGAACCATCCAGTGTCGCCCATAGTAGCTTTATCAACGTTTAGTTCAACAGTCGCCCAACCTTCAGCATCAACGCCAGTAGCTGGAATACCATTTTCACTTCCGCCTGTTCCGTTACCCCAAGTCCATACACCCACGCCGTCAATGTCGCCGGCAAGTTTGTAGTAATGGATAACTACTTTTTCCCCTTCAGCAGCACTAACTTCAACAGCATTGCTGATGACGAATAGCCCAGTAAAGGCAAGCATTAAAGTAATTAATACTTTTTTCATAAATTCCTCCTATAAAAAGTTTTCTTTGTTTCACCCTAATTTTACATCATGTAAACGCTTTTGTCACTTAATTCTTTGTGTAACGCCTTTCATAATTGATAGCGTTTACACGTTTTCATTCCTATGATAGTATTAATGCACAGGAGGACATAATACATGTTTAGAAAAATAATAACTATAGTGCTACTATTTGTTGTTTCATTCACCACAATCAATCAATTAAAAGCAGCAACCGAATCAGATGTTTACATACATTATTTTAGATACGACGGGGCCTATGATGATTGGGATGCCTGGATTTGGAAAGAAAACGGGACTGGTGTGGCATACATTCCGGAAACTGAAGAAATTGAGGGAAAAAACTGGGGTACTTTTAAACTTCCTTTCGAAACATTCGAAACGACTGAATCTACTCGTTTTGGATTTATCATTCGGACAAGAGGTAGTTGGGACGCTCAAAGAGAACCTGGTGGAGACAGATTCATCACAACTGGTGAAGGTGAACTAATCGGAAACGATTACCACTTCTATGTGTTACAATCAGACACTACTGTATACACTGTAAAACCAGAAACCTATCACAAGATTCTTACAGCCTCATTTAAGAATGAAAACACAATCGCAATTTCCACAACGGTTGATGTTTCAACAGATAACATCAAAGTGTTTAAAGGTGATGTTGAAGCTAGCATCACTAGCGTAACAGGATCTAAATCCTTATATACGATTAATACTGAAAATGCAGATTTAACCTTTCAATATACTGTGAGCATTGTTTTTGGAGATAATGGCGCATCACCGGCTACTAAATCGGTTGGCTTTGACGGCATATATGGTTCAGACTACTTCAATGAAGCCTACGGTTATGAAGGTAACGACTTAGGTGTTACATACACAACAAAATCATCTACCTTTAAATTATGGGCTCCGGTTAGTGATGAAATCACTTTGAATATTTATGACGCCGGACATCCAACTTCAGTAAAAGCTGATGGCGATGACACGGCTATGACTTATCCTTTAGTTTCAGGCGAAAAAGGTGTTTGGTCAGTAAAAGTAGACGGCAATTTACATGGGAAGTACTACACGTATACTGTAAAAAATGGAACAACTGAATTTGAGGTTGTAGATCCTTATGCAGTCAGTTCTGGTGTTAACGCTCTAAGAGGCGCCATTTTAGACCTAAACGAAACGGATCCTGATAACTGGAACAAACTAACATTGCCTTATTTTTCTGGAAACTATGTAGATGCCATCTTATATGAGCTTCACGTGCGCGACTTAACCAGTCACTCATCGTGGAATGGTAACCCAGATTTCGTAGGTAAGTTTATGGGCATCGGCCAATCAGGCACTTCATACACTGATGGTGATATAACAGTGTCAACAGGGCTTGATCACATGAAAGAACTAGGCATCACGCATTTACATTTGCTACCAGCTTTTGAATTTGGTTACATAGATGAAACCAAATTAGATGACTCAGACTATTTCAACATCAATGATGGCGGATTTAATTGGGGGTATATGCCTACACTATTTAATGTGCCTGAAGGTTCTTACTCAACCAACCCGTATGATGCGTCTGTAAGAGTAAATGAATTCAAGCAAATGGTATCCTCTTTAGCAAATAATAATATCAGAACTGTCATGGATGTTGTATACAATCATACAGGTGATGCCAATTACAATTTTAATAAGATTGTGCCTAATTACTACTTCCGTCTTAACGATGGGGGTTCACTATCAAATGGAAGCGGAACCGGTAATGAAACTGCAAGCGAACATTTTATGATGAGAAAGTTCATGATCGACTCTGTGTTATACTGGGCGAAAGAATATAATGTAAAGGGCTTTAGATTTGATTTAATGGCCCTACATGATAGCGTCACTATGAAAGCCTTAACAGATGCTTTACACGAATACGATCCAACAATCATCGTGTATGGTGAACCTTGGACAGGCGGTACAACACCATTATCTTTGGAACAACAAGCAACCAAACAAAACATGGATGATATGCCTAATGTAGCGGCTTTCAACGACGTTATTAGAAACGCAATTCGTGGAAACAACAACGGGGAAGGTAAGGGTTGGGTTCAAGGAAACAACGCAAGCAAAACTGATGTTTTGGGCGGTATTCAAGGCACCAATGGATTCGGTTATACAAATGTTTCCCCTAACCAAACTGTGAACTACGTCAGTGCACATGATAATTCAACACTCGCTGACCAAATTGCTCTGACAGCTAACAAACCAGAAGCCGTAAGAAAATACATGCAAACTCAATCTAATGCCATTGTGTTTACCAGTCAAGGCATTCCATTTATTCATGCAGGCGCAGAATTCATGAGAAGTAAACCCGATGAATCCATGGACAATGGGTACAATCACAACAGCTATAACGCTTCTGATTTAGTCAACCAAATCAATTACACTTATAAAGTAAAATATCATGACGTCTTTGAAAGTTATAAACAACTGATTAAACTAAGATCAGAACATGCATCATTTAAATTAAATACATATGATGAAGTCGATGCAGTTGTATCAATAATTGAGACCAATAAAGATGGCGTTATTGCTTATCGTTTAGTTAACGAAAAAGATTTATACCCAGACATGATTGTAATCCACTCTAACGTATCCACTTCGATGTTTTCATTACCATTACCTCAGGGTAACAATGAACTAAATAACGATGGTGAATTAGTATGGCAAATTGCTTATTCAAACTATGGCGAAAAGACTTTTAACAAAGACAAGATTAATGTTGGGGAAAATGTCAACGTTAGTGCAAATGAGTCAATTGTATTGTATTATGGAATGAATACAGACAACACCATTACCATTCCAAATCCAGATACAAATGGGCTTAGCACAAGTCAAATTGTATTAATTGCTTCTTTATCTACAGTTGTAGTGATAGGTGCTATAGGTGCTTTTGTATTTATAAATATGAAAAAGAAAAACGTATAAGAAACGCTAAAAAAGACGAAATCGATGATTTCGTCTTTTTCATATACTATTGAAGTTTTTTTACAGTATCCGTAAGATTAACGTTTTTATACTTTAAATAACTGATAAACATCACAGCGGGTAATCCAAAATTATATATGACAATGGTCATTGGTGGTGCAAACATACCGATAATCATAGCTATCACGCTAGGTATTAAAGAAGCAAATAAAGCAATTTTTAGAACACCCGTATAAGGGGGTATATTTTGATCCTTATAGCGTAAGAAAGTGGCAAAAAAGCTAATAACTGCTAAATATATCAAATTAATAAAAACAAATACCAGCAAGAGGATCAAAATAACAGGCAACAAGAACACCCTTTTAGCGCTCACATACAAATTGTCATAAATTACCCTGATACCTTCTGTGGAGCTCATGTTTTTCAAATCTGAAAAGTGAACGTTTGAAAAGGTATTATAGTTGAATTGAAAGGAATTACCAGCGAGATATAGTTCGTAATTGGTTTCGTTAAAAACAACACCATTTGTTTCTTGCAAGCGTGAATCAGTAACTTTATCTTCAGTAGGGTTCACAATTATAATGAATTGGTCTTTCAAGTTGATTATTAGAACTTCTTCTAAGGTGCTTACTAAACGACCTTCAACAATCGAGGCTTGAGGCAAGTCCTCTAATAGACCATCATACTCAGTTAAGGCTAAGTCCGCGCCAAATAGTCCATAATTCATCGATTTTGAATTCACTAGATCAAAGCCTATCGGAAACACTAATAAGCTCATTGATATTAGGAACACCAGCATTCCTCGTGTTACTTTTTCATTACTTAACAAGAATATATCTTTCATTTTAAACAATGATATATGTAAGACTTTCTTCATTTCTTCACCATATAAATAGAACTCATCGGTTCTAATTCGTCTGTATGATTTGTATTATAAATGACCTCATATCCTGTAGTATCAATGTTTACACTAACATTTGAAAAATTATGGTAAACCCATACTTCTTGACTATAATCTCCAAATACAATTGTTCGTTTAAAGACATCTACATTTGATAAGTCGTTATCAACCAACTCAAATGTCCCATACATTAAGGCTGGGTAGTCATTCCTTAAGTTTAAGAGTGTCTTATAAGTGTTGTATAATGAGGACTCATTTACCTTTTGTTCAGAAAGCGGCTTTACCTCTTTATTATAGTCTACACACGCGGTGCACCAATTGGTTTGATCTTCAGTTCCCCACAGAAAAGGTAGCCTTCTTGTTTCGTCCCAAACGTTATTTGTCCCGTTTGATGAAACACCCTTCATACCGAGTTCTTCCCCGTAATAAACATAAGGATTCCCCGGTAAAGCCAAAAGCATCTCAGCAGCAAATACATTTTCTGTATCATTGATTAAACTTGCTGTACGATCCTGGTCGTGATTTTTAATAAATGGCGCATCAATATAGATTTCATTACTGTTAACAAATCTAGCGTTATAACTGTCCATAATGTTTTGAAATGATCGATAATACCCATTAATCGTTGAGCCGTAATTGCTTACATTTGAAGAGGTTACCGTGTCAATGACTTTGGTCGAATAATCAAAATTAAATAAGCTGTCGAACCCTTGATAGAAAGATGCTGTATAGTCTTTTGATGCCCAAACCTCGCCAACTAAGTATAACTCAGGATAATCTTTTCTCAGTTGAGCCCTAAGCATTGTGTAATAATCAACCGTTTGTTTAATGTCAGCAGTCGCCGGCAACCCATTCACATATGTTTTACTATTAAATAGGTGAATGGCAGCATCGACTCTAAATCCACTAACGCCTTTATCCAACCAATATTTCATTACCTGTAACATTGCATCTCTTACTTCTGGTTTTGAATAATCTAATTCAGGCATCCATGCTCCAAAATAAGAGAAACTTGTATACCATTCTGGATGATCAATAAACCACTCATGGTGGTTTGACGTATGGTTCATCACCAAATCGATGATGATGTTAATGCCTCTTTTATCGGCTTCATCCACCAATCTATCGAAATCCTCAAGCGTTCCATAGTCCTCATTAATAGCATAATAATCATCAACGTCATAGCCGTGATAACTAGGACTTGGGTGAATAGGCATTAACCATAGTCCATTCACGCCTAAATCTTCTAAATAATCTAAGTTTTCAGTGATGCCGTTGATATCACCAATGCCATCATTGTCACTATCCGCGAAACTTCTTACAAACACTTGATAATAATTACCGTGTCTAGGAAATGCTTTTTTCAATTCTGTCTGAATCGCTGGTTCAACAGGGTTATCTTTCGTACATCCTGTCAAAACAATGGTTAAGACAACGATCATTAGTAGTACTATTTTTTTCATTCTATACCTCGTTTTTCTTTTCATTAATCATGATTACTTTCGTCTGAAATAGCTTATCATGCCAAAGTTCATCTTCTTTGTTCTTAAATAGAGTTGCAACCACAATGTATATGCCAGCGGAAACGATACTTGTGACAATTAGCGTTAGTGATCTTATAATCAACCGAACGCTACCTGCTTTTGTCCCATCCATCTTTACAACTCGTATTTGCTGAAATCTTTTACCAAGACTCTGTCCTGTGGCAGAAAAATAAGGCAGTACATATACCCCGAGGAAAGTGGTAAAAAGTAAGATGCGTCCCAAGATGAAATTTGTGTTAGATATTTGCAAAGCAATTAAGAATCCAATCGTTGCCAAGGAAGCGTCAATTGAAAACGCCTTAATTCTTTTTTCGATTAATAGTGTCATCATCATTAGTCATTATCAAATATAGATAATTAACTCCTCTCTATCGTACTACATTATACTTTATAAACGCTTTCATAACAAGCTTGTATCCCTTTACATAAATAGAAATGCCAACATTTAACACAATGTTGGCAAAATAGGCTATTCTATTCCAAAATGCAAATAAAGACTATTTGAAGATACATACGCGTCATTAAAACTTAAATTTGCACCCTGAAACATTTCATTTAATTTTTCTTTAGGAATGACAAGGGTATCATTTTCCATCAAGCTTGAATCAAATATATCAATCATTGACTTAAGTGTTTCTATTTCCAAGTTAATCTCGCCAATGTTTGAACTTAAGATCGTAAGGACCATGTCACCGTCTACGTTCATCCCAACGGTTGTCGTTAGATTAAACTGCATCTCAAAAGCTTCAACCCCATCTTTTTCACTCAACATCATTTTGAGGTGTAAAGAGAGTTCACTACCTACCATTTTAATAAATAGAACTGAGCTTTTGAAACGATATTCTTTTAAAACACCATTGAGATTGAGCTTAAATTTAAATGGATACTCAAAAGCAACTTTATCTTGTAACTGATAATCAAGGATTTGATTGAGTTTTACTTCGTCCAGTTCGATTCTCGGATCAAAAGGATTTAACGCTGCATTCATCGCTGCATTACTTGCAATATCAGCCATTAAAACCGCTTTATCTGCATCGTTTTCGAGTTTTGTAAACACGACCTCATCATAATCCGTAAAAAGTCTTCTAAATTTACCCATATTAAGCGATATCTCAAACCCATCATCTGAGAAATCCATGTAAAGGAGTGCTTCTTCATAAATGATCTTTAATAAGGCTGAAAAGCTAGGGTCTATCTTATACAGATAATCCGTTAGTTCAGATTCTCCTACGGTATAAGCCAGTTCTTTTGAGTCGAATTGTCCAAAAGGAAGCGCATCTAGCACAAACTCATCCAAAGACTTCCCTTGAAGCTTATCTAAAATATAGCTTGTAACATTGGCCCCGAGTTTTAATGGTAACCCGAGTTTCCCAACTTTGATTTTATCTATTTTTAAAACATATTGATTGGACTCGTTTAATACAATGTCTAAATCTATTTGCATTGCAGTTTGATATTTAACAGATTGGGTAACTAAAACATCTATACCCACCGTTACTAATAAGGCGTTATCGCCCATTTTAGTCCATACACCTTTTAACCCAACTCTATCAGAAAACATCATCATATAGCGATATTCAACATCATCTTCATTAAGAGGATTCATGAATTTGGGATTGTCTTTTGATAATTCTTTTTGAATGGCTCTGTTTAAGAATGACTCAAAAACGAGCACTTCAATCGTGTCATGATTGTCATCTTGAATCAACGCTTGCAAATGATCGTCTAAAGACTGATAAAACATCGTTTCATGTGTTTCATTATAATCAGATAAAGGTTGTGTTACCGACTTGTGAAACACCACAAGTGGTATAACGATGAATATCCCAACTAAAACAAACACAATCACCAATAACTTAATCAAAAACTTTCTGAAGAACTTCAAAACAATCACCCCTTTTTAGTAATCTAGTGAGGATACACCGCCTAATATGTAATTAGAAAGTGCCCCTTTCTTTTGATACGTATAGTAAGCTGCTGCCCCAATCATTGCCGCATTGTCTGTACAATACTTGATGGATGGTATGATAATTTCTATGTCTTTAATGGTGTTGAATAATTTGGTTTTTAACCCTTTGTTAGCAGCAACCCCACCTGCAATCAAAATCTGTTTAACCGAATAAGCCTCGATCGCCTTTTTCACTTTAGAAACTAACACATCTGTGACACTCTCTTGAAAAGAAGCACAGACATCTTTAATCTCAAATGCTTCGTTCTTACGATTCATGTGATAAATTAGGTTACTAACAGCACTCTTTAGTCCCGAAAATGAAAAGTCAAACCCATTTGGATCTAACATTGGTCTTGGAAGCGCATAAATATCTTTGCCTTCAAAGGCTAGTTTATCAATCAATGGACCACCAGGGTAGGGTAGCCCTAACATTCTGCCTACTTTATCGTAAGCTTCTCCTACGGCATCATCTAAGGTTTCTCCTAATATCTCAAAAGACATATGGTCTTTCATATAAATCAATTCAGTATGTCCACCTGAAACCAACATCGCAACTAATGGAAATTTCATTTCATGTTCAATGTTTGCAGAGTAAATATGTCCTACCATATGGTTAACGCCCATAAGTGGCAGTTTATGCGCAAAGGCAAACGTAGTTGCTGCATTGATGCCAACCAACAACGAACCAATCAATCCTGGACCTTCTGTGACTGCAACCAAATCAATGTCCTTTTCAGTCACATTGGCTTCCTTTAGTGCTTGATCGAACACATAGGTCATTGACTCAACGTGATGTCTTGAGGCAATCTCTGGCACTACCCCACCAAACTTTTTGTGAATGTCGATTTGAGATAATACCACATTGCTTAATACACGTTTACCATCTTCAACAACAGCAACACTCGTTTCATCACAACTGCTTTCCACTGCTAATATCTTCATCTTCACCCCTCCAAATCATGACGTGAGCGTCTTCTTTATTGTCGTAGTACTTAACCCTCTTGTAGCTTTTGACAAACCCAAAGGATTCATATAATTTAATGGCTTTTTCGTTTGATTCTTTTACTTCTAAGGAAATGACAGAGACATTATGTTCTTTAAAGTAACCCATAATGTGTTTCATTAGTTGTTTACCATAACCTAAATTTTGATAAGGCTTAAGAATCAAAAAATTAGCAATTTGACCAATGTCATCGTTAATCCAAAGTCCGACATAGCCCTTGATCCCATTTTCTTCGATGACAAAGTAATGGGCAAAATCATGGTGCTTAATTTCGTTGTGAATCATTTCGTACCCGAGCGTTGAACCTAAAAGTTCTGTTTCCGCTTCGGTGATCAGAAAAATATCTTCTTCTTCCATTTTTCTAATCATTTAAATGACGCTCCGCTTCGGTTTGTCTCAAGTAATTAGGTACAAATCCATTTGGATCTAACACAATATGACTTTGTTCTATGATTTTATTTGTGTCAATTTCATAGGTATAATCATCGATTAAATAAGGTCTCGCGTTATGTTTCTTAGCCAATTCACGCATTTCGTCATACCCTCTTAGCGCTTCTTCAAGTATGACCGTATGTCCATCATAAATACCCCCAAACACATTGCCATTTCTTGCATCAACCATTGGGGCTACTATCCCCTCAATACCGGAAGACAAAAAATACAAAGAGGATACCGCTCTAAGCTTAATAGGCTTTGCATAAGCAAGCATCTTACCAACCATGACAGAAATTCTTAATCCTGTATAAGACCCTGGACCATAACCAACGATGATTTCATCAATTTGGTTTATGTCTAGATGCTTTCTTTTAAGCATTTGGTCCATACGGTCTACAATGTGTTTAGCATGATCTTTTTTACCCATTCTAATTGAATAATCAATCATTCTACCATCTTTGGCTAGTGCCATAACTAAGACGCCACTAGATGAGTCAAATAGTATTTGGTTCATAAATAATTTACCACACTTTCATAATACTCGCCTAACGCCTCAAAAGTAATTTTTCTTTGGTCATTACCCAAGTCTTCAAACCTAATTAATAAATAGTGTTTTGGGAGAATATCTTTTACTTTAAAAGGCCATTCAACCACTGAAATACCGTCTGAATTTATGTAATCTTCTAAATCAAAATCTGAGTTAACATCCTCTAAGCGGTATAAATCCACATGATAGAGTTTTTGTTCATTGTTGATATAGCGTTTCATAATGGTATAGGTTGGACTATTAATGGTTCTTTTAATCCCTAAAGCCTGTCCAATCCCTTTTGTAAAAGTTGTTTTCCCCATGGCCAAATCGCCTTCTAATAAGACGACCATGCCGGGTTTTAGTAATAACCCCACTTGAAACCCCAAATGGGTCGTTTCAGCGGCAGAGTTTGTTAATTTTGTTTTCATAATATCACCATAACTTATTTTATCATTTTTATTAAAAATGTATAATATTTCGCACGTATTAAAAGAAAAAAGGCGAATCATCGCCTAGTTTTCAAGTTTTTTTTCTAGAGTTTCTTTTAAAGCTTCAAATCCTTTTTTACCCAGTAAGGCAAACATATTTTTCTTATAAGACTCGACCCCAGGTTGATCAAACGGATTAACCTCTAATAAATAGGCTGACATTGCGCAAGCTTTTTCAAAGAAATAGATCATATAACCGAATGTTTTTTCATCGATTGAATCTATTTCTAACACGATATTTGGTACACCGCCGTCGACATGAGCCAATAGCGTCCCCAAAAATGCTTTCTCATTAACGAATTGCATCGACTTACCCGTTAAATAGTTCAGTCCATCTAAATCTATCGGTTCAGATTCGATGATGATGTCTTCTTTAGTTTTACCAACTTTGACGACCGTCTCAAACAGGTTTCTTTCACCTTCTTGGATGTATTGTCCTAGTGAATGTAAATCGGTAGAGAATGCAGCGCTTGCCACAAATAGCCCTTTGTGTTCTTTGCCTTCAGATTCTCCGAACAATTGTTTCCACCATTCAGAAATAAAGACTAAAGATGGTTCGTAGTTCACAAGCATTTCAATCTTTTTGCCTGATTGATATAAACGATAACGAAGAGCTGCATAATCATAAGCAACGTTTGACTCTTCTTTTAAATCGTTATAAGCAGCTAATGCACCAGACATAATTTGATCTGTGTTGATCCCCGCACAAGCGATTGGTAATAGCCCCACCGCAGTTAATACAGAGAATCTTCCACCTACATCATCAGGAATTACAAAGGTCTCGTACCCTTTTTCAGTGGCAAGTTGTCTTAAAGCCCCTTTTTCTTTATCTGTTGTCGCAAAAATTCTTTCTTTAGCTTCTAATTCGCCATATCTTTCTTCTAAAACACGTTTCAAAATTCGAAACGCAATGGCAGGTTCTGTGGTTGTCCCCGATTTAGAGATAACATTGATAGAAAATGACTTGTCTTTTAAGTGATTTAAAAGCGATTCAGTATAAGCCGCACTAATGTGATGACCTAAGAATATCACTTCTAAATCCCCTTTGTTTAGAAATGCTGGTCTTAACATTTCAAGCGCCGCTTTAGAACCAAGGTAAGAACCACCAATTCCAATGACTACGAGCACATCTGATTGTGCTTTGATTTTTGAAGCCGCTTTTTTGATACGCGCATATTCTTCTTTGTCATAAGAAATAGGTAAATCCAACCAGCCTAAAAAGTCATTGCCTCTACCTGTTTTTTCATGAATCATTTTGTGAATACGTTTAACTCTTTCATCAGTGACGCTTTTATCGTCATTTAAAAATGAAACAGCATGTTTTTGATTGAGTTTAATCATGTTATACACATCCTTTTTATTCTAATTTATTATATCACTATTTAGATTAAATAGTATTAAAATAACCCTTAAAACGGTTACAGCAAGTAGACGCCCTTATGGTTTATTTCATTGAATACATGACTTTTAGCACCTAAAAAATAAAAAAATCGTATATCAACGATTTTTTACTAGCCTTTATACTAAGAATTGGTCCGTTCAGCGATCCACTCTGGTAGTTTTTCATCTAAAGTTCTAAATCCTATTTTCATTTCACAAATTTTAATCTTTTTTGATCTGTCACATTTTTTATAGCTCAGCTTAAGTTGTTTATTAGGTTCATCAATATCGATGATTACCACTTTAACCATATCACCTACCATCGCAAATTGCGTGATATCTCGGACATACTTATCTGAGATTTCGGAAATATGAATTAAGCCTGAGTATTCTCCTATTTTAGCAAACACACCATATGGAGCGATACCTGTAATTGTCACATCGACAATATCGCCTTTATCATACATAAAACCACCTCTTTTTACTATTATAACATAGACTTTGAATCATCAAAAAAAAGAGGTATTTACCTCTTTATTCATGACCTAAATAAATCCCCAGTCCAGCCTTACCTACATGTACGGCAATGACTGCAGAAATCTTATCAGACAACTGTATCGAAACATGTTCATAAGACTTCTTAATTTCATCTAAAAATTTCAGTCCTAAATCACTTGTGGTTGTATAAGAAATTCTTACCACTGTTTTAGCTTTACTAGCGAGTTTCCCGACTTCTGAAACCAAGTATTTAATGACGTTTTCATTACTTCTAACTTTATGTTCCACTTCTAATTTACCTTGATCAAATCTCAAAATAGGTTTGATTTTTAAAAGGTTGCCGATCATGCCTGATAGGCGTGATAATCTTCCGCTTTTAACCAGTAACATCAAGTCATCGACCGTGAAAATAAGTGAGCCTTTGTTACGTTGTTCTAAAAATGCTATGTGCACAGCTTCTTTACTATCTAACGTTTCGGTAAAATGGACGAGTCTTTCTGTTAAATACTCTGCTCCACATATCGCACTTTTTGTGTCATAAACCATCACCTTAGTTGGGTCTTCAAGCATGTCCTTACCCAGATTTGCACTATTGAAAGTGCCACTTAACGAACTGCTAACCGTTAAACAAATAACCGATTCATAGCCGTCATCAAGCAAAGACTGATAGGCATTCATAAAACGGTTAGGTGCTGGTTGCGAAGTTGTGACTTTGATGTTTTTATCCATCATTTCATAAATTTGTTCGTTAGATACTTCGCCATCTTTGTATGTTTTATCACCAACGATGATGTCTAAATACACAACACGTATGTCTTTTTCTTTTAAAAATGCTTCATTTACTTTAAAGGTTGAGTCTACGACAATCCCAATTTTGTTTTTATTCATTCATTATCCTCCAATGGTGTATCCTATCAACGCAACGATAACGCCTAGTAATACACCGAAAAAAACCTCAATAGGGAAGTGCCCAAGCGGTTCTTTTAGAGGATTACCTTTGTTGATATCTTCAACATCCATCTCTAATTTGTTTGTAATTTTGTTTAAGATCATTGCGTGTTTGGAAGCTTCTAATCGAATGCCCATCGAGTCGTGAATGACGACTAAGGCAACCATTAGACTAATCGCAAAATAGAGGTCAATCCCTCTAAACAAGTAGATACTCGCAGTCATGGCAGATACAAGTGCACTGTGTGAACTTGGCATCCCACCTGTTGAAATAAGCGCTCGGTAAATCGGCTTTTTCTCTTTATAAGAAAAACTAGCAAATTTCAAAATTTGGGCAGCGAGTAACGCAATGATAGAAATTGAAATGATTTGGTTTACAAAATCCATGAAAAGCCTCCTGTTATACGTTGATAACTGCGATGACTCCTGGAACATTCTCTAATAACATCGTTTCAATGCCTTGTCTCAGTGTTACGTCGATTAAGCCACAGCCATCACAAGCACCTAACATCTTAACATAAACAATCCCATCTTCGATAGATACAATTTCAATGTCTCCACCATCTCTATGTAAATAAGGTCTGACTCTTTCAATTAATTCGTGTACTAATTTGGTTGTTT
The DNA here is from genome assembly GCA_034006765.1 of Acholeplasma sp. Lineage (GTDB taxonomy): Bacteria > Bacillota_I > Bacilli_A > Acholeplasmatales > UBA5453 > Paracholeplasma. The sequence goes on along the minus strand of JAVESF010000003.1, from coordinate 81,916 downwards.
CATCCATAGTGATAAAATCCTCCTTGCGCTAATAGTATAGACTAAATCCTTTGTGAATTCAAATGATACAATCATTTAGCTTTTTTCACACGTTTTAAAATATAGTATCCACATTGATAGTTGCATGATTCATTTAAATAATCAGGGATGGTTTTAAAATTGTTTTTATCCTTAGCTTCGCTTGTGAAGCCTTTAAGACGTAACATTTCAGAAGCAACATCCCCAACAATGTAATCGAAACGATCAAAAGTGTCTACGTATCTTTCTTGAAATTTAGCAATATCAAAGGCGTCTTTGGTTTCACTGACGAGTTCAAAATCGCCTACTGTTGTTTCAATTAATTTCATAAATTACTCCTTTATTAATAGCACCACTGAACTTGCGGCAATGGCTTTATTTTGTCCAATTGAATCTAGTTTTTCATTGGTTGCTGCTTTTACATTGATAAGTGATTCTTCTATCTCTAAAAGCGAAGAAATAGATTTTTTTATATCGCTGATAAATGGCGCCATTTTTGGTTTTTCCGCAAATATCGTCGTGTCAATATTTTCAATTCTATAATGTCTTTCTTTCATGAGGGATACGGATTTTTTTACAATTATTTTCGAATCTAAATCTTTGTACTTAGGATCAGTATCTGGATAGATTGACCCTAAATCTCCCAACCCTAATGCACCTATGATAGACTCTGCAATGGCGTGCAATAAAACATCGGCATCACTATGTCCAAGCAACCCTTTATCAAAAGGAATTTGAATCCCTCCAATGATTAGTTTTCTATTTTCAACCAGTTGATGAATATCGTAACTTTGGCCAATTCTCATACTTTGTTTTCCTACTTCCTGAACAAACGCATCTAAGTCTTCTTGATACGTTATTTTATCGTTGTTCTCTTCGTGTGTAATAGGTAGAATCGTTTCATTTAAGACACTTTGATATAAAGAGATATCGTCTGTGAATGCTTTTTTTCGCAATTCATAGGCCTTTTTAATTGATTTTGTTAAAAATGCTTGGGGTGTTTCTGCTTGATAAAGCTGATTTCTATCCAGCAATTCAAGACCATTGTCCAAACGATAAACCGTGTCAGTGACTCTTTTTGCCAAAAAGCAGGCGTTTGATAACGCCAACCCATTTTCTATCTGGTCAATCATGCGGTGATTGATTCTAGGTCTTGCTGCATCATGAATCAAGACGAACTTATTGCTAACAAGACTCAGTCCATTAGCGACACTTTCAGTCCTGTTTTTCCCGCCATATGCTATTTTGATCGTGCCTTGAAAATAAGGCTTAAAAAAGGCTTCATCTTCTTTGTTCATCACAACAATGACTTCATAACCCTTGTTTAAAAACATTTCTACACTATACATCAAAACAGGTTTATTCATCACCAAGTATCTTAGTTTATTGTAGCCTAGATTTGCTCTTGTGCCTGTCCCGGCTGCTACGATTACACATGAATACATATATGCCCCCTATAAAACTTCATCCAGTAAAACATCATGTACGTCTTTTTGAATACCACTGGTTTTAAACATTGGAAAAGTAATGCCTAATTTATAGCCTGATTTATCTTTTAAATACTGATCAAAGTACCCTTTCCCATAACCGATTCTTAGCAAATCCGAAGTAGCCACACACGGAATTAAATATAGGTCACAGTCAAGCACACTTTCTTCATTTTTCACGACCTCTTTCGTCCCAAAAGGTCCATCTATCAAAGTTTGTTCACTTGTAAATCTTCGGTATATGATTTGTCCGTTTAATACATTGGGTAAGTAATACCTTTTATCCGGGTAACTTTGTTTAAGACTTAACAAATTCATTTCGCCTTTGATTGGATAATATAACCCTACCGTTTTGGCTTCTAGAAATGCCTTGTGTTTCGATAGTTTATCTAACAGGATGTTTTCGTTTTTTTCAACTTCTATGTCTTTAAGCCTATTTCTAGCCGCCAATGCCTGTTTTCTATACTCACTTTTTGTCATGAATATCACTGTAGTAACAAGCGTTTCTATTGAAGTTCGGGTTTTTGGAAATATATAAAGCTTCTTTGGCGTTTTTGATGACAGCCTCGCTATCATCGGTATTTGAATAAGTGCTAGCTATCCCCAGCATTACTTCCACTTCTGTTTGAATTGCCCCATAAGACATCGGCAAGTTCATGAATGTGTCTTTAGCTTGAATGCCTTGCTTCAGCAAATCCATCTTTCGAGGGTCTACAATGGTAACAGCAAAGACCAGTCCGCTTAAACGAAAGATCATTGACGATTCACTCATAAAGTTCGTTTTGATTTTTTTAATGTATTCACCCATCAGCATGTTTCCGATATTTCGACCATATTTTTCATTGATGCTCGGAATGTTACTTAACTCAAATAACATCAATTGGAAGATTTTATGTTGGCTGATAAGTTGTGAAACGTGTACGTAGAGTTCCGGTTCTAAAGACAGAGCATCTAACTCACTCACTTCTGTCTTTTGGTATTGACTCGAGGTAACCATTTTAAGTGACCCCATTATGATGTTTGAATTCTTATCATCAAAAATACGTTTTCCTGATTCTTTAACCCATATATAGTGCCCATTTTTCAAGAGCCTATAGGTCGTCTTATATGATTGTTTTTTCATGGTTAGACTACTCAAAACCCCTAAATAGGTTTGTAAGTCTTCTTCTTTGATGAATTTATGATAGTCATTAAAATCAATGGTATTATGTTTCAATCCAGTAATCAAAACGAATTGGTCATTGCCCCAAATAAATCTTTGGTCTAGGTCAATATAGAATAACCCTTCTTCTGAAAGTTCTAAGGTTGCGATAAATTTAAGACGCATGCTTTCCAATTGGTTTTCAGCTTCTTTTAGATTTTTTTCAACGGATAACAAATCGAAATCACTTCGTTTTTCCCCAATATTGATTCGTCCTTTATACTTACCTAGAATAAAGATGGGTTGTTCAACCGTATGCAGCATGACTGATTTGCCTTCATAGTTTTGAAATAAGAGTTCATGTTCTTCTCTTTGTTTCGGTTTAACTTGAGCTTTATAGGTTTCATAGTAGGTCTCCATCGCTCGGTTATTAGTATCCACCCCATCAAAGGTCGTAATGCGAATGCTTTTATTAAACACTTCAAATACAGATTTACCAATGACTTGTTCCTTGGTAAAGCCCAATTCTTCACAAACACTTTCAGACATTTCTTTGATTCGGTCTTTTTGATCTAAAACATAATAAGCATTCCATTTGGTTGCTTTAATAGATTGAATGAATAACTGGTAATGATTTTTAGAAAATATGCCCTTTTTGAACACAACAAGTCCAGTAATCAAAAATCCTAGCGTGGTTGCCAAACTATGATAGTAAAAGACGGGTTCAAAAAAGGTATTGATGATTTGTGAATCAAAATATAGTGCATAGGGAATGAATGACAACGTATTTAAGATGCTCAAGATTAAAAAGAAGCGGTATTGCTTCTCATCAAGGATGCCTATTAAGAAAATAAATAACGCGCCACTTAAAGATAAAATGAGCGGAAACAATGGATATAAGGACATAAAACGCCTCCTAAATACTAATTAAAGATGTTTATCTCAAATGCATAAAATAAAACAATGATAACCCCAACTATCAAAAAAGTCACTAAACTCTTAAACCATGGGTTTTTATTAGAATAATTCACAAGGCTATCCGAAATTCTAGATAAACCTACTTTACGTATAGGGTCAAGAAAATAAGACCCAATGGTGCTTAATATTTTTTTCATGTTAGACTCCTTACTTATTTCATAAACATGTTAAGGTACTCATAGATTTTTTCTTTGTCGTTTGCCTTTAACATGATGCCTTCAATAACAATCGAAATCGTGCCAGTTTCTTCTGAAACAACAATGGTTAATGAGTCTGAAACTTCACTAATACCCAATGCTGCTCTATGTCTAGATCCCATTGTTTTATCATATTTGGTAGTCTCAGATAAAACATAATAAGCGCCTGCACATCTAATAGAGTCCCCCCTGATGATGACGGCCCCATCATGTAGTGGGGTAAGTGGGGTAAAAATATTAATCAAAAGTTCTTTTGAAACTTGGCTATTCATCATGATTGCACGCTCTGCGTATTGATCCAGTGAACTGTGTTTTTCAATGGTGATTAACGCACCAATACTTTGACTGGATAAATACGTTACCGCATCTACAATGTGTTGCTTGGTCTCCTGAGAACCCATTGTTGCGATGTCTCTTTTTGAATCGGTTGTAAACGCTGATTCAAAACTCTTTCGAATATCCGGAGATAACACAACGATTATGATAATCGGTAGATAATCTAGTGCAATACTCAGTACTTTAGAACTTAGTGCTAAGTCTAAATGATCAGACAATCGTTTAACCAAATATATAAAAATGAGCAACAACAACATTCTAAACACTCGCTTGCTGCTTAAGAAAAAACTCAATAGAAAAAAGACAACTATCCATAGGATGTATCCATCTAATAACATAAACAACCATTCATTCATACTGTCACGTCCTTCTTTAATAATTATATCATAGGTCTATTGAGTTTTTGAATTCAATTCTAGGGCATTTGTTCCGATAATATTCTTGAAAATTAGACGCATTATAAATAGTATCGTTTTCTTTTCTAGACTTTAAAAAGTGTAAAATCGCTGAATAAAGACATATGGACATAAAAGCCATCTAAATAGGTTAAATTTTTACAAAAATGCCCCTTGTTTTTAAAACCGGAAACCCTTATAATCAATCATACAAGGAAGGGTGTTCGTATGAGTTTATATCAAGAATCATTAATCAAAAAATTGAATCAAGACATTCAAAAGTATTACCCACACTTATATACAATCACAGAAGACATGAAGATGTCATTCTCTGGGGTTTCAAGACTTGTCATGTTAGATCGCTATACTCAAAAAGACTTATCTTTAGTCTCTTTAGCGGTTGGAGATTTGGTTGTTTCTATCATCAAGCATGACCCAAAATTCCCTGCAAGAGGCATTGGATATGTCACTAAAATAGAAGACCATCAAGTTTACATTAAAGTCGATGAAGAATTCATCGGGCAAATAGGTGACGACCACATAGATGGCGTTATTAAACGTGAATTTAGAGAAATTGAAAAACCCCTAGAAATCTATTATGAGCAAATTGCAAAACGCGTTGGTTTCAATTTAGGAGAAGGCGAATCTGAAGCGTTGAAAAATGCGTTTTTCAATGAACTAAAGAACTTACACTTAATTCCTGCTGGTAGAATACTTTATGGTGCAGGCTCACAGTCACAAGTCACTTATTTCAACTGTTATGTGATGCCTTTCATTGAAGACTCTCGTGAAGGTTTAGCGATACACCGTAAAGAAGTCATGGAAATCATGGCAAGAGGTGGTGGGGTTGGAACCAATGGTTCAACACTTCGTCCAAAAAATGCACTAGCCAAAGGTGTCAATGGCAAATCCTCTGGTTCAGTTTCATGGTTACATGATTTGGCCCAATTGACACACCTTGTTGAACAAGGCGGTTCTAGACGTGGTGCTCAAATGATTATGCTTGCCGATTGGCATCCTGATATCATCGAATTCATTATCTCTAAGATGCAAAACCCACGTATATTAAGATTCCTAATAGAAAACTCAACCGATGAACATATCATCCAACTTTCAAAAGATAAGCTAAAGTTCAAACCACTGTCTAATGACGAATTTAACATGTATCAACAAATCATTCAGTTATCTGAACAAAACAGCGCCTTATTCTCTTCTTCAACCGTTGAAGAAGCTAAAAAATTGATTTTTGATGGTGGTAGATACGATGTTACAAACCCAGATTTCTTGACTGGTGCCAACATTAGCGTTGCCATCACTAAAGAATTCATGGAAGCCGTTGAATCTGATAGTGATTATCACTTGAAGTTCCCAGATTTAGACAACTATACCAAAGAACAAAAAGCCTTCTATGATCAAGAATGGAAAAACATTGGCGATGTAAGAACTTGGGAACAAATGGGTTATCCAAGCCGCATCTATCATACAATCAAAGCCAAAGAATTGTGGAACTTAATTAATGTTTGTGCCACCTATTCAGCGGAACCTGGTATTTTCTTCATTGATAATGCTAACGATTATACCAATGCAACCTCTTATGGTCAAAAAGTAGTTTGTACCAACCCATGTGGTGAACAACCACTTGCCCCATATTCAGTATGTAACCTTGCAGCGATCAACCTAGCAACCATGGTGAACCCTCACACACACGAAGTATTATGGGATCAACTAAGAAATACCGTTAGAAATGGCATTAGAATGCAAGACAACGTCATTGATCAAACCTACTATTTCCTAGAACAAAACAAACAACAAGCTTTAGGTGAAAGACGTATTGGGATGGGCGTCATGGGCTTACATGACTTACTCATTTATGCCAACCTCCGATATGGTTCTGAAGAAGGTAATGCTTTAGTTGATCGATTGTTCGAATTTATCGCAACCACTGCTTACGAAACCTCAATAGAACTTGCCAAGGAAAAAGGCTCTTTCCCATTCTTAGAAAAGTTTGGTTCAAGAGAAGCTTTCGTCAAAGGAAAATTCATTCAGAAACTTCCTAAACATGTTCAAGAAGGCATTTTAAAATACGGCATTAGAAACTCTCATTTATTGACCATTGCCCCTACAGGTTCGACAGGCACAATGGTTGGCGTTTCAACCGGATTAGAGCCTTACTTCGCATTTACCTACTTCCGTTCTGGCAGATTAGGCAAGTATATTGAAGTCAATGCGAACATTGTTGAAACGTTCTTAAGCATAAATAAACAATACACTAAAGACGCTTTACCAGACATTTTCGTCCCTGCCATGGAACTAGCCCCAGAAGAACATGCGGATGTTCAATGTATCATTCAAAACTGGGTTGACTCTTCTATTTCTAAAACCGTCAATGCCCCTAAAGGTTATACCGTTGAGGAAGTTGAACGTGTCTACATGAGACTATACAAAGGTGGCGCTAAGGGCGGAACCGTTTATGTAGATGGCTCAAGAGATGCTCAAGTGTTATCTTTAAAGAAAGAAACAGATACACCAGTTCAAGTTGATATGGCTGACTTAGGTGTGGAAATGCCAAAAGCTCAGAGTCAAACACACAATGATGAAATTACCACCCCATTAAGATCTGATAGACAAGACCGTGAAATAGGCGCAGAAGTTGGAAACTTATGTCCTGTTTGTCGAGAAGGTATTGTCCAAGATGTAGGTGGTTGTCATACTTGTACAAACTGTGGTGCACAACTTAAGTGCGGATTATAGTATAATAAAGAATAGCACAGTGCTATTCTTTTTTTTAGGTGGTGTTTAATATGGATAGAGCGATTGCAGTAGGACTAGACTTAGGTCTTTATGATATGCAGACTTCTTTAAATGAACTTTCAAGTTTAGCTGAGGCGGTTCACATAAAAGTCGTTGACAAAGTGATTCAAAAAGCCAGTCTCCCCAATGCTAGATTTTATATAGGTACTGGTAAAGTCGAGGAAATTAAAACAATCCTATCTGTTTTGGACATTGAACTTGTGATATTTGATGATGTATTATCCCCTGGTCAAATTCGAAACCTCGAAAAAGAACTCGAAGTTCAAATCATGGACCGAAGTTTTTTAATTTTATCTATTTTTTCTGAGCGAGCCAAAACCAAAGAAGCCGTCTTAGAAGTATCCCTAGCTCAACAAAAATATATGTTACCACGGTTGATTGGACTTTCATCGAGCTTATCAAGACAAGGTGGCGGATCTTTCAATGCTAAAGGCGCAGGTGAAACGAAACTAGAGTTAGACCGTAGACGTATTTTACAAAACATCACTAAGCTAGAAAAAGAATTAAAGAAAATTCAACAAGAAAAAGATACATCCAGAAAAAAACGAAGCGATGACGAAACGCCGATTGTTGCGCTAGTCGGTTATACCAATGTCGGTAAAAGCGCCACATTAAACACACTAATTGACTATGTAAGTAACCCCATAAAAAAAGACGTTTTTGAAAAAAATATGTTATTCGCCACACTAGAAACTTACTCACGAAGAATAAAACAAGCAAAAAAGCCAAGTTTCATTCTTTCAGACACAGTAGGTTTTGTCAGCAGACTCCCTCATGAACTTGTTAAAAGTTTTGAATCAACTTTAAGTGAAGTGACACATGCTGATTTAATTTTGCATGTCATGGATGGGTCTACTTCTCAAAAATCCATACAGGAACAAACCACCCTAGAAGTACTGAAATCTCTCAAAGCCGATGACATCCCAAAACTGAAAATATATACAAAAAAAGACTTGATGTTTGGAGAGTTTTTATCCCATGATGCCGATTGTATCATCTCGAATAAAACGAAGGAAAACATCGAAACTCTGTTTGAACTCATCTATCAAAAACTCTTTGGCCAAGAAACCATCATCCACTTAAGAGTCCCTTATAAAGATAATGGGATAATCGCTTCATTAGAAGAAAATACGACCATCTTAAAAAAAGATTATGACGATACATACAGTTACTACACTGTGAGGCTTTATGAAAAACAAATAAACGATTTCAAGGCCTTTTTGGTATAAAAAAGAAGCGTACTTTACGCTTCTTTTTTAATCTATGATTGCTTTTTCAAAATACTCATTAATGATCTTTAAAAACTCATCATACTTGCTAACTTTTGAGAGTTTCGCTTTAGTTTCTTTCGCTTGTTGTAAACCTTTGAAATACCAAGTCCCTTGACCACGCATCTGAAGCATCGCTAAATGTTCCCCTTTCAATGTCATAAGAGAATTAGCATGTTCAATGATCATTTCTTTGATTGCTTTGAGTGTTGGTTTTGGCGCTTCTTTTCCATGTTCCAAATAGTAGTTTATCTCATAGAAAACCCAAGGATTTCCTAGTGCAGCTCGTCCTACCATCACAGCATCTACACCCGTATAATCCAACATATGTTTTGCCGTTGGTCCGTCCTTAACATCGCCATTCCCAATTACAGGAATCTTCACTGCCTCTTTGACTGCTTTGATCACATCTAAATCTGCTTTGCCAGTGTACATTTGACTTCTGGTTCTTCCATGTACTGTAATCGCATCTGCACCAGCTTCTTCTGCCTTTTTCGCAATGGCTACTGCATTGATGCAACTTTGGTCCCAACCCGTCCTTATTTTGACAGTAAGAGGTTTATGAATCACTGCTTTTATGGCTTTTATAATGTCATAAATTTTGTCAGGGTCTTTTAATAGCGCTGCACCAGCTTGAGCTTTTTGGGCAACTTTTGGCACTGGACACCCCATATTTAAATCAATGATGTCACAATCGGTGTGCTGATCAACATATATCGCAGCCGAAACCATTGTTTCTACATCAGAACCAAATATTTGTTGTGCATAAGGATGTTCACCTGGCAAACTCTCAAGTAACTCTTTTGTTTTAGCATTATCGTGCATGAGTCCTTTGTCTGAAACCATTTCAGCAAAGACGATCCCGGCACCTAGTTTTCTTGAAATCAGACGATAAGAAGCGTTGGACACACCTGCCATGGGTGCCAAAACAACTTTTGAGTCAATTTCTATCTGTTTAATTTTAAATGACATGTCTATAACCTACTTCCACAAAGTGTATTTTATCACATACGCAAATATTATCAACTAAGATGTATCTTATGGTATTATATTTTCTAGAGGTGTTATATATGAAAGACTATTGCTTAACAGCGACAGCCTACAACGGCGAAGCTAGAATTTATGTATCTTATTCAAAAAAAATGGCCGAAGAAGCCAGACAAATACATGGCACTTGGCCAACAGCATCTGCAGCTTTAGGTCGTTTTTTAACCGCATCTGCCATGATGGGGTTAATGTATAAAAACGAAGAAACCATTACACTCCGAATTGAAGGAGATGGCCCAATTGGGTATATGATTACCGAGGCAAATTCACAAGGTGAGGTTAGAGGTGATATTAAACAACCTGAAGTTTATCTAACCTATAATAGCGGTGAAAAAGCTGGCAAACTAGCAGTAGGAAAAGCGGTTGGTAACGGCTTTTTACATGTTACAAAAGACTTGAAGCTTAAAAATATGTTTACCTCGTCTACACAACTGCAAACAGGCGAAATCGGAGATGACTTCACTTACTATTTTACTTCTTCTGAACAAACGCCTTCCGCCGTTGGCCTAGGTGTATTAGTGGACGTTGACCAAACCATAAAACAAGCAGGTGGATTCATCATTCAATTGATGCCTAATGCGACTGAGGCTACCATTGTTCAAATCGAAAAAGTATTATCAAACATTAAAGCAATCACAGACCTTTATGAATCTGGATTGACGCCTGAAGATATCCTTGATTTGCTTTCAAACCATACGCACAGTATCTTGAGAAATCAATCTATCAAATATCATTGTCCTTGTTCAAAAGATAAGTTCAAAGTCTCTTTAAGTAAAGTCGATAAAGCAACCATCGATTCCATGATTGAAGAAGACAAAGGTGCAGAGATTGTCTGTCACTTTTGCCATAAAAAATACCACTTTGATGTCACAGAATTAGAAGCGATTAAAACGCTATAAAACAACTATTTTGTACGGGTTGATTCGAGGGTAAAAAAAATATATGAGTGAAAAGGCTCATATATTTTTTTATTTAAATGCTTTCAGTTCTGTCAATAACTGTTTCAGTGGTAACCCCACAATGGTGAAAAAATCTCCATTGTATTGTAAAACCAATTCTTTGCCTAACCCTTGAATCGCATAAGCGCCTGCTTTATCCATAGGTTCTCTGGTTTTAATGTACTCATAAATTTGCAAATCGTTATAGTGGTTCATCCAAACTTCGGCCATTGTATTAAAACAGACTTCTTTGTCTTTACTCATGATACAAACGCCGGTATAAACTTCATGATGATTGCCTGATAGCATCTTTAGCATTCTATATGCATCATCCTCGTCCACCGGTTTTCCCAAAACGTCTCCCTCGTAAACGACAACCGTGTCAGCTGCGATAATAATGTCCTCGTTATGAAGGTCAAAAACAGCTTTAGCTTTTTTTCGAGCTAAAAAGGTAACCAACTTGTCTGGTCTCATTTTTTCCTCGGTTGTTTCGTCCACATTTAGAGCAACCACCTTAAACTCAACACCTGCATCTTCAAGTAGTTTTTTTCTACGTGGGGAATTACTCGCTAATATAATCATGTTTTACCTCCATTTTAATCATTATATCACAAACCAATTTTTATGACTCTGAAATAATAATACACGAATTATGATATAATTAACAAGTAAAAGAGGGTTATTATGATTACTGAAGCACTAAAACAACTGGATGACACAAAAGGATTTCGATTGGTTTTATCAGTTTCCACGGGCGTAGATTCCATGGTTCTTTTACATGCCTTGAGACAACTTGATCACGATTTAGTGGTCGTTCACTTTAATCATCAAAAGCGGGACGCTTCTTTGGAGGAAGCGAATTACTTAATCAATTATTGTAAAATATATAATATACCCCTCGAATACATCCTCTTAGAGGTCCCTGAACAAAACTTTCAAGACGAAGCGCGTAAGCAACGGAGATACTATCTTGAGAAAGTAGCTCTATCTTATCATACGCCCTTCATTTTGACTGCTCACCATTTAAACGATTTAGCAGAAACTGTCTTAATGAAACTTTCTAGAGGTTCAAATTTATTTGGATACAGCGGTTTACAATATGATGTAACATCCAACGGGTTCCATTACTTAAAACCGTTCTTAAGCATCCCTAAAAAAACGCTTTATGAGTATGCTAACAAGGAAAAAATTGTCTATTTCGAGGATGACTCAAACAAGTCATTAGACTATACAAGAAATCGATATAGACACTTGGTTGTAGAAACACTTATTACTGAAAATCCTTCATTTTTAAAGAAGGTTTACCAATACAGCAATCACCTATTTGAAGCCTTTTCCTATATCAGAGGACAATCTAAATCCTATTTGAGTCACACTAATAACATTATAGATTTATCGACGTTTAAGCAACTAGATCAATTTTTACAAAAGGACATCATCGCCACTCTATTAGAACAAAACGACTTAGAAATTAACCAATCAAAAATAAAAGCGATTCTGTCATTTATCTTAGATGCTGGGCCTAATCAAACTTTTACCTTAACAGATCAGTTATGCTTCAAAAAAAATTATCAAAAAGTTTCAATCACCAAATTGACCAAAACGCCCTCATTTCGACAAGCATTAAACCTTGAAGCGTTTAATGTATTGGAAAATATGGGCTATGTCACATTTTTAACTGATACCAGCAATAAGACTATTTATGAAATAAATATATGTTATAATAAATTAGCATTGCCATTATGGGCAAGGCAAAGACAGTCAGGCGATGTGTTAGAGTTTCCTTACGGACATAAAAAGTTAAAAGACTATTATATTGATAAGAAAATTCCGATAGATCAACGAAACAAAGACATTGTAATCACGGATAATAACAATCGAATTCTAGCTGTCCTTGGACGCTACTACAATAAAAGCAGTGACCTGACTGAGACCATCAAACTACGCTATAAGAGAGGGCTTTAACATGTTAGAAAAAGACATCGAAAGTATTTTAGTCACAGAAGCACAAATCCATGACATCACCATCAAACTTGGTAAGCAGATTACTGAAGACTACAAGCATGTCAATCGACCTATTTTATTAGGTCTTTTAAAAGGGTGTGTCCCTTTCATGAGTGATTTAGCTAAACACATCGATTTGAAAATAGAAATCGAATACATGGATGTGTCTAGTTATCATGGCACTATCACTTCATCTGGAGATGTAAAAATCAGAAAAGATATGAACACTTCTGTTGCCGGTAGAGACATTTTAATTGCTGAAGATATCGTAGATACAGGCAAGACACTTGATACCATTGTCAAATTGTTAACCCATCGTGGCGCAAACTCCGTTGAAGTCGTTACACTCTTAGACAAGCCAGCCGGTAGAATCATACCCTTTACACCTAAATATATTGGTGTAACCATACCGAAAGCCTTTGTAGTAGGGTATGGACTTGATTATGATGAGCTTTATAGAAATTTGCCTTATGTTGGCATTCTAAAACAAGAAATATATAAGAAATAGTGAGGACCACACATGCAAGAACCAAACAAAAAACCAGTAACGCCAAAGAAACCCGCGATGAATTTTGGTATTTATATTTTATTTGCCATCATTCTATTTGGTAGTTTCTTCTTCTTACAAAACCTATTTAAACCAAATGCCCCTGATACACTTACCCCAAGTCAATTTGAAACTAAACTACAAAATGATGAATTTTCGGGCATGACCATCAAGTATACGCCAATTGGTGGCGAGGACGCAAATACCTACAAAGTTACCATTTCAGATAGTGAAGGCGTTCAATATCAATTTGAAATATTCATGCCTGCTTTGAATGATATCATCAATCAAATCGAGCCTTCTGACAATATCAAATTGAAGTATGTTGAAAAATCAACCATTACATTCTTTAGCGTTTTGATAAACATCATTTTTCCTATCGGTTTAGTGATTATATTGGTTGTTATATTATTTCGTTCAATGGGTGGCGGTGGAAACAACAAAGCCTTTGAATTCTCTAAATCTAGAGCTAAATTATCTAACTCAAAACTTGTTACGTTTAAAGACGTTGCAGGTTGTGATGAGGAAAAAGAGGAACTTGTTGAAGTCATTGACTTTTTGAAATACCCACGAAAGTATAAAGAAATGGGTGCGAGAATTCCTAAAGGTATTCTCTTAGTAGGTTCTCCAGGTACTGGTAAAACCCTTCTAGCTAAGGCGGTTGCTGGTGAGGCTTCTGTCCCATTCTTCTCAATCTCAGGCTCTGACTTTGTTGAAATGTTTGTTGGGGTGGGTGCATCTAGAGTAAGAGATTTATTCAAAGTTGCCAAAGAAAGTGCCCCTTGTATCATCTTCATCGATGAAATTGATGCTGTAGGTAGACAAAGAGGTGCTGGTATGGGTGGCGGTCACGATGAACGTGAACAAACACTGAACCAATTATTAGTTGAAATGGACGGATTTAATCCAAACCTAGGCATCATCATTATGGCTGCTACTAACCGACCAGATGTATTAGATCCTGCCTTATTAAGACCAGGACGTTTCGATAGACAAATCACCATTGATTTACCAGATGTTATCGGTAGAGAAGCCATCTTAAAAGTACATGCTAGAAATAAAAAAGTATCTCCGAATGTTAAGTTCGAAGATGTTGCTCATAGAATTCCAGGATTCTCAGGCGCTGATATTGAAAATCTATTAAACGAAGCCGCTTTACTGGCCGCAAGAGCAAACCGCAAAGTAATCGAACTGCCTGACATAGATGAGGCTGTCGATAGAGTAATGATGGGGCCTGCTAAACGTTCAAGAAAAGTTACAGAGCATGAGCGAAAAGTCATTTCTTATCACGAAGCTGGACATGCGGTCATCGGTATTAAACTTGCACACGCAAACATCGTTCAAAAAGTAACGATCATCGCACGCGGTAAAGCTGGTGGTTATAACTTAATGTTGCCTGAAGACGAATCCTATTTAGAAAGCAAGAGCGCGTTACTCGCAAGAATCACAGGGTTACTTGGGGGAAGAGTCGCAGAAGAGTTAATCTTTGGTGATGTTACCACTGGTGCTTATCAAGACTTCCAAACTGCAACCAAAATCGCAAGAGCCATGGTTACCGAGTTCGGAATGTCAAACTTAGGTCCTATCCAATACGAATCTAATACTGGCTCTGTTTTCCTAGGTAGAGATTATCTAAAAGAAAAGAACTTCTCTGACCAAGTTGCGTTAGAAATCGACAAAGAAGTGAGAGAAATCATCACTGGTTGTTACGAAAAAGCCAAATCACTATTAATCGAACACAGAGGGTTACTTGACACAATTACCAACTATTTACTCGAAGTTGAAACCCTTAACAAACAAGATATTGATGAAATTGTTTCAACTGGAAAACTTGGTTGGTGGGAACAACGTAAAAATGAACCTATTGAAGAGGATAATCCTTTAGATCAAAATAACGATTCCCCTCTTATCAAATCTAACAATGAGGCTTGATAAGTTTTTAAAAGTCTCAAGGATCATTAAGCGAAGAACAGTTGCCAAAGATGCTGCCCTTGCTGATTTGATTTTAGTCAACAACAAACTTGCAAAACCTTCTACCAGTCTCAAACCTAACGACATCATTGAGTTGCATTTTGGCATAAAAATATTAACTGTCAAAGTGATTCAAACCGAATTACCAAAAAGAAATAGTGATGAAATGATGTTTGAACTCATTAGTGAAGTTAAAAAGTCATAACCTCGTTATGGCTTTTTTATTAAGTATCATGTATAATAGATATGCATTTTTAGGAGGAAACGATATGGATTATCTAGAATTAACCGAACAAGAACGCATTAGACGCGAAAAAATGAATGAACTCAGAGCTAAAGGGATTGATCCATTTGGTTCTAAATTTGATAGAAAAAACACTACTTTAGACATTAGAAATCGCTATGAATCATTTAACCATGACCAGCTTGAACAGATGCATGTTGAAGTGGTAATTGCCGGTAGAATTATTCGTAAACGTGGGCAAGGTAAGGCCGGTTTCTTACAACTACAAGACAGAGATTCTAACATCCAAGTCTACGTCAGAAAAGACACCGTTGGTGATGAAGCTTTTGATATTTTTGTTAAAGGCGACTTAGGCGATATCATCGGCGTTAAGGGCATTGTTTTCAGAACCAAAACAGATGAATTATCTGTTAAAGCAACCGAATACACACACTTGACCAAAGCGTTAAGACCCCTTCCCGACAAATTTCACGGACTTCAAGATATCGAAGAAGCAAGACGCAGACGTTACGTAGATTTGATTGTAAATGAAGAATCTCGAAGAATCGCAATGTTACGCCCTAGAATCATCAGAGAAATTCAAAAGTATTTTGATGGTAGAGGTTTTATAGAAGTTGAAACCCCTGTTTTACATCCTATTTTAGGAGGCGCTGCTGCACGTCCATTCGTTACACATCATAACACACTTGATATGCCGTTTTATTTAAGAATTGCGACTGAGTTACCTTTAAAACGATTGATTGTTGGGGGATTAGAAGCAGTCTATGAAATCGGAAGACTCTTTAGAAACGAAGGCATGTCTCCTAAACATAACCCAGAATTCACAACCATCGAAGCATACTTGGCTTATTCTGACATGGAAGGGATGATGGACTTAGTTGAAGATGCTATGTCAACGGTCACTTACAATGTATTAGGTACCTATGACATCAAATATGGTGAAAATGAAATTAGTATGGCTCCAAAATGGGCAAGAGTTCATATGGTAGATGCTATTAAAGACATCACAGGTGTTGATTTCTGGCAAATTGAAGATTTGGAAACAGCCAACAAAGTTGCCAAAGAAAAAGGCATTAGAGTTGAAAAACACTACGGCGTTGGTCATATCATTCAAATGTTTTTTGATGAATTTGTTGAAAATACCATCACACAACCAACCTTTGTGTATGGACATCCAATTGAAGTATCGCCACTTGCCAAAAAGAATGTAAATAACCCACGATTCACGGATCGATTTGAGTTATTTATTGATGGTAGAGAATATGCCAATGCATTCTCTGAGTTAAACGATCCAGTCGATCAAAGAGAACGCTTTGAAGATCAATTAAAAGAGAAAGAACTTGGAAACGATGAAGCAACTGAAATGGATATTGACTTCGTAGAAGCTTTAGAATACGGCATGCCACCTTCAGGTGGACTAGGGATTGGTATTGACCGTTTCATCATGTTAATCTGCAATGTACAAAACATCAGAGACGTTATTCTTTTCCCACATATGAAACACAAACCAGAAACCAAATAATCGTAAAAATCACTCATAAAAGAGTGATTTTTTTTAATTTTACCGAAAAAAAAACACACTAACGTGTGTTTCATAATAACCCAAGTTCATCCGCGATATCAAAGAAAATATTGCCTATCGGATAAAAATCTAACGATAATTCCTTGTATATGCCTTCTGTGACATGATCGAGTTTATGATGTAACTCAACTGGCGCATCTTCTTTTTTTTCTAATACAGAAAGAATTTCATGCTCAATATCAATTAATGATTGCATATGTGCTTCATTTGGTTCTTCGATAGCCCCAATCAGTTCATTTTGAAAATCTAATGTGTCTAATAGTAAAATAACAGTTTTGGCATGTAAATCCAATTCGTTGATATTACCCTTATAATCATGTTCCAACACGAGCTTAATATTTTCGAATGCATCAAATACATAATAAAATCCTGTTTCAAATATGTTTGACTCTTCAGCTTGAAGAACCTTCTGTTCGATTTTCTTTGAGTATAAAAACTCAAGTACATCTAATACATGTTTAAAACGTTCAGTAATCATTGAGTTTTTCGCTTTCAAGGCTTCTACCAAATCACTGGATTCTAAAATCCAGTTGGCATAATCGTGAAATAGTGTATCATTCATTTTAACACCTCCAACTTACTATAATTATACAAATAATTCCAAAGGAATCAATACTTTTACAATAATAATAGAATTATGAAAGAAAAAACACCTCTAAAATAGAGATGTCTTAATTGAATGATTAGTTAGCTTTGCCAACAGAACCGAACATAGTTAATTTTTCTTTAACAATCGCTTTGATTGCTTCTACACCAGGTGCTAATAGTTTGCGAGGGTCAAATCCTTTACCTTCTAAATCTTTCCCAGCTTCGATGTATTTTCTAGTTGCCGCTGCAAATACTAATTGTAATTCGGTGTTTACATTAATTTTTGATACACCTAATGAAATTGCTTTTTGAACCATTTCAGCTGGAATACCTGTACCACCATGTAATACTAAAGGTACACGGTTAGTTGCGTCTTGTACAGCCTTTAGAACATCAAAGTCTAAGCCTTTCCAGTTTGCAGGATATTTGCCGTGAATATTACCAATACCTGCTGCAAATAAATCAACACCTAAAGATGCGATTAAACGACATTCTTCTGGGTCTGCTAATTCACCAGCGCCTACTACACCGTCTTCTTCTCCACCAATTGAACCAACTTCTGCTTCAACTGAAACGCCTTTAGCATGACATGCTTCAACGATTTCTTTTGTCTTAGCTACGTTTTCTTCGATTGAGTAATGAGAACCATCAAACATAATTGAAGTGAATCCAGCTTCTAAAGCCTTGTATGCCCCTTCATATGAACCGTGGTCTAAATGTACTGCTACTGGTACTGTGATGCCCATAGCGTCATGTAATTCCTTAACCATCGCCATAACTAAACGATAGCCGCCCATATATTTAGCGGCACCTTCAGATACCCCTAAGATAATTGGTGATTGTAATTCTTGTGCAACTTGAAGCGTTGCTTTTGTCCATTCAAGGTTGTTGATGTTGATTTGTGCTACACCGTAACCACCATCTCTAGCCTTCAATAACATTTCTTTTGCTGAAACTAAAGCCATGAATAAGTCCTCCTTGATATATTAATATTTCCAATTGTATTATACGCTTTATATCATTAATTTACAATTAATTAGTGATGTAAACGCTTATCAATTTAATGATTTGTGTTCTAATGAAGCACTTATAAATCCTTTAAATAATGGATGGGGCCTAAGAGGTCTCGACAAAAACTCAGGATGAAATTGACAGGCGATAAAGAAAGGATGGTCTTTCAGTTCGAGTATTTCAACTAAATTTTGAGTGTCATTGATACCTGAAAAAACCATGCCAGATGTCTCAAATACTTGTTTATATGCATTGTTAAACTCATAGCGATGTCTATGTCTTTCAAAAATATGGTCAGATTCATAAAGCTTGTAAGCAAGTGTATTTATACTGATGTGACATGGATAGAGCCCGAGTCTTTGTGTTCCACCAAGATCTTTAGATAAGTCCTGATTTGCCATAATGTCAATGATTGGATGTTTAGTCTCAGGATTGATCTCTGTCGTGGTTGCATCTATGTAACCTAATACATTTCTGGCATATTCGATGGCTGCCAACTGCATCCCATAACAAATCCCGAAAAACGGAAGTTTGTTTATTCTCGCAAATTTAATAGAAGCGATTTTTCCTTCTGTTGCGCGTTTTCCAAATCCACCTGGCACCAATAATCCATCACAGCCCTCTAATGCTTCTTTAACGTTTTCATCCGTTATTTTTTCAGCATTTAAAAAGTTGATTTTCACTTGAACACTGTGGTCATAACCGGCATGTTTTAAAGATTCCACGACCGATAAATAAGCGTCGTGTAGACTGACATATTTTCCAACAAGGCCTATTTGCAATACAGTTTTCGATTGTTCTATACGATCAATTAAATTCACCCACGCAGATAAGTCCACTGCCTTCTTAGGCTTTAAATCAAAGTGGTTTAAGATATACGTATCAATATCTTGTTTATATAAATTAAGAATAGATTTATATAAAATGTCCACATCGACTGATTCAAATACGTGTGTGGTTTCCACGTCACAAAATAGAGCTATTTTCTCTTTTATACTGGCTGATACAGGCACTTCACTTCTCAAGACAATCATATCTGGCGTAATACCCAGTGATCGTAATTCTTTGACACTATGTTGTGTTGGCTTAGTCTTGATTTCATTCGCGGCTTTGAGATAAGGCAACAACGTGTTATGAATATAAAGCGTGTTTTTATGTCCAAAATCTCTTCTTGCCTGTCTAATGGCTTCTAAAAAAGGTAATGATTCAATGTCTCCGACTGTTCCGCCTATTTCGGTAATGACGACGTCTGCTTGACTTGCCATCGCAACTGCTTTAAGTCTGTCTTTAATCTCATTGGTGATATGAGGGATGACTTGAATGGTTGCGCCTAAGTAATCTCCTCTTCGTTCCTTATCAATCACAGCTTGATAGATTTTTCCGGTTGTAACACTCGATTCCTTAGAAAGATTCTCATCGATGAATCTTTCATAATGACCCAAATCCAAATCGGTTTCACAACCATCATCTGTAACAAACACTTCTCCGTGTTGGTATGGGGATAGTGTCCCTGGATCTACGTTGATATATGGATCAAATTTTTGCATGAAGACTTTAAGTCCTCGGCTCTTTAATAACTGACCAATTGTAGAAGCCATAATGCCTTTACCAAGCGAAGAAACAACCCCGCCTGTCACGAAAATAAACTTTGTCTTCATCTCACATTTCTCCTTGTATATAAAAATAAAAAGGTCCCCTTTACAGGAGACCTTTTATGAGTTGCCCTCGTTAATTATATCAAATATTTTTTTTTGAATCAATACGAATATTACTTATCGTACATGTCTTCGTAATCGTCCATGATTTCGTTATAGTCTTCATCATCAAAGTCTAAATCGTCATCATCCTCGTCGATGTACTTAACCTTAGTAGGTTTAATCTCATCGTCATCATCCGTTAAGATCAATGCATCTTCATCAATAATGATGATGTCATCATCTTCATCTTCAGATTCTTCTTCATCTTCATCGTCTAATTCTAGTTCTTCTTCTTCAGGAATATAATAGTCTTCTACAGTTAATGTATCGTCCTCTTCTTCTTCCAACTCTTCTGTTGTGTTAAAGTAAGAACCGTCTTTATCCCAAAGCTCTAAATTGTTTTCTTTTAAATCCCATTCATCATTGCCACAAAAAACAAATTTTGCTGACAACGTCATATCGATATAAAATTGTGCCATTTTTTCAGAATCTTCAGTAGTCATCTCTTTTAAAGCTACTACTTGATCCATTAAATCGTAGATATTCTTCTTGCCTTCTGATCTGATAATCTCTTCAGCAATTTCAACCATGGATTTGTTTACATAAGATTGTTTAGCCATAGTTTCCTCCTAAAATACTATATTATTGTATACGATTGAGCCCTTTTTTGCAAGACTTTTAAATAAATAATGTAAAATCCAGGGTTTTGTCCGTCTTAACGCCTTCGATATTGTGTTCATACTCAATTTTGATTTGTTGTTGAGTCACAATTAAACTTTTGGTTTTAATCACTGTCTTGAATGTAATCTCGTTTTGTCTATAAAAACCCATGGTCGTCATGTTAGGTAAAAAGGGTTCTTGAGAAACAATTTCTCCTTCACGACGAATGAGCACTTCGTTTAATTTAAAATGGACGCTTACAACAGCATCCGAATTAGGGTCTTTATAAGTGATTTTCCCTGGTTCATAGGTGTGTGCTACTTCAAAAGTTTCTTGGTCGTTATCGGTTGTAATTACTAACTTCATGACATTAGAAAAATACGAGCTAGCACGACAATGGCTAAAATTACGACAACTAAAATGAGTAATTTCATCATTTTTTTCGCTATCGACAATATTCCAAATACAAGGACAATGGCTAAGCCTATTGTGCCCAGTATTTTAACCCATTCAGGAAATGGCATGATTACATTGTTGTAAAAATCAATGGCCAATTTATCGAAATCCACCAATTCTTCTAAGAAATTATCAAAGCTTCCAAACATATTTTTAATGAATGCCCAAATGCTATCTAATACTTCCACATCATCACCCTCTATTCATACTTTAATCTATTATTAAGCGCTCTTTCGAGTGTTTGATCATCTGCATAACTTAAATCCGCCCCAACAGGAATACCATAGGCTATGCGTGAAACGGATAGTGGATACTGCTTCAACAGTTCTTTTATGTATTGTGCGGTTAGTTCGCCTTCAACAGTGCCAGAAAGTGATAAAATAACTTCTTTAACACCTTGAAGACGTTTAAACAAACTATCAATGTTTAAATCCTCTGCTTGAATGCCTCGAGAAAAATCAATAGAGCCACCTAAAACATGGTATTGTCCATGAAAGATGTGATTTCGTTCTAACACAAACACATCCCTTTCATCAGAAACTACCATGATGGCTGTTTTGTCTCTCTGATCGTCTTCACAAATGCTGCAAGTATGTTCCATCAACACCCCACAAATCGGACAATGTGTGATGTTTTTCTTAGCTTCCACTAAATGGGTGGAAAAGGCATCAATTTCTTGTTCTTCTAGCTGACTAATTGTAAATAATGCCAACCTTTCAGCACTTTTTTTACCAATACCAGGAAATTTTTTAAAATCTTCAACCAGTTTTAAAAAACTGTCTGGATATTTCATTTTAAAATCCCATACCCATGCCTGCAGTGAATCGACTCATTTCATCTGAGGTTGTTTTGTCTACGACCGCAACGGCATTATTCACTGCCGCAACAATGGCATCTTGTAACATTTCGATGTCTTCTAACAATTCTTTGTCTAGTTTCACATCCACAATTTGGTGTGACCCTAACATGACGATTTTAACCCCACTTGCTTGTCCTTCGAATTCTGTCATTTGAAGTCTTTCTTGGGTTTCTTGCATTTCCTTTTGTAACTTTTGTAGTTTTCTAATCATATTTTGGTTCATGTCTATTTACTCCTTTATCATGACTTTATCTTTGCCAAAAAAATCAATGGCAAGTGCAACCGATCCTGGTTGCCAAGTATCTTCTGTTTCTTCGTATAACTCTAAATCCATTTTTGGTAAGGATGGTTTTTTATTGCCTGATTTCCACTGAGATATGAATGAATCAAACAAAATCTTCCAAGACGCCTCATCAATACAAATAAAATCATCAATCAAATCTGTTTTAGCATTGAGAATATCAAACACCAATGATTTGTTTTGTTTTTTCATCATTAACCGGCAATTCACCTTATTTGGGTATACTAAGAGTATTTCTTTTTCAGTGGCGGCAACCAATTTAGCTTCATGTAACAACATAGCGGTTGTTTCCAATTTTGGGTCTTTGATTTGCGGTAAACGATCCCAACCCTTAAGCATTAACTGCTTCTTATCCACATCGCCATTGTTCAAAATACGTTCAATATCTTTAACAGTGACAAGTTCTTTTTTATCTGTTTCAATTGCAACTTTATCCAGTTGTTCTTGATTGTTATTGATTGCCTTTTTGATAGGTTCTCTAGGCATTGTTTTGAGCTTAGACAGTTCAAACTCCAAGCCACTAATGCGTTTGTTTAATATCTCCAAACCTTCTTGATAATCGATTCTGTCTATTTGTTTATGATCAATCATTTTGACAATTGCCAGTTCTAAGTAGGCTCTTTTTTGGTTGCTCCACTTGATGTCATTTTGAGTGCCATTTAAAATGTCTAAATAAAAATAGATTCGATCGTTTGAATATTGTTTAGATAATTCTTCTAAATATTTAGTGGGTCTAACCGCGTCAAATACGACATTCTTTTCAATGAGAAGGTCTCTCAAGGTTGAAATTAAATCTGAGACAATTTTAGAAACTTCTTTGCCATCTTCAATCATATCATTTAATAGTGAAAACGCATCCGTTGTTTCCTTGTTGAAAATAAAATTAAGCAGTTTCATCAAGTTTGTTTTTGAAACCGAACCGCTGACAGCGTAAACATCTTCTTCTGTTACAATAGAATCCGAAAAAGAGATGGCTTGATCGAGTAAACTAAGGGCATCACGTAATCCACCTTCTGCATAGCGAGCTATTTCAGTAATCGCTTCATCTGTGATTTCGACTTGTTCAATCGTTTTAATTGTGTGTAATTTTTTTTCTATATCTTTAGGTGAAATACCCCTAAAGTCGAACCTTTGGCAACGAGACAATATCGTCGCAGGTATCTTATTTGGTTCTGTGGTTGCTAAAATGAATATCACGTGTTTAGGCGGTTCTTCTAATGTTTTTAAAAGTGCATTAAATGCCCCTGTAGATAACATATGAACTTCATCAATGATATACACTTTATATTTCGCCATAGAGGGTAAGTACTTAACTTTTTCTCTTAAATCTCTAATCTCATCTACACCATTGTTGGAAGCGGCATCGATTTCAACCACATCAGAGATAACACCTGATTGGATTGCTTGACAAGTGGCACACTCTCCGCAAGCATCTTTAACAGGTGCATGTTCGCAGTTCACTGCTTTAGCAAGAATCTTAGCGATACTTGTTTTACCAGTTCCTCTTGGTCCGCTGAATAGGTAAGCATGTGCAATTTTGTCATGTAATAGCGCATTTTGTAACGTTTTTACAATCACTTCTTGACCAGCTACTTCAGTAAAATTCTTAGGTCGATAAGTTCTATATAAAGCTTGATAAGACATAGCACACACTCCTTTCTAAAGTATTATATCATATATGATATGTAATTCTTACTTTCCTAAACAGAATTTTGAAAACAATTCACTGATTAAATCTTCTGGATGATAATCGCCTGTAATCTCACCTAAATACTGCCAGGCTTTCTTTAAATCAATTTCCACCATATCGATAGGCATTTCAATTTCAATTGCCTCTAAAACGGCATTTAGCGCTTCTATGGTGTCCTTTATCTTGCCGATATGTCTGACATTAGACAAAATGTTAAAATCTTTGTCTTTAATGTCTGACATGCCAAGTACTTGGATGATTTCTTTTTCGAGTTCTTTTAATCCAGACCTTGTTAGCGTAGACATGCTTAGTAAATGTAAGTCTTCAAGTTCCAATGCTTTGTCTAAATCATTTTTATTACCTACAATGATGCGTTTTTTATGTTTGGTCTGTTCAAGTAGAAGTTCATCTTCTTTTGAAAGTTTTCTGCTTTGGTCCAAAACAAGGATTACCAATTCTGCCGACTCAATCGCTTTTTTAGAACGGTCTACCCCAATTTTTTCGACAACGTCACTGGTTTCGCGAATGCCTGCAGTGTCGATCAAATTTAATGTAATCCCACCCATATTAATATATGCCTCAATGGTGTCTCTTGTAGTCCCTTCGATATCTGTTACAATGGCACGTTCTTCGTTAAGTAAGGCATTTAATAAACTACTTTTACCGACATTAGGTTTACCTACAATAGCCGTTTTAACGCCCTCTCTGATGATTTTGCCTTTGTCTGCATCATCCAATAACGCCAATAGTTTTTCTTTTATTAACAGTACTTCTGGTTTGATGATTTCACTGCCCATGACAACTGCATCATCATACTCCGGATAATCAATGTTTACCTCGATCTTCGCAACCAAACCTAAGACCAATTCTCTTAGGGATTCAATCCTGTTTTTAATGTCGCCTTTAAGACCGGATAATGCCAGTTTCATGGCATTTTCGTTTTTTGCATGTATTAAATCCATGATGGCTTCGGCTTGGGTTAAATCAATACGTCCATTAACAAAAGCACGTTTAGAAAACTCGCCAGGTTCAGCTAGTTTTACGCCTGTTTCTAGAATGATTTCCAATACTTTTTGAGTCACTAAAATACCGCCATGACAAGACACTTCAATGGTGTCTTCCCTGGTGAAAGTTCTTGGCGCTCTTAAAACCGTAATCAACACTTCGTCTATGGCTTTACCTGATTGATCCATTATGTGTCCATAAACCACTCTGTGGCTTTTGGTTTTTGTAAGGTCTTTACCTTTAAATACGGTATTTACTTTTTCGATTGCCTCTATGCCGCTTACTCTAATGACGGCAATACCAGACGCCCCAAAAGGGGTTGCGATTGCAGCAATTGTATCTAAAATCATAGTATCACTTCCTATCTTCAATTATACCATTGATGACCTTTTAAACTAAAGAAAAAACGTAGTTTCCCACGTTTTCTTCTCACTTTTAGTTAACTTATTTAGGCGTGACGTTTAATATCATCAGCACTCGCGTCCTCTTCATCGGTAAAATCGTGATGAACGTGAGGGATAAATGGGTTAATCCCTCTTTTGATGTCTCTAAGATAAATAAAGCCCACCAAAAATCCGCCATAGATTAATGAGGTTAGTATGTAACCACTGCCTGCTACTAATCCCATCATAGCAGTTGCCCATATGGTTGCAGCAGTGGTAAGACCAATAATGTTCTTTTGACCTTTCATAATTACCCCGGCGCCGATGAAACCGACCCCCGGTAGTACTTGTGCGATTAGTCTTTGGTTATCCGCTGCTGAATCACCGCCTTGGTGTTCAAACATAAACAGTTGAACAATCCCTAGCATTGTCGTTGATACTGCAATTAAGATGTGTGCTGAAATACCAGCCGACTTGCCTATGTTTTGTCTTTCTAGTCCTACTAAAAAACTAAACACAACGGAAATCACTAATGGTAGTAGTATTCTAAACCAAAAGTCACCGTTTTGAAAAACTTGTAATTCAATGTCAAATGGTGTCATTTTTTCTTATTCCTTTCTTCATATATATCGTTAAAATGATACTTTTTATCCTCGTATTGACAACCTAATACAGCGTTGATGTTTACATTCTCTGAAGCTTTAAAAATCGACTGATCGACTTCTGGATGTATCTTTCTTAAATCTGCTATTAGGTGTTTAATCTCTCTTCTTTTCGAAGAAGTCCTGCTAGCCACTACGGTACAACCACAATTCATAGATTGAATACCGCTTGATGTGGTAAAACGAATAATGTCGTTTTCTTTGATGTAAAACATAGGTCTAATAAGTTCAATATTGTCAAAGTTGTCCGCAGTGATTTTTGGAACCATTGTCTTAAACTGTCCGCCATATAATACATTTAACATGGTGGTCTCTATAACATCATCAAAATGATGCCCCAAAGCAAGTTTGTTACACCCAAGTTCCTGTGCTGCGTTATATAAAAAGCCTCTACGCATCCTAGCACACATGTAACATGGGTTATCAGATGCAATCTTTCCTGCAACAGCAAATACGTTTGAGTTTCTAATGATTACAGGTATGTTTAAGTATTGACAGTTTGTCTTCAATAAATCCAAGTTGACTGGATTAAATCCAGGGTCCATTGCCAAATACACCACATCGAATTTCACGATGCTGTGTTTATGCAGTTCTTGAATCAGTTTTGCTAGAAGTAAAGAGTCTTTACCACCACTAATGCCCACTGCGACCTTGTCGCCTTCTTCAATTAATTTATAATCTTTAACTGCCTTGATGAACTTAGCCCAAATGTCTTTTCGATATGTCTTTATGATACTTCTTTCAATATGTTCTAATGATTGAAGCGGTTCTGTGACAACAATTCTTTCACAAACCTCTCTGATTTCCATTTGGATACCTACTTATTGTATTCGTCTAAATAATCGCCTACACGACTAATAAACGCATCCAGTTGATTCCAGTTTTCTAGTTTAGCGCCAGATGCTTTCGCATGGCCACCACCACCAAATTCATTGGCAAGTGTTGAGATAACCGGTCCTCTTGAACGTAATCTAATACGGATTTCATCATTTGGATATTCTAAGATGATGGCCCATACAGGATAGCCTTCAATGCCACCAATCATAGAGACCATTGATGCGGCTTGTTCATCTGTTACACCGTATTCTTTAATCACGTCTCTTGTAAGTATCACATAGATAAACCCTTTTTCAGTGGTTACAAAATGCGATAAAATATAGCCTTTAAGACGTGTCATCGCAAGTGTTTCAACAGATAGTTTCCCATCTACATATTCTACATCGACACCCTTAGTCAACAACATCCCCGCCATTTCGTGGGTTTGTTTAGAGACACCTCTAAAACGGAATCTACCCGTATCGGTAAGAATCCCTGTATACATCGCAAGTGCCCCTTCATAGCCTAACTTTAACTCTTTTTTATAATGTGTATAAAAATGAGCAATCATTTGTGCACAAGACGGGTAATTGGTATCTACCCAGCGATAATCACCATAATCATTGACCGGAATGTGGTGATCAATTTTGATCACTTCTTTACCTAATTTATAACGTTTGTCAGATATTCTTTCTTCTGTGGCTGTGTCAACTACGATGGATAGTGCCCCTTCATAAAGGCTATCTTCAATGATATCTGGTTTACCAACAAAACTTACAAAATCTGAAGTTTCTCCCACCACATAAACTTCCTTGTTTGGAAATGAATTACTTATAATGTCTTTAAGCCCAAACTGAGCGCCATAACAGTCACCGTCTGGTCTTTGATGCCCGTGAATGATGATTCTATCATAAGCCTTAATTTTCTTTAAAATAATTGGATTAATCATACTATTTATTCTCCTTTAGTAATTGTTTATAGTCATGAATGACTTGTTCTACTTCATCCCAAGTCTTGAGGCTTGCACCACAAGCTTGTTCGTGCCCACCGCCACCATATTTCTTAGCGATATCAACGATTTTAACACCTCTTGATCTAAATTCACCTAAAATAATGTCTTTGTCTTTATCATAGGTAAAGTTTAACCATATTTTGATTTCTTCAATCCCTGCTGCTAAATTAACCATCCCTCTAGAAACTGAAAATACGTCGATGTCGAATTGTTCAAAAACATCTTGATCATTTTTTAAGAAGGCAACGCCATCTTCATAAATAAATCTACTTTGGAAAAAAGTCTTTAGCTTCTTACTTTCCAAAGAATCCACATATAAAAAATCATAAAGTTCTGTTGTCTTTGCCCCTAAGCTTGTAAGAATGGAGGCAACCAAAAACACACGTTCAGGTTCATGCATCCATTGAAACCTACCTGTATCTGTCACTATGCCAGCATAGAGATAAGAGGCAGCTTTTTCGTTGATTTTTAAGTTTAACTCTAGTGCCATGTCTGTAATTAACTCTGCACAAGCTGAATAACTCGGATCACTAATAACTAGGGAAGCTTCTTCAATGTTACAATCGTTCTTATGGTGGTCAATGACAATAACCTCTTTAGCCATTTTATATCTGTCATCAGACACCATATGACTAACTGCGACATCTAAAATGAATACAAGTGCCTTCTCATAAATCGCATCTTCAATCACTTGCATCTCGTTGTCTTTGTCAAATTTGTTTGAGTCTCCGACCACATAGACTTGCTTATTTGGAAAGTTTTCCAAAATGATTTCCTTTAACCCTACTTGAGATCCAATCGCATCAAAATCCGGTTTTGAATGCCTGTGAATAATGATTGTTTTGTAGTTAATAATCTTGGTTAATAATGGTTGATAATTCATATAATCGTTTCACCCTTTCAACTGTGTTAAGGCATATTTTTCTGGGGTGCCTTATAATAGTATACCATAAATATATATGTAGTTAAAAGTACAATATCGTGCGCATTTACGTACATGCGTGCGTTAATCGTTGTCTTTTTGATATTTTGTTGCTATAATTAAAATGTATGAAAATCGTTAGAAAGGAAGATACAATGACTAAGTACGTATATTTGTTCAAAGAAGGACAAGCAAGCATGAAAAACCTACTTGGTGGTAAAGGTGCAAACCTTGCAGAAATGTCAAGCCTAGGCTTACCAGTTCCACAAGGATTCACGGTTACAACAGAAGCATGTAACAAATACTACCACGACGGTAAAGTAATCACACAAGATGTTGTAGACCAAATTTTTGAAGCTTTAGCAGCAACTGAAAAAGAATTTGGAAAGAAATTTGGAGACAGCGAAAACCCATTTTTAGTATCTGTTCGTTCAGGCGCAAGAGCCTCAATGCCAGGTATGATGGACACTATCCTAAACCTAGGTTTAACGGATAAAGCCGTAGAAGGTTTAGCAAAACTAACCAACAACCCACGTTTTGCGTATGACTCTTATAGAAGATTCATCCAAATGTTCGCGGACGTTGTTATGGAAATCGAAAAGGCAAATTTTGAAGCACTTCTCGAAGAAATGAAAGAAGCTAAGGGGGTTCATTTAGATACCGACTTAGATGCAGATGATTTAAAAGAACTTGTAAGACGCTACCTTGTAAAATACGAAGCATTAAAAGGTGACGCATTCCCTCAAGATCCAAAAGTACAGCTTATTGAAGCCATCACAGCTGTATTTAGATCATGGGATAATCCAAGAGCCAACACTTACCGTATGTTAAACCACATTCCTTATGAATGGGGAACTGCAGTAAACGTTCAAGGCATGGTATTTGGTAACATGGGTCTTGACTCAGGTACAGGGGTTGCATTCTCTAGAAACCCTGCTACTGGTGAAGACGTTTTATATGGAGAGTACTTATTTAACGCACAAGGTGAAGACGTTGTTGCTGGTATTCGTACACCAAAACCGATCTCAGAATTAAAACAAGACAACGAAGCACTTTATAACGAATTCCATGATATTTCTAAAAAATTAGAACAACACTACAGAGATATGCAAGACATGGAATTTACCATTGAAAAAGGTAAATTATACATGCTTCAAACTCGTAATGGTAAGAGAACTGCACAAGCAGCTGTTAAACTTGCGATTGACCTAGTTAACGAAGGTTTATTAACTAAGGAAGAAGCCATTTTAAAAGTTGAACCTGCACAATTAGACTCATTACTACACCCAACCTTTGACCCAAAAGCAATTAAAGCTGCAAAACCTATTACTCAAGGCTTAGCTGCATCACCAGGTGCTGCTTACGGTAGAGTCGTATTTACAGCTGAAAGAGCTGCTGATTTAGTGAAAAAAGATAAACTTCCTGTGGTTCTTGTTAGACAAGAAACTTCACCTGAAGACATCGAAGGTATGGTAATCGCCTCAGGTATTTTAACAGCACGTGGTGGAATGACCTCACATGCTGCCGTTGTTGCACGTGGCATGGGTACATGCTGTGTTGCTGGTGCTGGTGAAGTTAAAGTAAATGAAGCAGGTAAATTCTTCACAGTTAATGGCCAAAAGTTTAACGAAGGTGATTACATCTCAATCGATGGATCAACTGGTTTTGTTTATGGTGAAAAGATTTCAACTGTTGAAGCTACTGTCTCTGGTGACTTTGCAACATTAATGTCATGGGCAGACGAAATTAGAGTACTAAAAGTGAGAACTAACGCTGATACACCAAGAGATGCTCATCAAGCAAGAGAGTTTGGTGCTGAAGGTATTGGTCTATGCCGTACTGAACATATGTTCTTTGAAGCAACCCGTATTAAAGCAATCCGTGAAATGATTGTGGCTAAGAACTTAAAAGAAAGAGAAGCTGCACTTGCTAAGTTATTACCAATGCAAAGAGAAGACTTCGTCAAACTTTATAAGGAAATGGAAGGCTATGCCGTAACCGTTAGATACTTAGACCCACCTCTACATGAATTCGTGCCTCATACAGATCAAGAAATCAAAGATTTAGCAAAAGAAATGAACCTTTCATTTGATGAATTAAAGAGAACCATCGAAGACTTACACGAAACTAACCCAATGTTAGGCCACCGTGGTGTTAGACTTTCAGTAACTTATCCTGAAATTGCAGAAATGCAAACCAGAGCCGTTATCGAAGCCGCTATCCAAGTGACTAAAGAAGGGTTAACTGTTGTACCAGAAATCATGATTCCATTAGTAGGCGAAGTAAGAGAATTTAACTTCGTTAAGAAACTGGTTGTAAAAACTGCTGACAAACTAATTAAAGAATCTGGATTAGACATCAAATACCTTGTAGGTACAATGATTGAAATCCCAAGAGCTGCGTTATTAGCGGATGAAATCGCTAAAGAAGCTGAGTTCTTCTCATTTGGTACTAACGACTTAACACAAATGACTTTCGGCTTTAGCCGTGATGATGCTGGTAAGTTCTTACCTGACTACTATAAGACCAAGATTTATGAATCTGACCCATTTGCTCACATAGACCAAAGAGGCGTCGGAAAACTCATGAAGATGGGTGTTGAATTGGGTAATGTCACAAGACCTTCTATTAAAACAGGTATTTGTGGCGAACATGGTGGAGACCCTCAATCTGTGGAATTCTGCCATTCAATCGGTTTAGACTACGTATCATGTTCACCATTTAGAGTGCCAATCGCACGTCTAGCGGCTGCACATGCACAAATCAAAAACCCTAGAAAAAAATAAGCAACTATGTTAAGGATGAAGCGTAAAGGCTTCATCCTTTTTTTCATGGTAATCAGTCATTGATTATTCCTACGTTTCAACGGCTAAACGATAACTTCTAGACTAGTTTATCTTGGATATTTTTTTAGAACATCTATATGAATATGCTCCTTTTTCTGAAATCATACGTTAATTCCTCAATAGTTGAAGGTGACCATTATAGTAAATAAAGCACTAGAAGATTTCCCCTAGTGCTTTATGTTTTTTATACGCTACTTTATTGATGTAACCCTGAATATCAAACTTTCTTTCTAGACCTTTAGCATTCATATATCTGAGTTTCCCAAAAATAGGTCTTTCAGTCCATGCTCTGTCGTGTTTTCCAAAACACCATGCAACCCCCGCATAACTATTAGGATCTCTCCCATCAATGAAATACCGGTTGTTTAAAGTTATAATAGTCTTATAAGCTTCTTCATAACTACTTGACCATTCAATGATTTTTTTAGCCCAATACATACGCATGTAGTTATGCATATACCCTGTTTCAACCATTTCTTTCATAGCGGCATTAAAATAAGGGTCGTGTGTTTGATACATGAGATAGTCATTCTCTTTGTATAGAAACGCTCTAACATCTTTCTCATGTGCTTTCATTGTTTCATAAGCCCAAGGTTCTGTCATTCCATAGAAATCGTCGTAGGTCGGATTATAATAAACATAATTAAAGGCTAACTCTCTTCTTACAAACAACTGTTCTTTAAAAGCTAAAAAAGCCTTTTCTTTGACCTTATTTTGGTCTAACGCCCATTTGAGTTGTGTTAATATCTCTAAACTAGATATCTGTCCAAAATGCAAATACATCGATAATAAAGACGTGTAATCCGTTGAAGGGTCGCTTGATTGTTCGTAATCGTTGAGTTTGTTGTTAATAAAATCAAAAAGTCTTTTTTGTGCTTCAAGATAACCGCCTTTATAACTTGGACTAGGCTTAACGTCAAACGGTATACCTAACTTTATTAAGGCTTCTTCTATATTTGATAAATCTAGGTCACATTGTGGCTCGTATTTTGTTTTATTGCGAATATCTGGTAGTTTATCAAAATCATTGAATGCCTCATACAATCTATTTAATTTTGGTCTGATTGTGTAAGCGCCATATTCCATTTTATTAGAGGCAACACTTACTGGGACAATCAAATCTGTGTCTACTTCTATAACATCTAGACACCGATGGTCTTGTGCCTTCAGAAGGATGTCTCTTCTAAATTGTGTTTGTGTTTTTAAATACCCTTTATCAAAGACCAAGGTTTGTGCATTTATTAGATACGGCAATAACACTTCTTCAGGATACCCACATTTAATGTCCATATTTAGATTCAGCTTATTAGCCCAATTAAACACATCTTTTAGACCTTCTAACATAAATTGAAAACTTCTTAAGTTGGCTTCCGGGTATTTTGAGCATATAGCGAACACAATTCTAACAGGTAATCCTTTTTGGTTGGCTATATCAATCGCGTGCTTAAGCGCGTGATTATAGTGGATACGCTGGGCTTGTTGCATATAATATAAAACATATTCTTTGGAATCGTCATTAAACCCTTCTTTTAAGGTTTCTATTCTCAAATGATTCATAAAAAATCACTCCTTATTTTTAATTTCAAACTATTGAATGCAACCTCTTACATAAATCGTGTATAGATATATTATAATATAAGTAAGAGACAAACATAACGAATATAATTAAGGCATTCGTTGTTTGTGAAGGAGGAATTACATATGGGCACATTTTTAAAACTTTATGGGATCGCTTTTGTGGTGTTTTTAGTGGTTGATTTAATATGGTTGGGTCTCATTGCAAAGAAACTCTATCAAGATCAAATTGGAACGCTACTAAAACCTGATGTAAACTGGACTGCAGCCATCCTATTTTATTTACTGTTCATCGCAGGACTTGTTGTGTTTGTCATTCAACCTGGGGTTGATGCGAATTCATTAGGCAAAGTCATGTTGCTAGGTGCATTCTTTGGATTGATCACTTATGCCACCTATGACTTAACAAATTTAGCTACAATGAAAAATTGGCCATTAAGCATCACCCTAATTGACTTAGCTTGGGGCTCTTTCTTGGGCTTTTCAACTTCTACTATTACTTATCTAATCTATCAACTCATACATTAGGAGCTATTATGACTACAGTACTTACAAATGAACATATATACCGTTGTTTCGTATTAGGTGCAAAATACGTTATTACAGAAAAAGACGCGCTAAACGCCATTAATGTATTTCCAGTCGCAGATGGTGATACAGGTTCTAATCTTTCCTCTTTAATGAAAAGCATTTTATTAAAAGCTCGATTAGAGCCTACCATGAAACAAACCTTAAAAAGCATTACGGATGCGGCTATCATTGGTGCACGAGGGAACTCCGGCATTATTTTCGCATCTTATATAGACGGGTTTTCTCGCGATTTAAGCAAAGAGAACTTAGACATTGAAACCTTTATCAATTCAATGGAAAAAGCGTCTCTAAACGCCTATTCTTCGGTTGAAACACCTGTTGAAGGGACCATGATTACACTCATGAGACTGTGGCATGAGCGTTTAAAGAACATCCATACAAAATCAATGGATTTTATCGGCTTGCTTTCTAAGGCCTTTGAAGGCCTTAAAGCAGAACTTGAAAATACAAAAGAATTATTGCCCATTTTGAAACAAAGCAAAGTTGTAGATGCTGGCGCAAAAGGTTTCTATCACTTCATTGAGGGCTTCATCAGAGGGTTAAAAGGCGAAGACATTGACATTGTCTTTAAACCAACAGACGATATGGTAATGCATGTCGATCATTTTGAAGAAAGTCAAACTAGATATTGTACAGAAGTATTAATTGAAGGAAATCAAATTCCTAAAGAGCAAATCAAAAAGACACTTCATCCGCTTGGAGATTCCATGGTCGTAGCTGGCAGTGATACTTTGGTTAGAATTCATATTCACACAGATACCCCGGCAAAAGTATTCGAACTTGTCGAGCCTTTTGGACAAATTGTTGATCAGAAGGTTGATGATATGAAACGACAGTTTGACATCGCCAACCATAAGAAACATAAGATTGCTTTGGTCACAGACTCTATTGCTGATTTGGCCGATGGATTTGCAGAAGCCAATCAAATTCACGTTTTAAACCTTGCTTTACTTATTAACCAGGCCACATACTTCGATAAACTGACGATTGAAAACAAACGTTTCTATGAATTGATGAATACTTTAAAAGAATACCCTAAATCCAGTCAACCCAATCCTAAAACCATTGAAAATTTGTACTCATTTTTAACGACTTATTACGATGAAATCATTGTGATTACCGTATCCGGTAAAATGAGTGGGACTTATCAGGCGCTCTTAAATGGTAAAAAAGCCTTTAAAAACCATAAAATAACCGTCATAGACTCCCTTCAAAACAGTGTGGCTGAAGGCTTGTTGGTTCATAAAGCAATGTCTTATATTGAGGCTGGTTTTGACTATGATACCATTGTGGAAAAGGTAGAAGCATTAAGACCATTGACCAAGATTTTAGTATCGGTAAAAACTTTAAAATACATGATTCGTTCTGGAAGACTCAAAAGAACCACAGGGCTTGTTGGCAAAATGATTAATCTTAAACCAATCATTTCCATTGATCGTGAAGGTATGGGCATTATCGAAGACAAAGCGTTCAGTTTGAAAAAAGCGGATACATTGATATTTGATCACATTAAGGCTGTTCAAAAAGAATCTGGTATCGACACATTTGCCTTAGTGCATGTGAATGCCCCACAAAGAGCCTCTTATTATAAACAAACCATCGAGGCCATTACCGGTGTTAAAGTTTGTTACATATCTGAAATATCTACGATTGTTGCTATGAACGCTGGCATTGGGTCTGTAGCCGTCGCTTACATTAAAAAAGAACCTCAAAATAGCATATAGAGCACTCTAATTGCTAATATCCCGCAAAAAAGCACACCTGAAAAAGGTGTGCTTTTTGATTACAATTTTACTTTTTTTCGTTCGTTTAAAATCGATTCATAGTCCATCATTTGTCTTTTGCCTTTTCGCTTGTCGTGAAGGTATAAGGCTAATAGTGATCCTGCAAATATAATCCCAAATATACTAAGCGCTACTGAATAGATCAAATAGTACGGGGAATAATCTGGTTGCTCATATAAATAGACGTTTTGATCATTAAGCTTGTTATATGGTAGTTTGTTGTTTGCTTCTACATAATCTTCAACCATTGTCTTTAGATTAAAAGGCTTTTGAAGCGTTGGGGTGAAACTAAATACGGTTTCATCCTCGCTGTCTACCAATTTCCATTCTTGGTCTAAATATTGTTCAATGACTGTTCTAGGGATGTAGACCTGTTCTTCATTTAACATAACCAAAAGGTCATAGATTTGCCCTTGAGGGTAATAAACATATTCTTCTTTTTCGCCAATATGAATGCGATAATTTTGATCAGGTACGAACACATCTTTTTTGTGAATCAAAACATAGACATATTCATCCAATTTAGTTCCTTTTTCATTTGTGACTAATAACTCATAAAACCTAACTTTATACTGCTCTGTTTCTAAAGCGTAAAGGGGGTCTCTATGATTGTAGTGGGGTATGGACCCATAGAAGTAAAGATAATCCGGGTTTTCCCCTCTTAAATTTGGTTCTACGCGTTCTTTAATGTATTTTTCGGTTACCATATTATTCGCCGTATTAAAACTGAACCAAAATAAAACAACCATGAATAGGGCAAATAGTATTCTATAGACGACTCTCATTATAGACTATGAACACCCAAATTATTGTCAATCGCATATTGTTCCGCATCTTGGAACCAACGGTATAAGTATCTGTTGTTATAAACTAGGCTTGATTGAGCGTTTAAAAAGTTGTCTGAAAATCCATTCTTAACGATTAAGTAGTTTACAAGTTGTCCATCTACCCATATAAGACCAATGTGACGACCATAAGTATCTACATAAGCGTTGCCTGGATCATTTTGTAAGTATATCTCA
Organism: Acholeplasma sp.; assembly: GCA_034006765.1. GTDB lineage: Bacteria > Bacillota_I > Bacilli_A > Acholeplasmatales > UBA5453 > Paracholeplasma. The sequence goes on along the minus strand of JAVESF010000003.1, from coordinate 45,072 downwards.
GTTGCGTTTTCCAAAAGATTTCTTGTAAATGCTTTAGCTTCTAAACCCATTGGTTGAACAGCTGGGTGCGTTTCTGGTGTATCAACCCCTAAGAAACGAATACGTGCATTACTTGTAAAGCCTGGTGTAAATTCTGCTGTATCACCATCGGTTGTTGTGACTAACGTAACTTTAGCGAATCCACCTAGTGGATCGCCAAATGGTCTTGCAGCAAAGCTCATATCTATCTCGAATGAGTCTGGGCTAGCAAACGGATGAGTACCAAACGGTGTTACATAGGTACCTACATATTCATCCCACGCTTTGAAGTCAAAACTGCGACTTCCTGATGTTATTTGTGGTTGGCGAACATAGACTTCATTAGTCAGTGTTACAAGTCTAGTCCCCATTATGTTTATAATATCAATATATGTGTCATTCTTATATCTCAACTGAATCACATCGTTGCCATCAAAGTTCAGCTGTGTACTCGATAAATCTGCGATTTTAAGTACATCTCTGTTCCCTTGAGGGTTGGCAATGACATAAGTACCATTCGCCTCTAATTGTCCATCTAAAGCAATTGTATAAGTAGGTACTAACGCACCATTTTGCAATACAGCAATCGTATAGTCGGCCAAATTTATGGTAGATGCGGTTGGGTTATAAATTTCAATTGCTTGGTTATTATCCTCATTGTCATAGAACTTAGAAATAAACAAGGATTCCTCTTCTTCTAAGAAACTGTTTGTATAAACTTTAACAGTGATGGTTGAACCAGGTTCAACACCTTCGCCAATTTCGAAATCTTTATAGTCTTGGAAAAGATCAGCTTCTTTTGTATCATCTAAAATATACTCAAATTTAGCTAGTAATAACATGTTTTCGAGTTCAATTTTAATTTGATGGATATTCAAGCCTACTAAATCTGGTAACATTACGTAAGAGTTAATTGCTAGTTTCACTGTAACGACATCAGTATCTAGTGTAGAAATTTTGTCTCCTACACTTAACCCATCATACCCTGACCACGTTCTGTCAGGAAAATCATTGTTGTCTTCATCAAAAATAACAGAGACTTCTAGTCCGACCTTGTCGAATAATTCGATGATTTCACTTTCAGATTTGCCAGTCAAATCAGGTAAACGTAGTACATTGACTACAACTTTAACGCTATCTGTTTTTTCGATAACGTCACCAGCATTCATTGTTTCATACTTGACAAACGTGCCATCCGCTTTGTCAAAGTCACTTATTTCAACAATTTCATATGCGATTTTAGAGGATGCCAAAGTCATCTCTATCTCAGCAATGGTTTTGTTTGTTAAATTAGGTAGAACAGTCTCTACCTTTTTTTGTTCGCATCCTGCTAGAAAAACTAACATTAATACGAGCATTGGTAATAGTTTTTTCATAATAAATCTCCTCTACTAAAAAAATAGTGCATTACTATTATACCACAAATATGTATTAATAATACATAACCAAAAAGATGGGAAAGATAATACAAAAAGGACGTATCCTTTCGAATACGTCCTTTAATTGATTAATCTATTAAGCAGCAGGAGTCATTGTATGAGAACCAATGAAAGTTGCTGTATCAACTGGATGGACATCCCATTCAGATTCAGTAAAAGTCTTATTTGGACTTGTAACTGCTGCATTTCTTACAAGTGTAAATTCTGCAGTAGCGCCTGTTCCAACTGGCCATGAAGTACCTGGGTCAACCCCAACAACACCAATTAAATCAATGATTTCATCATTCTTAAGTAGAACAATTGCGTCATCGCCATTAAAATATGTAATAGTGTGTTCAATAGCGCCATCAACTTTAAATGCAGCTGTTGCACCAGCATTAACGATGACAATAACTTCACCATGTGCTAGAGTTCCAGTCAACTGTAAAATATTTGATTGTTCTGTTTTACCGTTGTTGTACATTGCAAGTTTATATGCTGATAAATCAACTGTAGCACCTGTGCCATTGTAGATTTCCAATGCTTTATTGCTAGATGATCCTTCGATGTACTCAGAGATGAATAAATCTGTAGCAAAACCTGAGGAAACAGGTGTCCCTAAAGTAACATTGATTTCAACATCAACAGCTGCTTCTTCTCCTAAAGTAAGTGTTGCAACTAATACGACAACAACTTGACCTTCTAGAGGCATTGTAACTGTTTTAGTAGTTAAGTCGATTAATGAATTATTAGTGCCTTCTGCATCTTTGAATGCATAAGCAATTGCTGAACCATTTGCACCAACAGCAGGAAGTTCGATTGCACCTGCAGCTGATAATGTAATGTCTTCAATTGCTGCTGCATCTGCCGCTAGTTTTGCTGCATCATTTTGAGGAATAACAACAACTTTTAGAACATTCAATCCTAATAATTGTGGGTTATTATACCAACCAACTACTGTTGCAACTTCAACAATTTCGCCAACTACCAATTTATCTAGTTCAGCTTTAGCTTCAGTTGTTAATACAACTCTGTCATCCCATCTTAATTCGATAGTTTTGCTAGAAGAAACTTGAGTTAAGATGATTGAAGTAGTATTGTATGTAGCATCTTTACTTGGAGTAGTAGTTCTTGAAGTGACACTCATACCTTTAAGTTCAACTAATGCTGATTGTAATCCGATTAATCCAGCTGCTGATAATTCTAACGCATCTGCATTTACTGGAGCAATAGCATCACCTGCACCTAAAACTTTAACGCCTGTAGGGGATACTTGTTTTAGACCATTATAGTCAGATCTAGAACCGATAAACTCTACTTCTTTTCCTATGTTAGCTGCTAAAGTTGTATTTAGTTCTGATGAAGTAGATACACGTACTGTTAAAGCGTTAGTTCCATCAGATACATAATAGTTCCCACGCGTGTCAGTTGCAAATACTGTGGCATTGAAACGTACTAATCCGTTAGCTGCTGTTTCTAAAGCTTCTTTAACTGTAATAACAGGAAGTTCGCCTACATTCACTGGAATTTTAACTATAACGTCAGTTTCTGTTCCGATAGAAATAGTAGCGGTTAATTCAACTGGAGTTAACACACCGTCAACTGGTGTAACCACACCTGTTGTAGAGTTAATAACTGCTTCGTTATTTGATGTCCAAGCAACTGTTGTGCCATGGATTGATTTGATTAGATCTAAAGTAGTTGCATCAACGATATCAGCAGGAACTGAAGTTTCAATAACTGCTTTGGCTGCTGCCATTGCGGCTGCATCGTTTTCAAATTCAACTACGATATCTGTAACATCGTCAAAGAATAGTCCATACCATACAAATCTGTCTGATCTGAATCCATACATTAAGAAGTCGATGGTTACAACTTTACCATTTAATTCTGCAAATGCTTCTGAATTAGATTGGTAATAAACATTACTTACATACTTAGTTAAGTATTCGATTGCTTTTTTACTATCTACAGTCTTGATAACTTTAGTATCAGCATAATCTTCTGGTACTAACCAGTATTTATAGCTTGATGTATCGCCTTCTTGAGTATCTACGATAACTTTAGCTGTGAAGCGAGTGTATTCATAGAACACTTGAAGTTCACTTGGATTTGTAGGTAATGCTAATCCGTCGATTAATGCTTCGTATTCGATTGGAGTTGCGGCTAAGTCAGCAACAACTTCAGTTGATTCTACAGCAGTTAATGAGTTTGGTGCATAGTTTGCAAGTTGTCCTGCACTATAATAAATGTCAAATTCACCTTCAACATCGTATACTTTACCAACTTCTAATGTGTTGTAGATAACTTTGCTTCTGTCAAATACATAAAGGATGTTAGCGCCGTCATGTAAGAAAATACCATCATTGATCTTACCTAATACTTTAACGCCTTTAACTTTAACATATTCGCCGTCTTTAGCTCTTCCATCACCAGTATATAAATCATTGATGTTTTCAAATACTCTACTTGGTTTGTAAGAAAGTACTTTGAATACGACATCTTTAGTAACTGTAACACCTTCATGGGTAATTGTAGCAGTCATTGTAACCATTACGTCATCGTTTCCGATTGCAGGTCTAGTGACTTTACCATCAATTGCCATTACTTCTGGATGTGAAGATGACCATACGATTGTGTATGTAGTTTCTTCGTATTTCACTGAAGTTTGTAGTGTTTGATTAGAAGTAATACCGTCAGTTGCAATGTCTGAAGTGAACGCTGCGCCTAGGTTAACAGCTGCTGTTAAGATTTCTTCAACAGTTCTGTCTAAGCCTTTAACGAATGCAAAGAATTCAACTACTACTTCTTCACCTTTAACGTTAATTGTAGCAGTTAATAAAACTGTTTGTCCACCATTAACGCTATATGCAGGTCTTGTAACAACACCGGCAGTAGTGATTAATTCTGCATTTGCAGTAGTCCATGTTACGGCATTACCTGCAACAGTAGTAACTAATTCTAAGTTTTCAGTTACTTCATATTCAAGATCGCCAATAGTATCTGCATATACAGCTTCTAAAGCAGCTTTTGCTGCATCTTTTTCTGCTTGAGATGGTCCTTCAACAGCTTTAACTGTGAATTCGAAATCTTTAGTTTCTGATTTGCCATCAAAAGTTAATGTAGCAGTAAGTTTCACCTTAGTATCAGCTGCTGGTCTTGTAACAACTCCGGCATTTGATACAACTGCTGTATTACTTGAAACCCAAGTAATTGTAACTTCGCCTACTTTTGAAGGTAGTGTAGGTAAATCCTTAGTGACAGATGTAACGCTGTCTCCTGATGCGTATTGGATTGTTAAATCTGCAACGGCATCTTTCAATGTGGTGTCTGTTTTACCACATGCGGCTAGCAATACTACGCTTAGTAATGCTAATACCATAGTCAATCGTTTGAATCCGATTTTCATATTTCTCCTCCTATATTTTCTTTATTGAAAATTCAATAATTAAAACCTTAGTTACCGAGTACCTTTTTAGCTTCATCTACTGCTTGTTGAATCGCAATGTTAATGATATTTGGGTTTGTAGCCAACATCACTTGGTTAAACGCAATACCGACTGCGGCTCTTGATGTAGATGAACCTACGAATGCTTGGTCAAAGAATTGTACGTCTTTTTGAATGGCTGCTGCATTGATTGCTTGGCTCATTAAATAGTTCGCGCCTCTTAAAGCTTTACCTTCTTTGTCAAGACCTTTTGTAAATTGGATAAATGCTGGATCTGAATAGACAGAAGTTCTAACTGGAGAATATCCGATATTCATTGAGAAGTCTAATTGCACATCGTAGCTTGTTAAGTGTTTTAAGAAATACCATGAAGCTAGTTTTTGTTGTTCTGTACCAGCTGATGTGATAGATACGTTAGTACCTTGTTGAATCGCTGTCCAGTTTTCAGGCATTTCCTTGTTGTATGGCATTGGTGTAACGCCTACTTCAAATAAATACTCATTTACGTTGTTTGCTTCATTGTTAATTAGAATTGGCGCATTGTATCTGATACCACCGGTTGAACCGATTGTAATGAATGTGAATCCATTTTTGAAGATATCTGATGCATAGCTGTATGAATCACCCCAGTTACCTGGTACAGTAATGCTTGCTTTATTGTCGTAGAAGAATTGTAACATGTTTCTAGTTTGAGGATTATCAAACTTAATAACACCATTTCTACTTTCGTCAATACCTGTATATTCGCCACCCCATTGTTTAGTCAATGTAATGAATGCATTGTCAGTTGAGTCATATGAGAATGGTACGAATTTTTCGGTCATCAAGGCAATATTATCATCTGTAAATAAAGCTTTTTGAGCTTGTGAACCGTTGGTATTTACAAATGTTTGGTTGGTCTTGAAGTATCCAGCTGCAATTTCTCTATATGCTGGTGCTAAAGCGATAATGTCTTGCCATGTTGATGGGAATTCAGCAGGTGCTTTACCAGCTGCCACTAACATATCGTATACAGTCTTATTATACGCTAATACTTCCGTTGATTTATTAAAAGGTAATGCATAGAAATCGCCATCTTTTGTATATTGGCTATTTTCAGTTCTGTATGAACCAATGATGTCTGCAAAACTTTCTTTAGCGTCTGTTGTAGAATAACCATGAACAGGGTGAGCATAATAAGGAGATACGCTGACTAGTGCATTATATGATAAGTACTCCATAACGTGATCTGGGTAAGATTGAACCAAGTTAGGTAAGCTATTAGTACCAGCTGCCTTAACCACTGTATCTTTTAATACAGAATAAGTTTGTTCTTTCTTAACGACGTTAACGGTTATATTTGGATATAACGTTTGGAAGTCTAAAGCATATTTTTTCAATTCTGCTTCGATTGAATCACCGTTTGAATGCCAGAAAGTGATTTCAATTGGATCAGTTGTCAAAGCTTCAGGAATTTCATACTTAGCCTTAACTGTTAATGCCACTGCAATTGAAGTGGTATAACCAGCACTATTTTTTACTTCAATGGTGAAATTAGAAACCCCAGGTCTTGCAGTATAAGGTGTGCCTTTTACTTTAAGTTCTCCAGTGATGTCGCCATCGATAGTATCTCTAGCTGTTACACCTTCTAGTGGATCATAAGGGTTTGAACCAATGTAATACACTTGGTTTGAATATGCCCCTTCAATCACTGGTGGTGTTGCTTCTTGACCTTCTTTAGCATTTACAATCAAAGTAATATTTTCTTCAGTTGTAATTTTAGCGCTATTAGTAACTGAAATCTTATATGAGTAGTTACCTGGACCACCGATCCAAACACCGCCCGCTAATTTGTCTGAGTCTAACCCTTCAACAATAATAGATGCTGTTAGGTCTTTATCTTTTGTATCTTTCGCAGTAATTCCTGCTTTTGGATCAAACACATCTCCATCTGTAATGGTGATGGTTTTACCTTCAGGAATACCTTCGAACACTGGCGCACTTGCTCTAACGTTAGCACAAGCAGCTAGTGTAATGACTGCAACGACTGCAATCAAAAATGAAGCTATTTTTTTCATTTAAACCCTCCTATTATCCTTTAATACCGGATCTTCCTACGCCTCTAATAATATATTTTCTTAAAGCTAAGAAAACGATTAAAAGTGGTATTGTAACCAGTGCACTGGCGGCGATCTGAAGGTTGTACATCAATCTCATACCTTCTGGATCCATGAATGAAGCTTTATTCAGTGCGACTGAAATTAGATAAAAACTTTCGTTATTATTCGGTAACATACTTGCCATTAATCTTGGCCAGATGAAGGCGTTCCATGAACCGATAACACTTAAAATGGTAATTGTGAACACGGTAGGTCCAGCAATTGGTAACATAACCCTTACCAAATATTTAAAATCGCTACAGCCATCAACCTGTGCGGCTTGATATAAGCTGTTTGGAATTTGTTTAAATGTTTGACGTAAGAAGAATATGTAAAATACACTTGTCATAAACGGAATAATCATCGCAAGGAATACTTTATTTCCTGCACTTGAAATCCATCCGAATTGTGCAACTGTTACGAAGTTTGTAATGATGTATAATTCACCAGGAATCATCATGGTCATTAATAAAATTGAGAATAAGGTGTCTCTACCTTTAAAGTCAATTCTAGAAAAAGCAAAAGCTGCAAACACAGTCGTTACAACTGTACCAAGCGTTGAAATAACCCCAACCAATAACGTGTTGTAAATGTATAAACCGAAGTCCATTTCATTTAAAACATATTTAAAGTTAACCCATTGCATGTCTTTTAATGCAACAAAGAATGAAGGATTAGTCGATTGAGTTTCTTCAAACGTCTTTAAAGCTGTTAAAATCATCCAATAGAATGGTAAGAATACGAATGCTGCTGCAATCCCAATTAACCCATAAAGCAAGATGGATTTCCCAGCAATACCGATGGTTTGAGTACGTATCTTTTTACGTAATCTAACTTCTTCATCAGTCGCTTCTCCTTCATGATCAGGACTGTTTTTTCTATTTTTAAACGCTTCTAATTTTTGTTTAAACCAGCGACCCATATTTTTGATCGCTTCAATGTAACTGTGACCTGTAGCAAACTTTAACACATTGTGTGTGTTGTAAAATCTTAAAATTGCACTCACTGGGTTTAGTAACAACAATGAGATAAGTCCTTTAACAAAGGTATTGCCACCATACCAAGCATCGATTTCGTATTCAACTTTGTTAAAGTGTGTTTTTGAATCGATAACTAGTAATGGTGTGGCGATCATTGCGAATATCGCAAGGATGCTCATTTGAAAACCGTTGAAGATAAAGTTAACATCTACAAGTTCTTCTTTTGTAGGTATTGGAATATCGATAAATGCCTTAATGAAGAACGCCAAATATAAAATCACTGCAATCGCATCGGCGGCTAACACAAATTTATCGGTTAATTTCCATCTATTTAAATATTTCTTTTCCATAATTGCCCCCATTAGTAGTGCACTCTCTTCTTACTTGCCTGCATTTGTACTAATGTGAACAGTAGAATAATACCAAATAGTACAACTGATGAGGCAGCTGCTAACGATAAGTTACCAGGTGCTCTAGTATTCAAGTATTCATAAATGTACATAACAATGGTTTTCATCTTATAGGTTGCACCTCGGATTTCACCCGCTTCATTAATCAATGTGATTACGGATGAGTAAACCTTTAATGCCCCGATAATTGACGTTACCATGATGTAAAATATCATTGGTGAAATAAGAGGGACTGTAATCTTTCTAAATACTTTGGATTTTGGCGTTGCATCGATATCTGCCGCTTGGTAGTATTGTTTGTCAATACCTTGAATTGCAGATAAGAACACCATAATTTTAAACGCTAATGAATCCCATACTGAATAGATAACCATGACACCCATAACTGCCCAATAGTTGGCATTAGTGGATAGCCAATTCACCTTATCAATACCAATCCAACCTAACATTGTATTGATCAAACCGAAGTTTTCGTTAAACATAAACTTAAATACTAATGCAATCGCAATTGTGTTGGTTACATAAGGTAAGAAGAATATGGTTTGGAAAAACCCTTTTAGTCCTTTAATTGAGTTCAATCCAGCTGCAATCAATAATGCAACAACGATTGAAATAGGTACTGAGATAAATGCCATCAATAATGTATTGATTAATGCACTTGAGAAGGTCCCTGCTGAAGGTCTGATGAAGCCTCTTTGACTGATAACTTTAATAAAGTTTCCAAAGATTGTATACCCTTGGATAGAACCATCTGATTCAGTATATCCAACATAAATCAATAATCTTAATGTATTGATGATTGGCCAGAAAGTAAATACTGCCAATAGGATTAATGCAGGTGATAAGTAAATCATCGCTTTAATGAACTTATTGGTTTCGACTTTTCTGTCGCCTTTTCTGTTAATCGTGCGGTTGTCATCAGGTAAGTACTTGATCACACGACTGACCGTGTTTAATTCGTTAAGAACACTTTGGTTCTTGTCTTTTTTGTAAGTAACCGATAATGCTTTTTTCTTTTCAACTAAATCTTTTCTAATTTCTGCAATGTCCAAGTCAAGTTGAATATCGATGTCCTTACCATCAAGATTTAAATATTTTAGAACAAAATCGAGTTTCATTCGATTGCGTTCGATGCGTTTTTCTTCTTGTGTAACGATCGACCAAAATTTTCTAAATACGCCCCCTATAGCACGTTTCACGGTTAAGTATACGTTTCTAGTGGACCAGTTTACTTTTGAAAAGAATGATTTAATGTTACGAGTAATCTTCTTAAACATCATTAAACCCTTACCTTTCTTTTTTTGAGTCTAAAACAACTTTTCCTGTTTCAATGTCGAATAATAAAATCTTTTCATCTTTAATCGTTAATTTGATTTCTTTAATATCTTCCACTGTTTCAGAATCTACCAAAGCTCTTACTTGTTGATCACCTAAGTTGAAGCGGATGATGGTATCTCTACCAATGATATCCACATCAGTGACATCTACTTTTGAACCTGTTTCTGCAACTTTAAAGTTTTCAGGTCTCATCCCAACATCATAAAGGCCATCTTTAGCTTTCTTATTAACGAAGAACTTACCGCCAAAATAAAGCTTGTTGTCTTTAATTTCGCCTCTCGTTACGTTAATAGCTGGGCTTCCTAAGAATTTTGCAACAAATAAATTTGTTGGATTGTAATACACTTGTTGTGGTTCATCTTTTTGTTGAACCACACCTTTTTCCATAACCACGATTTCATCAGAAATACTCATTGCTTCTTCTTGGTCATGTGTAACGAAAATGGTTGTAATACCTGTTTCTCTTTGAATACGTTTGATTTCTTCACGTGTTTGAAGACGTAATCTAGCATCCAAGTTTGATAGTGGTTCATCTAACAGAAGCACTCTTGGTTTTTTAACAAGCGCACGAGCGATCGCAACACGTTGTTGTTGTCCACCTGATAGTTCAGATGGTTTTTTGTCTAATTGGTCTTCAATACCAACTAGTTTAGCCATTTCTGTTACTCTGGCTACCGCTTCTTCATACTCTACCTTTAAGTTTTCTAGTGGAAACATGATGTTTTGTCTAACAGTCATATGAGGATATAGTGCATAGTTTTGGAATACCAATCCAATGCCTCTTTTATCCGCAGTTAACTTTGTAACATCTTCTGTTCCAAAAAGAATTCTACCTGCTGTAGGTTTGTGAAGCCCTGCAATCATAAAAAGTGTCGTTGTTTTACCACAACCTGAAGGCCCTAGTAATCCAACCAACTTCCCAGATGGGATCACAATATTTAAATTGTCAACCGCTCTGGTTTCTTGCTTGTTCTTCGCGACAAATACTTTTGTCAATCTGTTCAATACAATTTCCATAATCTATACTCCTTGTGTTTTACACTATATTTTTATAAAAATAAAAGCACTTAGGGCATTAGCCTAAAGTACTGTCTTTATCAATGGTAAAAAAATAATAATAGTTGAAAGGTTTTGCGTTGTAGCTGTCGTAATATTGTAGACTAACATCTATTATTCACCTCATCATGTGTATTATATAATAATAATACAAATATTTCAATTCATTCAAAAAAACATTGCATGCAATTTACGTTCATTTTACTAAGTTGGAATCGAAAGCGCTTTCTAGCGTGACTATATTTTATTATAATATGTAACCGTTGTCAACAACAATCCACCTATCAACAAAAATAAGTGCTGAAAAAGTTGTTATTTTAGAAAAGTTCTACCTGATAGATATATATCTATTAATAATAATTGGATAACTGAGTTGGATTTGTTTTAAGCTTGTAATAAAAGATGGATGCCAATATCAAAGCAAGTATCGCAGTAGATGTATTTGAGATGAACATCGTATAGCCAATCGCAATATAATCAAGCTTAGTAAATGTCATAAACGCAAGCAACACTGGAATTCTAAATATGAACAGTCTAGCGATGTTTACACCCATGGTGACTTTAGTGTGTCTAAACCCATAAAACATGGATAAAGTAATGGCAATGATTGCCCCTGATAGTTTTGAAAAAATCTCAAACCTAAACAATGTGATTACCATGGTTTTAAATTCATCAGTCGATGACTTATTCACAATCAACGGTAAAATCATGTCTTTGAATAAAAAGGCATATACCACCGTGATGACGCCCATGCTTACCCCAAATAGAAGTGCTATCGGATAGACCTTCTTTGCGCGCTCAATTTTACCTGCGCCTAAGTTTTGAGAAATAACAGTTGGAACAGCTTCTTCAACAACAATTGCTAGTTGAGCCCCACCACCACCGATTTTTTGTGCAATAGAAAAAGCAGAAACAACCATGGTCCCATAAGTAGCTGCCAATGCATTGATGATTACTCTCCCAGTTGAAAAGATGAACCTTCCCAAGAATATTGGAAGAGACAATTTTAAAATAGGTATGACGTATTGTTTTTTTAATTTAAGTTCTTTAAAGCTGATTTTGAACACGTTACGCTTGTTAAATAGGATCATAAAAGCGAACAAAGTTAGAAATCCCTGCGCAATCATTGTTGCGGCAGACACCCAAACGATACCAAGTTTAAACCCATACACAAAAATAACCGATAAAATCAGTTTAATGGTCATGACTAAAATATTAAGTTTCAATATTTTTCTTGTGTTAGCTTTGGCTTTCTCAAGCCCGATGAACACGCTATTAATCGTGATAAAACCAGTTGTAAATATTTGAACAATGAAGTAGCCCAACCCCGTATCAATAACATCCTTAGGGGTTCCTAATAGCCTTAAAAATGGTTCCGCAAACGGCACCAGTATAAGAATGATTGCTACACTGACGTAAACCGCTAAAAAGAATACCGTTGAAGCGTGTTTTTTCGCTTCATCGATCCGATTAGCCCCGATTTGCCTAGCAACTAAAACAGCACCCCCAGAGGCGATACCTGCACCAAAAGCCGTAACCATGCTTTGGATTTCAGTAAAAATAGCCACACTGGCTATTTCTGTATTTCCTATATGGGCTACCAACATCATGTCGATAAACCCATAAAGATGATTAAATAAGCTATAGATGGCCAGTGGGTAAGTGATGTATAAAATCACTTGCCACAACTTGCCTTCTGTAATGTATTTTCTTAAATTGAGTTCTTTGGATCCAAGTGCTTGCAAAATAAAGGCCTCTTTTTTCTAAAATTCTGCGTGTTTCGGGGTTCTAGGGAAAGGAATAACATCTCTAATGTTTTCAACACCAGATAGATACATTAACAAGCGTTCAAAGCCCATACCAAAGCCACTATGAACACACCCACCATATCTTCTTAAATCTAAATACCATTCTAAATCTTCTTTCGGTACATGCATTTCATCCATACGTTTAATCAATGATTCTAGACGTTCTTCTCTCTGAGAACCACCAATTAACTCACCACTGCCAGGGACTAATAAGTCTACTGCAGCAACCGTTTCTTGATCATCGTTTAAACGCATGTAGAATGCTTTGATGTCTTTTGGCCAGTTTGTGACAAACACTGGTGATTTAAAGTGCACTTCTGTTAAATACTTTTCATGTTCTGTAGCTAAGTCTTGCCCAAACTCTGGTTTGTTTTCAAACTTAACTTTTGCGTCTTTCAATATTTGAATCGCATCTTTATGCGTTACTCTATGGAATTTAGATGAAATTAAGTGTTCTAACTTTGCTTTTAACCCTTTTTCCACAAATTGGTCAAAGAAATTGATTTCTTCAGGCATTTGAGTCATCACATCTTTAACAATGTATTTCACCATGTCTTCAGCAACTCGCATGTTACCTTCTAAATCCGTAAATGCCATTTCTGGTTCAATCATCCAGAACTCAGAGGCATGTTTTTGAGTGTTTGAATTTTCTGCTCTGAATGTAGGTCCAAACGTATAGACATTTCTAAATGCCATCGCATAGGCTTCTGCCTCTAATTGCCCGGTGACGGTTAAATTTGTTTTTTTTGCAAAGAAATCTTTTTTATAGTCGATTGCGCCTTGTTCATCTCTAGGCGGATTTTCAAGTGGTAAAGTGGTGACTGAAAACATTTCTCCAGCACCCTCACCATCATTGCCCGTAATCAAAGGGGCATGAAAATAAACAAACCCTTTTTCTTGGAAAAACTTATGAATTGAAAAAGCCGCCACACTTCTTAATCTAAAAACAGCATTAAAAAGGTTGGTTCTTGGTCTTAAATGCGCGACTTCTCTTAAGAATTCTCTTGAATGTCGTTTAGGTTGAATTGGAAAGCTTTCTAACGAATCTCCTAATAAAGTGATTTCAGTTGCTTTCAACTCATAAGGTTGTTTCATTTGAGGCGTTAAGACTAAAACCCCTTTGACCTCAACACTGCTTCCGACTCTAAACTTTTGAACATCTTGGAAGTTTTCTAATTTTTCTTCATAAACGACCTGAATGTTTTGAAGGGTTGTTCCGTCATTAATATTTAAAAACCCAAATTCTTTTTGAGCTCTGTTGGTTCTAATCCAACCACTGATGGTAACGACTTGGTTAGATAAGGTTTCTTGTTTAAGGTCTAGTTCTTTGATTGTATTCATTGTTGTTGTCTCTTTTCTAATAATTCTTCATATATTTCTTTAAGCTGTGCGCCGATGATTTTTAAATCTTTTTTAGAAACACTTTGGTACGCTCTATCTGTTAAGCCTGTCATATCTTCATTAAAAGTCCGTTCGATTAGACTGATAAACTCTTGGTTGTTTCGTCCCTTTAATACTTCATTTTCATGAGTAAAATCATCATAAACGCCAATATCTCTCACAATGATTGGTAGTTTAGAAGCCATTGCTTCTAACACGACAATGCCTTCTGTTTCTTCATAACTTGGAAACAGTAACGCATTAGCCGAAGTAAAGGCACCTTTGATAATATCTCCCGCAATATAACCAGGCATGATCATATTGGAAGGTTTGTTTTCTATGGCTTGTTTAATGAGTTTGGTTTGCATCGCTTTTGAAAGTGTGCCAAACCAAATAAATGTCACATTAGGCATGCTTCGTGCGACTTCAATAAAGTCGTGAAGGCCTTTACGTTCAAACAACAACCCAACACCTATCACTACTTTATCTTTGTCTGATAAATTAAAATACTGTCTAAATGCTTTTTCTTTTTCTTGGTTTTTTTGATATTCTTCTAAGTCTATCCCATTACTTAGTACCTTAATAGGGCAAGTAATGTATCCGTATTTCTCTAAAAGGGATTTAGAATAGTTTGATGGTGTAATGATTAAATCTGCATTGCTATACATGTTTTTGAGTTTTTGATAAAACCAACCCTTAATGTACTTGGAAAAATTAAATGAATTTAAGAAATCTTCCTTTGTTGAGTGCGCATGAACCACAACAGGAATTTCTTTACGTTTTGCATGTTTTAAAAAACTAAATGATTCAGCAAATACCGTATTAAAATGTACGATGTCAAAGGGATTCGTACGATCTGATGAGACTTCTACCCCATTCATTTCTAATGCTTTAAATTGTTGTCTAAATGCTCGTCCTATGCCACTAACTTTAAGCATATTTTGCATTTCTTTAAATAACAGTACTTTCATGTTTTCACATCCTAAGCACAATTATACCAAACCCCTATTGAAAAAACGAGCACAACTCGACAAAACAACCACTTTTTTGTTCAATTCATAGTAAAAAAGCCTAATTTCTGGTTTACCGTGGAAATTAGGCTTTTTATCTTTATTCTATTTCAGTTGAATCAAACATTTCTAACGTTTCTTGGTCCTCAACCACGGCGTCACTTGGCTTTAATTGATCCACACTAGATATCGATTTAAATCTACGTGTGATTTTGTTTGTCGTATGAGAGACTTGAATGGCTTGTTTATTTACCGTTGAGATATTCTTCAAAAGTTTATCCCATCGATCTTGGTACCTCTCAAATTCTAATGAAAGCTTGTTAAGTTCAATCTGAATCATTTTAGAATACTGACTTCTTTTGACATCTTTTAAAATCACTTGGACAATCGTAAGTGTTGACATTAATGTAGTCGGAGAAGCAAACCATACTCTTTTGTTTTGCGCATACATCACCAAATCCTCATGTCTCGCATTTATTTCTGCAAATATTGCTTCAGCTGGGATAAACATGATGGCTTGATCGGTGGTTTCGCCTTGGATAATGTATTTTTCACTAATCATATCCACATGCTTTTTCACATCTATCTTAAATTGTTTTAACGCTTGTTCTCTTAAAGTGTCAGAGCGTTCTTTATCCAACATTTTTCGATAGTTTTCTAAAGGAAACTTAGAGTCTATGCAGATGTCTCCCATAGGTTCTGGCGCGTGAAGGACGGAATCCACTACAGTTTGATTGGATAGTGTCTTTTGAAGTTCATATATACTCGGCACATTTTCACCAAATACAGATGAAATGACTTGTTTTAATTGAATCTCGCCAAACGTGCCTCTTGATTTCTTGTCAGACAGCACATCATTCAACGAAATAACGTCAGTCGATAATTTTTCGATTTGTTTTTGTGCTTCATCAATTCTTACTAGTCTTTCCATAACACTCGAAAAGGTTTCGTTTGTCTCTTTAAACCCAGCACCTAATTTTTCATCAACTTTCTGGTTAATTTTATCCATTTGTTTTTCGACCGAATCCATGATTTTATCAGAAAACGCAATAAAATCTTCACTGGTTTTTCGATTTTGTTGATATAACACGTTTGACAAATGTTCTTTTAAGTCGCCATTTTTCTCTGAGAAAGACATAATCAAATCACTATTTTGTTTAACCAAAAGATCTAACTTAGATTCTAACAGTGTTTTATCAAATGTTTGATTATTTTTTTTGTGTAGTAAAAACGCCATGCATCCAATCCAAAAAAACAAAAGAATGATTAAGCCTAATAACACCCATAATAATTGATCTTCAGTCATAGATTATTTAATAAACATCCATTTAAAAACAGGTCTATGAATAATGCCTTTAGTAGCCTCTAATGCGCCTTTAATCGATACGTAGATCCAATAGATAACCAATAGAATCACAATCAAACTGCCGAAAAGCATGCCCAAAGCGCCTAAAATCGGAATCCACCCAAAAACCATCATACCGATTCCAAAGAGAGATACCCCTACAAGAACGGTTAACATAACATTACTTACTTCCGTATATCCTTCTGTTAAAAAATCAATACGCTCTGTATTCTTAAAGTAACTTCTTAAGATGATTACAACAATTAACCCAGGTATGTTTAATACAAGTGGCAATAACCACCCAATCAAAAGTACCATGTTGTACTCTAATCCCCATATTTTTTGTCCATTCATTTTTAAACCCTCCTAACCTATATAGTAAACATGTTTAACGTTATTCTTTGTAGTTACATAGTAACTAATATATGTATTTTTAGATAAAACTAAATCATTTACAGTAACAGCAACACCGTCCTGGTTAAACTTATAAATTTGTTTGCCTTCCTCTGTTTTTAAGGATTCATATGCTCTTGAAACTAAATCTGTACAATAATACTTGTTTTTCGTATTTAAAACAAATAAGAAATTGTACTGAGCTTCATTTTCTTCTAAATCACTTAAAAAATCTAGTGTTTGATCGATTTGGGTTTGAGTAACCCCTTTAATCCTAAGTCCAATCCATTCTTTCCTATAGTATGTGCCGTAAGCTTGATAGGAGGGATCTGTTTCAGACACACGTCGGTGTTCAGGGTCTAACCAATAATTATAGACACCGCCTACAACATGTGTACTATCTCCGCCATTCAAGATAACATCCACCAGCTTCTCGTCATCATTAGGAATTCCAATGGTTTCATATAAACGATTATTATCATCTAGCATCGCCGCATGTCCGCCAAAGAAAAACGATACAAATTGATGTACACCCGCCATTCCAACCAAAGGAGATTGTTGTGTGACAAATATATCACCAGCGGAACCTGGCTGTGTTAAATCGCCCTCAAAAAAAGGTGTCTTTTCTAATTCGTTTGGATAATAGGTTTCACGTGAAACTTTATAGTATTTTACAGAGTCAGTGCTGATTGATTCTTGTAGTACTCCTTTCTTTTTGAAAGCAGCTATTTCTCTGTCTATTGCGATATGTTCACCTATGGTTTGTCCCGTTAAAAACACAAAGAATCCAATGACTAAATATAACAGTAGCTTTAATATTCTTTTCATGGTTCTTATTATATCATAATTGCCAGATTACTATATAAAAAAATAAGGCACGGAGGCCTTATTTGTTTCTTGGTTTAATAATAATTCTTCTATTTTCGCCTTCACCTTCAGATTGAGTAAATACGTCTCTCCATTCTGAAAGTTTTGTATGGATGATTCTACGTTCATAGGAATTCATTGGATCTAGTATCGCTTCTACCTTAGTAAAGGCTACTTCTTTAGCCACTTTCGTTGCTAATATTTCCAATTGTTTTCTACGGTTTTGTTTGTACTGGCCGATGTCTAATGATACCAACATTTTTTCATCTGTGAAATTGTGTAGATATGTTTTTAATAAAGTTTGAATGGCTTCTAGAGTTCTGCCGTCTCTACCAATGAGTAAGGCATTTTCTTTACTTTGAATTTGGTAGTATATTTCAAGCCCTTCATTCAAATTTCTAAACTCCATTTTGACATCAATTTCTAAAGCTTGGAAAATGGTTTCTAAGTACTTCTTACCTTCTAAAGCGAGGTTATATTCTAACACTGCTTCATAAGTCTGTGAAGCACCTAAACCCAAAATGCCTTTTTTCTCTTTAATTAGATTTAGCTTAATGTATTTAAGCGGCATCTTTAATAGTTCTACTGCCTTAATTTCGGCATCTTTAAGTGTTTTAGCTTCGATTTCTACTTTTTTGATCATATTATCCCACCAAATCCTTATTCTTCATTTTTTCGTACTTGATTTCATTCAACTTACGATTAATCAGATTTTGAACGATTGAATAGATGTTACCCACAACCCAATATAGGGCCAACGAGTTACGTTGTAAAGATAAAGAGAACATCATGAAGATCATAAAGTATTGCATATACTTCATCATCTTTTGAGTTTGTTCAGCTTGACCAGATTGAGGACCGTGTGCTGCAGTATTCTTTGCATAACTTGGTTTTTTCGTAGCTAAGTGATTCAAATACCACATTGTAAGACCTACTATGATTGCTAATACCCAACCACCTAAGTCTCCTTTTCCTTGACCAATGATGGCACCGAAATTACCAACACCTTTTAAATCAATGCCAAGAAAACTATTGTTCGCTACTTGCGCTGTATAAGTGCCATTTTCTAGATAGACTCTTTGAACGACTTGGTACATCGCTAAGAACAGTGGCATTTGTAAGAATGGCATCAAACATCCCATGAAGTTAATACCATACTTCTTATAAACCGCCATCATCTCCATTTGTTGTTTTTGTTGAGATTCAGGGTCTTTACGTGTTGCATACTTAGCTTGAATGCGTTGCATTTCTGGTTGCGCTACAGCCATTTTAATACTTAAGTCATTGCTCTTAGCATAAATTGGCCATGCGATGGTACGTACAATAATGGTTGTAATGATGATCCCCATAGCAAAGCTGTTATTAAATAGGCTTCCAATGAATCCCATTAACCACGCAATAGGGTTAACAAGTAACCATTCAAACCAACCACCATCTCCTGAGACAATTGGTTTTGTTATGTCACCGCTACAACCTGAAAGAAAAACTAATACACCTGCTAAGACAAAAAGCGTTAATACTTTCTTATGATTTTTCATTCGATTGCTCCGTTTTCTTAAATTTTGATAAATGTTTTAAGATGTTTGCTTCGATTTCTGAAAATGAAAGTCCACTTGCATCTTTCTTAACTACGATTACGAAATCAAAAGAAGGTATGCCTTTTGAATGATTATTAATAATCATTCGTAATTGTCGTTTGATTTTGTTGCGTTCGACCGCCCCACCATATTTTCTACCTATTGAGATTGCGAATCGAAAATGTTCGTATTGATTAGATTTAGTATAAATAACTAGTTTTCTATCTCCACTACTTTTTTTATTTTGTATGATCGCATCGATTTCGTTATTTTTCTTGATTCGATATACCTTTTTCATTTGAGTTGTTATCTTAAAAAAGAAAAGGACTACCAAAAAAATATTTTCATATTTTAATCGAGTAGTCCAGGTTTTTTTAAAATAATGTGATTAAACTGTTAACTGCGCGCGTCCTTTAGATCTACGACGGCTAAGAACGCTTCTACCACCAGCTGTAGCCATACGAGCTCTGAAGCCATGGGTTTTAATACGTTTAAGTTTACTTGGTTGATATGTTCTTTTCATAAATAAACCACCTTTCTTACGAAACCATGCGTAGTTAATTATATAAATAACAAATCGAAATGTCAACTTAAATCGTACACGAATTACTGTTGGCTATTTGGACGAACTAAAAAAATAACTTATTCACACCAAATTGTGGATAACTTTCCCACGTAAAAAGTATATTGTGGATATCTTTGAAAGTCTATGAAAATAGATAGTAAAGCCATTAAGTGTTATTAGTTTATCCACAATCCTGTGTAGGAAACCGTCAGAACGAATAAGTTTTCCACAATTCCTGTGGATAACATTTTATGCCGTAAAATATCTTATATGTTAAGATAGTGATACATGAAGCTTGGAGTGAAAATATGAAAGAATTTGATGCATTATGGCAGGGGATTTTAGATAACCTTCGATCATCTTATTCGGATGAAATATATGAGGACTTATTTGAGCCTCTTTCATCGGTTAAGAAGGTTTCTGGAGGATATATTTATATCATTGCGCCATCGACATTTGTAAAAGAAAGAATCAACCGATTGTACTTAACGAAAATTAACACAGTAGCAGAAGAACTTTACAAGAAAGAACTGGTTAAGTTTAAGTTTGTAGTCGCTCAAGATTTAGCGGGTGAAGAAGCACTGGTTGGACCTGAAAAAAACTTAGACAAGAAATACCGCACAGGCAATCTGATTGCTACCCTAAATTTCGATAATTTTGTTGTAGGTAAATCCAACAGATTTGCCTTTCAAATGGCCCTTAAAGTGGCCGATCAACCAGGTAGTGTTGCAAACCCTTTCTACATTTTCGGGGATGTTGGATTAGGCAAAACTCACCTTATGCAGGCCATTGGTAATTATATCTTAGATAATGACATAAACCAAAAAATCTTATATGTAAAAGCATCCGATTTTATCGAAGAATTTGCAAGTCAGATTAAAAACGATCAAATGGATAATTTTAACGATAAGTATCGTGAATTGGATTGTTTATTAATTGATGATATTCAAATGTTGTCTGGTGCGCCAAAAACACAAATGGAATTTTTTAGATTGTTTGATTTATTAACACAACAAAACAAACAAATTGTCGTCACATCTGATAAACCTGCCTCAGAACTAAAAAACATTATGAGTCGTTTAAGTTCCCGTTTTGAACAAGGTCTAATGGTTGATATTGGTATTCCCGATTTAGAGCATAGAGTAGAAATTTTAAGAAAAAAACTATCTACGGAAGCGCCAGATGTTATGGATATTTCTGTACAAGTACTTGAGTTTATCGCAAGCTATTTCTCAACGAATGTTCGTGAGCTTGAAGGTGCTTTAAAACGTGTGTTATTTTACTGTGTGACAAACAATATAGAAATCACTGTAGATACTGCTGCAGAAGCCTTAGATACTTTAATAAAGACTAGAAAGAAAACAGAATCTTTAACTGAAAATAATTATGATCGTATTCAAAGCGTTGTAAGTGATTACTACACAATCACTGTGCATGATTTAATTGGGAAAAGACGTAATGCTAAATTTACTTTACCTAGACATATTGCCATGTACCTAATCAAGAATAAATACAATATCTCTTATCAAACCATTGGGGCACTTTTTGGCGGCAGAGACCACTCAACCGTGCTTGCAGCTTGCGAGAAAATAGAAAACGAACTTAAGCATAATAACGAACTAAAATATGCAATTGATAACATCCTTAAAAAAATTGATAAATCCACTAATTAAAGTGTGGTAAGATTGGGGATAATATGTTATAATAATTGTGTTAGAAAGCGATAATTTAGGGTTTTCCACAAACCCACATCGACTAATAATTATAACTTAATGAAAAATAATAATAACAAAGGAGAAAAAATATGGTCTTCAGTATTAATCAAGATGTTTTATTGGATACATTAAATGTGATTCAAAGAGGGTTACCTGTTAAAACCCCACTACCTGTATTAAATGGAATCAAATTAGAGGTTTTTGATGATCACCTGATCTTCACAGCTTCAAACACGGATATCGCAATTCAAACGATTGTAACAGACGAATCATTGGATATTACATCCCCTGGTAAAGTGGTTGTTCCTGGTAGATACTTCATCGAGATTATGCGTAAGATTGTATCAAGTCGTGTTGAAATCTCTTTGATTGAAAACAAAGTAATGGTCATTA
Source organism: Acholeplasma sp. (assembly GCA_034006765.1). Taxonomy (GTDB): domain Bacteria; phylum Bacillota_I; class Bacilli_A; order Acholeplasmatales; family UBA5453; genus Paracholeplasma. Next base: position 23,213 of record JAVESF010000003.1, on the reverse strand, counting down.
AAGCAGATCGTTCTGAATTTAAGTTAAGAGTTATGGAAGCAGAAGACTATCCGGATGTAGATTTCCTAGATATGGGTCAACCAATCGTAATGGATGCAATGACTTTAAAAGCAATCATTAAAGAAACAAATTATGCAACTTCGCAATATGAAAAACGTCCTATTTTAACAGGTGTGAATTTAAAACACGAAGACGGTAAGTTATATTGTGTTGCAACAGACTCTTATAGATTGTCTCAAAAAGTATTACCACTAAGTGATGAGTTTGAGCCATTTAACATCGTAATTCCAAATAGAAGTTTCGACGAACTTAATAGAACACTTGATAGTGTCCATGAAGATGTATCTATGCACATCAGCGCCAACAAAGTGCTATTTAAATTCAAAAATGTATTATTCCAAACAAGACTATTAGATGGTGTTTATCCAGATACTTTAAGAATTATTCCTAAAGAATTTCCAATCATTGTTAAATTCAATAAAGAAGAATTGTTAAAAGCAGTGGAACGTGTAAGTGTTTTATCTCCACGTGAAAAAGACAACAACTATAACATTGTTAAATTAAACATTCGTCCAGATTATATTGTTGAGGTTTCTTCAACAAACAATGAAATCGGGGATGCAGTTGAAGAACTTGTACCAGTTGAGGATGTGGTTGGACCAATCATCAAAATTGCGTTTAATTCGAGAAATCTTACAGATGCATTAAAAGCATTTAATTCAACGGAAATATCTATTAATTTTGCTGGTGAAATTAAACCATTTGTCTTAAAAGGTGAATTAGATCCTGACATGTTACACTTGATCTTACCACTAAGAATTGAATAAAAACAAAACTGACTAAAGCCTTAAAATTTACGTTTTAAGGCTTTTTCTTTACTCATATGAAACTGACTACTAGACACACAAAAAAGCACTAAAAAACGTGCTTTATTTTTTATATTATGATATAATATAAGCAAGCGAGGTGTATGATATTGAAAACTTTCACAATAAATGGTGCGTTTATTACCCTAGGACAGTTTGTAAAAGCAGCTGGGTTAGTAGACACTGGTGGGATGGTAAAACCTTTTTTAGAAGATACTAAAATTCTGTACAATGGCATTTTAGAGAATCGACGAGGTAAAAAAATCTATCCTAACGATAAACTTCAGATTGGCAAGGACATCTACTTGTTTAAACATGATTAATGAAATCAAACTTAAACAGTTTAGAAACCATGAAAGTCTTGCTTTAGAGATCCATTCTAAGCGAGTCTTTATTTTTGGTAAGAATGGACTCGGCAAAACCAGTCTGTTAGAAAGTATATATTTCGCTTCATTAGCTAAATCGCATCGAACCAGTTTAGACGGGTCATTGATTATGAATCACAAACCCTTTGCGAAAATAGATATCAAAACAGATAAACATCATTACCAAGTAGTCATATCTGAAGAAGGCACAAAAACAGCCATAGATAAAAAACCAATTTCGAAATTGAGCGAATACATCGGTGGGTATAGAGTTATTATGTTTGCACCGGAGGATTTAGAACTGATTAAGGGACAACCTTCTATAAGACGTCAATTTTTAGACATCGAGATGACACAGATACACAAACCTTACCTATTCGTTCTCTCAAAATACAAACAAATTTTAAAACAAAGGAATGCTTTATTGAAAAACATTGATCCTAAAGACGATTTAACCTTCTTTAATATCATCACAGATCAATTAAGCATCATTGGTGAGGAGCTCATCGGCAAACGAGAACGTTTTGTAACCAGTCTTAATCAAGCTTTTATAAGACGTTTTAAGGATTTTAACGACACGGACGATGTTCGACTTGTGTATCAACCAAATAGTCCTTTAAATGCTTTAAAACTTATGCTCTATGAAAAGAAAGATAAAGACATATTCACACAAACGACTTCTTATGGACCACACAGAGATGATTTAGTGTTTATGTTTAATGATCAAGAGGCCAAACAATTTGCCTCACAAGGACAACAAAGATTGATGGTAATTGCTTTAAAATTAGCTTTGCTAGATATATATGATAAAGAGGACTTAGAAACAGTATTGTTACTGGATGATGTATTAAGTGAATTGGATCAAGAAAAAAAAATGAAATTACTCAACAACCTACCAAGCAAACACCAGACTTTTATTTCAGGGGTAGAACTGTTTGAGATAAAAGATATGCAAAAAATAGCATTTAAAAAGGAGAATTAGGATGGATAATTTGAACAACAATAATAACAATTATAATGCCGAGAATATTCAAGTCTTAGAAGGACTTGAAGCGGTTAGAAAACGTCCAGGGATGTACATTGGTTCCACAGGGGAACGTGGGCTACATCACTTGGTTTGGGAAATCGTGGATAACTCTATTGATGAATCAATGGTTGGATACGCAAGTGAAATCACGCTTGAAATCTTGCCAGATAACATCATCAAAGTCACAGATGATGGTAGAGGTATTCCGGTAGATAAGCATGCAAAAACTGGCAAGAGTGCTGTTGAAACGATTTTAACGGTTTTACATGCTGGTGGTAAGTTTGATGGTAAATCTTATAAGGTGTCGGGTGGGCTTCATGGTGTTGGTGCATCCGTCGTAAACGCATTATCAACTTGGTTTAGAGTTACCATTGCAAGAAATGGATTATTATACCAACAAGAATATTCTAGAGGTATTCCTCAATATGATTTAAAAGAAATGGGTGTTTCTACCCATACAGGAACGACCATTGAGTTTAAAGCGGATAATGAAATATTCACAGAAGCTCAGGTTTATGATTTTGAAACTTTAAGAAATCGTATTCAAGAGCTAGCATTCTTAAATAGACACATTAAAGTAACGATTACAGATTCAAGAGGTAAAGAACCAGTCAGTTTCACCTATCAATATGAAGGCGGGATTGAAGAATATGTTAAGTACTTAAATCATGGTAAAACGGTGATTAATCCTGCCATCGTCTATTCTTATAAAGAGGTAGATAACATCACAGTTGAACTTGCTTTGCAATACAATGATTCATATGCCACAAACATTTATTCATTCACCAATAATATTCATACTCATGAAGGTGGTATGCATGAAGATGGCTTTAAATTGGCGTTATCCAGAGTATTAGGTAACTATGCAAAAGACAATAATTTATTGAAAAAAGAAGAATCCTTCATCGGTGAAGATACCAGAGAAGGTTTAACAGCGATCGTATCTATTAAGCATCCGAATCCACAGTTTGAAGGCCAAACCAAGACGAAACTTGGAAACCCTGAAGTCAGACAAATCGTCTCACAAGCAGCAGGAGAAGGTCTTGAAAGATACTTATTAGAAAACCCAAGCGCAGCTAAATCAATCATTGATAAAGTAATCCTAGCATCTCGTGCTAGAATCGCTGCTAGAAAAGCCAAAGAAGCAACCAGAAGAAAGAGTCCACTTGATGCATTAGGATTCGCAAGTAAATTAGCAGATTGCCGAAATAAAAAACCAGAAGAATCAGAAATCTATATCGTCGAAGGTGACTCTGCGGGTGGTTCTGCTAAACAAGGTAGAGACTCTGCATTCCAAGCGATATTGCCATTAAGAGGTAAAGTATTAAACGTTGAAAAAGCGCGTCTTGACAGGATTTTAAGTAATAAAGAAATCTTATCAATGATTCAAGCATTTGGAACAGGGATTGGCGAAGACTTTGATCCTGCTAAGGCAAGGTATCATAAGATTGTTATTATGACGGATGCCGATGTCGATGGGGCACACATTCGTACGCTTATGTTGACGTTCTTATTCCGCTATATGAAACCACTTATTGATTTAGGTTATGTGTATGTCGCACAACCGCCATTATATAAAGTTCAATCAGGTAAACGTCAAGAGTACGTTTACGATGAGGAAAAACTTAAAGAAGTGATGGATGCAATGGGTGGAAGACCTTCTATCCAACGCTATAAAGGTCTTGGGGAAATGAACCCTGAACAGTTGTGGGATACTACGATGGACCCTAAAACTAGAACCCTCTTACAAGTATCTTTAAAAGATGCGATGAACGCGGACTCAGTATTCTCAATGTTAATGGGAGAAGAAGTTGAACCTCGTAAGAATTTTATTCAAGAGAATGCGGTTTACGCATCGAATATTGATGCCTAAAGGAGCGTAACATGGACGAAAAAGAAAAAGACATTTTAATAGAAGAATCAAGCGCTGTAGAAGAAGTTAAACCAGAAGAAATCCATGATGAGGAAGAATCTGGGGATTATGTACACGGTAAAATTAAAGAATTAAACATTGCTACTGAAATGAAAACATCGTTTTTAAACTATGCGATGAGTGTTATTGTAAGCCGTGCATTACCAGACATTAGGGATGGTTTAAAACCAGTTCAAAGACGTATTATTTACGCAATGAATGATCTTGGTATGTATGCGGATAGAGCACATAAGAAATCAGCAAGAATCGTTGGTGAAGTTATTGGTAAGTATCACCCACACGGTGACTCATCTGTTTATGAAGCAATGGTCAGAATGGCTCAAGACTTTAGTTATAGATACCCACTGGTTGATGGACATGGTAACTTTGGTTCAGTCGATGGTGATGGTGCCGCTGCAATGCGTTATACTGAAGCAAGAATGAGTAAAATCGCGATGGAACTTGTTAGAGACATCGAAAAGGAAACCGTTGATTTTGGTGATAACTATGATGGATCAGAACATGAACCACTTGTGATGCCTGCAAGATACCCTAACTTGCTTGTTAATGGCGCAACCGGTATTGCTGTAGGGATGGCCACTAATATTCCTCCACATAATTTGGGTGAGGTTATTGACGGGATTGAAGCATTAATGAACAACCCTGAGATCACAGACTTAGAGTTAATGGACTATGTTAAAGGTCCTGACTTCCCAACCGGCGGACAAATTTTAGGTGTTCAAGGTTTGAAACAAGCTTATACTACCGGTAGAGGCATGATTGTCATTCGTGCCGTTACTGAAATCAAGGAATTAAAAAACGGTAAGAATATGATCATTGTTAAGGAAATTCCTTATCAAGTCAACAAGACAAAGTTGATTGAGCGTATTGCAGATATTGCTAAAGAAAAAATAGTCGAAGGTATTACAGATTTAAGAGATGAATCTAACCGTAAAGGCATGAGAATTGTCATTGAATTGAGAAAAGATGTTAACCCACATGTGATGCTTAATAACCTATATAAGTACACAGACTTACAAAGTTCATTTGGGATTAACATGATTGCTTTAGTAGGTGCACAACCTAAGATGATAACGCTTAAAGACGCCCTTTTCTACTATTTGCAACATCAAATAGAAGTGATTCAAAGACGTACAATTTTTGATTTGAGAAAAGCAGAAGAAAGAAAACATATTTTAGATGGGCTAGTGATTGCGCTAGAAGACATCGATGCAGTCATTGAGTTGATTAAAAAATCACCAACAGGTGAAGAAGCAAGGAATGCGTTAATTGCTAATTATGATTTATCTGAAATACAAGCAAGAGCGATCCTTGATATGCGACTACAACGTCTGACTGGACTAGAAATCGAAAAGATTAAGGAAGAAAACAGAGACTTAAGTGAAAGAATCATTGACTATAAAGACATCATTTCAAGTGAATCAAGAAAACATCAAATCATTCGTGACGAACTGCAAGAAGTGAAAGCTAAATATGGGGATGTTCGTAAATCCACAATGAGTTTGAACTTAGACATTTCAATCGAAAATGAAGATTTAATCCCAGTTGAGGATGTCATTATTACAGTAACGCATAATGGCTATATTAAACGCATGAGTATGGATGAATACAAAGCTCAAAATCGCGGTGGAGTTGGCATTACTGCCATTAAGATGCACGATGATGACTTTGTCGAACACATGCAAATGACCAATACTCATTACTATCACTTATTCTTCACGAATAAGGGGCGAGTTTATAAGATTAAAGGGTACCAAATCCCTGAAGGCTCAAGACAATCTAAAGGTCTACCGATTGTGAACTTATTGTCGTTTGATAAGGATGAAAAATTAGTCACATTCTCTTCTATTAAAGATTTTGAATGTGAAAACAGCTTTTTATTCTTTACCACTAAAAATGGTATTGTTAAACGCACACCAGTTTCAGAGTATCAACACATTAGAACCAATGGTATTATTGCATTAGGGTTAAAAGAAAACGATGAATTATTGGCAGTAAAAACCACTGATGGAACAACCAATGTTATCCTAGGTGCAACTAACGGCAAAGCCATTCGTTTCGATGAAAATGATGTTCGATCTATGGGTCGTACTGCCACAGGTGTTAGAGGTATGGATTTAAATGAATCGGATGAAATCATTGGAATGACTACAATTAAGAGCGATAAAGAAGAAATTTTGGTAGTTACAGAAAAAGGCTTTGGTAAGCGAAGTTTAGCTGATGAATATAGACTTCAAACTCGTGGTGGTAAAGGTGTTAAAGCACTGAATGTTACCGAGAAGAATGGTAACTTAAGAGCCTTAAGAAGTGTTGATGAAGAAATGGATGTGATCATCGTTTCTGATAAAGGTATGGTTATTCGTACACACGTTCAACAAATTTCACAAACCAAACGTGCCACTCAAGGGGTAAAACTTATTCAACTTAAAGATGATCATCGTGTTGTAACGCTTGCGATGGTTCCTCACGAAGTTGAGGAAGAATTAATAGACCCTGTTATAACACAGGAAACATTAAAATTGGAAGATCACAACAAAGTGGTTGAAATCGCAGAAGTTGAAGCTGAAAAAGAAACACCGAAAGTTAAAGAAGATTTATTTGATATATAATATATAAATCTACAGTTTATAATTCACTATAAGCAAGAGAAATTAAAATATGACCACAGTTTTTAATAATCTGTGGTCATATTTTTTTAGTCTACAATTTCTTCACCTAATGCTTTGGCAATTTGCTTAACATCTTTATCGCCTCTACCAGAAAGAGTTACAACGACGATATGTTCTTTTGACATTGTTTTGGCAAGTTTAATGGCATAAGCTACAGCATGTGAACTTTCAATGGCAGGGATAATACCCTCTTTCAAAGAGAGCAACTGATAAGTATTATTCCAAACATAGGTTTTACGATTGAAATAGCTAATAATCTATTGGTACGAATTTATATCGAGTAATTTGATTCAAGTTCTTTGAAATAAGTACCATTTTGCTACTTCAAGTAAAAAAAAGATTGATTTTTAGATTTGATGAGGCTACAATAGTTATGAAATATTACGATTAATTGAATTTAATTTTTTTACTTTTTTAAAAGAGTGAAAAAAATCGTTCGATGCTATATACACTTAGGGAGGAATCAATGGAATCTTTATTCTGTTGTAATACAATATGAAAAGAATATGGATCGTAGTGCTACTCAGTTTAATGGTATTATCAGGGTGTGAAGAAAGTCAAAAGGATACCTATCGAAAAGTTTCAAACGAGTATAAAGAAGTCAGTTTAGATAGTTATCTAGCGTATCGTTCAGTATCGTTAAGGTATGAAGATAAAACTGGAGGGCTTGTTTTAATAGAAGACAATTATTATCTTGATTTAAACAACGAGGTAACTTACGTATATATGCCGATAGATAAAACGGTCATCAGGTATCATGAACAAAAAGATACAGAATATCAAGAAGCATCCGAATCGCTTTTGGCATTTATAACACTGGTAGAAAGCGAAGAAGACATACAGTTTAGAAAGCTCGATTATAGAATTTTTGACGTCATTCGTACGATGTTTTCAAGTGAGAATCAGAGTTTAATTAGGTTTAAAAGTGATTTAATATCACCACAACACTACTATCGCAAAATAGTAATCAACAAAGAAGATATTGATAAATTCAATCCACTTTTAGAGATTATAACTGATCTTAAAATTGAAGTGGGGGATTCAATAGAGATATCACTAAGAAAAGTCTTTCCGGCTTATAGTCTCACCATTGGAGATAAAAGATATGAAACCGATGGGATAGATGATGATACGACTAATAGAATTAATGAATTAGTAAACATAGCGAAATAAAAATATGACCACAGATTATTAAAAACTGTGGTCATACTTATTTAGTCTACAATTTCTTCACCTAATGCTTTGGCAATTTGCTTAACATCTTTATCGCCTCTACCAGAAAGATTTACAACGATGATATGTTCTTTTGACATTGTTTTGGCAAGTTTAATGGCATAAGCTACAGCATGTGAACTTTCAATGGCAGGTATAATACCCTCTTTCAAAGAGAGCAACTGATAAGCATTGATTGCTTCAGTGTCGGTAATCGCCACATAGGTTGCACGTTTTGAGTCATTAAGATAACTGTGTTCCGGACCAACACCAGGATAATCCAGACCGGCTGATATCGAATAAACATCGCTGATTTTGCCCTCATCCATGAGTACTTTGGTATACATGCCGTGAATTTCTCCGTTTATGCCTTTGGTCATAGTGGCAGCATGCATAGTTGTATTAAGGCCTTTACCAGCAGCTTCTACGCCTATTAGCTTAACAGTTCGATCTTGGATAAATGGATAAAATGCACCAATGGCATTTGAACCACCACCGACGCAGGCTATGACATAGTCTGGTAATCTCTTTTCTTTTTCTATTATTTGAGATTTAATTTCTTCACCAATGATTTTTTGGAAGTCTCTAACCATAGTTGGGTAGGGATGAGGGCCTACTGCTGAACCAATTAGATAGAAAGTATCTTCCAATTGCTCACTCCATGTCATAAGTGCACTGTCAACGGCTTCTTTTAGAGTTTTTAAACCGAAATCAACGGAGACTACCTTAGCGCCTAATAACCTCATTTTGTATACATTCAATGCCTGTTTTTCAATATCAACCGCACCCATATGTACTTCACATTCCATGCCAAACAATGCAGCTACAGTTGCAGTAGCAACGCCGTGTTGACCTGCCCCCGTTTCCGCGATTAGTTTCTTTTTACCCATTCTTTTTGCTAGTAGTGCTTGCCCTAAGACGTTGTTTATCTTATGTGCACCTGTATGATTTAAATCTTCTCTTTTTAGATAAACTTTAGCACCACCTAAAGCCTCTGTTAGATTTTTTGCATAATAAAGCAAACTAGGTCTGTTTGCATACTCGTGATAGAGCTCTAGAAGCTCACGGTTGAAGTCAGCATCATCTTTATAAAGGTCATAAGCTGCCTCAACTTCTTTTACCGCTTTTAAAATGTGTGGTGGGACTAGCTGTCCCCCAAAAATACCGAATTCCATAAATACCCTCTTTTCTTTTTAAGAGCCTTTATGAGGTGATTGATGAGGTTGGGTACAAAAAAAGCCCATGACGTCTAAAAGACATCATGGGACGAATTAACGTGGTGCCACCCAATATTTAAGAATATAGTATTCTCCTCAAAAAATACGCCGTCATTTAAGACTTTAATATTTTTGCCCTGTAACGTGAGCGCACGGCGCAGGCTACTTTGTTCACCCTGCTTCTACTAAAGTCCATTCCGCATGATTCATGTATCCTTGTCTTCCACTATCACAAGTTCGCTTTATACTAAATTCATGAGTACTACTCTTAAGTCATCGAATTTAATCTAATTATACCCAATTTTTGAAACAAATCAAGTCTTTTTGAAAAGATAGAGACCATCCTATATTTACATTTCTGATTGCTTAGGCTATAATATAAGCAATTCGATGAATGAGATAAGTACTTATGACGGTTTATTAGAAAATGGGTGGTTGATGAAAACCCTAAACACGACATTAGGAAATCTACTCAGGAGAGGTGCTAATCACACCCGCATGCTGGCGTTAATAGTATTGAGTGCTACTAGAAATAGTAGAATTAAGGTGGTACCGCGATATTTCGTCCTTAAGAATATTATATTCTTTAAGGACTTTTTTATTCATTATTGGAGGATAACAAAATGTTAGATATTAAATGGATCAAAGAAAATTTAGATGAAGCAATTGAAAGGTTAAATACGAGGGGCAAAGATTTTTCGTATTTAAAGGAAGTTGTTTTACAAGATGAACAACGTCGACAATTGATTGCAGAGGTTGAAAAGTTAAAAGCAAGTCGAAACCAAAAATCTAAGGAAATTGGATTAATGGCGAGAAAAGGTGAAGACACCGAACCTATTAAAGAGTCTGTAAGGCTTATGGGAGATGCGATAAAAGAAATAGATTTAAAGATTGAAGCGATAGATCTCTATATCAGAGAACAACTGTTAAATACACCAAATATCCCTAATCAAGATATCCCTGTCGGATTAGATGAAAAAGACAACCAAGAACTATATAAATGGGGCACACCAAGGACCTTTGAGTTTGAAGTAAAAGATCATGCGGAATTAGGTGAAAAACTTGGTATTTTAGATTTTCAACGTGCAACGAAGATAACAGGATCGCGTTTCGTGATTGACAGAGGCTTAGGGGCAAGATTAGAACGTTCACTCATTCAATTTATGATGGAACTACATGCTGAAGATCATGGATATACCGAAATAATACCACCATTTATCGTGAATGAAGAAAGCATGTTTGCTACAGGACAATTTCCTAAATTTAGAGAAGATTCATACAAAGTAGGGACAGACGAAGCTTCTTGGTACTTAAACCCAACAGCTGAAGTCCCAACCATCAATATGTATCGTGATGAGATTATCGAAGGGGATTTATTACCACTCAAGTTTGTCTCATTCACAACGGCTTTTAGAAGTGAAGCAGGCTCAGCAGGTAGAGACACTAAAGGCATCTTACGTCAACACCAATTCAATAAAGTAGAACTGATTAAATTCACTAAACCAGAAGAGTCTTACCAAGAACTTGATAAGATGTTAAAAAACTCAGAAAAGGTTCTTCAACTATTAAAACTCCCTTATAGAGTAGTAAGCCTATCTACTGGGGATTTAGGGTTTTCAATGGCTAAGACTTATGACATTGAAGTTTGGGTACCAAGTCAAAACACCTATCGTGAGATAGGATCGATTTCTAATGCTGAAGATTATCAAGCTAGAAGAGGCAACATTCGTTTCAAACGTACAAAAGATTCAAAAACGGAGTATGTTCACACCTTAAATGGTTCAGGGTTAGCTGTGGGTAGGACAATGATTGCCATTATGGAAAACTATCAAAACGAAGATGGGACCATCACAGTTCCAGATGTATTAGTACAATACATGCACACCACCACAATCAAATAACATAATTTGACACAATTATTTGATATTTGTTCGATATTTTATGGCTATAATGCTAACATACAGATATCATTTAATTTCTCCTAAAAACATATGATATAATGAAAGTGCCCGAAATGGGCACTTTCTTCATTAAAAAGAGGTGACTTTATGAAAATTTATTATGTGGAAGATGAGTTGGATCTATCTCAAATCATCAAAAAGTATCTAATTAAAGAAGGATTTGAAGTGACCGTCTTTGAGTCTGGGGAAGAGGCAATCACCCATGTTGGAGATGAAGTCGATTTATGGATATTGGACATCATGCTTACAGGAGATATTAATGGCTATGACATTATCGAGGCAGTCAAGAAGAAAAATCCTAAGGCAGCGGTTATGTTTACCTCAGCCAGAGATCATGATTTAGATAAAATCAGAGGCCTTGAACTAGGCAGCGATGATTATTTAGCAAAACCATACTCTCCTAGAGAGCTTATTTTGCGTGTAAAAGCGATTTTAAAAAGAGCCAATCGTCAAAGTACGAATATTTTGAAATACGATGTATATGAAATCAACATAGAAAAACGTATCATCAAAGAAGCAGAAGAAACGATTGAGTTGACTAATAAAGAGTTTGAATTGATGTTGTTTTTCATTGAAAACATTAATCAAGCATTTTCTAGAGAACAAATCTTGAGCCATGTTTGGGGTCCAGATTATTTTGGTTCTGATAGGGTGGTTGACGATCTACTTAGACGACTAAGACAAAAAATGCCTAAATTGATGATAGAAACCATTTATGGTTATGGCTATAGATTGTTATAATGAGACAGTATAAATTATCCATACAACTCGTTATTTTGTTTTCGACGGTCACATTTTTATCTGCTTTAATTTTTGGATTTATCACGTTTAAAAATTATCAAAGTGTATATTTAGGATTAGCCAGAAACGAAGTGGACAACTATGTTGAAGCAACCATCGACAATCCAAGAGAAACTGAAGATTATCTTGGGTATATTCTCATTACAGTCAATAAAATATCTACTTTTGATGCAGCAGTCACTAACCGATACATTTCACCAAATGCCTCTTACATGATGAACAATGATCAAACCTTATACGATGGTGTGATAAGAGCAGCTTATTTAGGTGAGTTTATTTATAGTAACGCCAACACCACCTTTTATTTGTCTATATCACCTAAAAACGTCATTAATGAAACAACCACCGAATATTATATTGGTGTGATGGACAACACGTATATTGATTCCGTAAAAGCAGCAACCGCTAAAGAAGAAGTTCTTATGACATTTTTTGGGACCTTCATGACTTTTTCGGTAATCATTCTACTCGGAAACTTAGCCATTGCCTTATGGAGCAGAAACCTAACTTCGAGAATTAAATACCTTCAAAAAGAAGTTAAACAATTTACAAATACGGGTTATGAAAACAAGGTTTATTTAAACGGTAAAGATGAAATTTCAGAACTATCAAAAGCCATAGAAACCTTGAGACTTGAAATCAAAGAAAATGAAAAAACAAAACAAGAAATGTTTCAAAATGTTTCACATGATTTGAAAACGCCAATCTCAGTAATCCAATCTTACGCAGAGGCCATCTTGGATGGCACAACGGAAGTTGAAGATGCCAAAATCATCATCAAACAAACAGAGAAACTCCAAAGCAAAGTTAAAATGCTGCTAGAGTTGTCTAAAATCGCGACCTTGGAAGTAAAAGAAAGTGTTGAGACTGTCTTGATGAAAGAAGTCATCGGACAAGTCTACTTCAACAATAAATTAAGGCTAAACCATTTAGAGGTTAATCTTGATTTAGATGACACAAGTTTTCAAGGTGTGAGAGAATACTTCTATACTTCGATTGAAAACTTGATAGACAACGCTTCAAGATATGCGCAAACACGGATTGACATTACGCTTAAAAATCATTGTCTAACCATCTATAACGACGGCCCATCAATAGAAGAAAAGTATATCAAAGAAGGGTTTAAACCATATGAAAAAGGTTCTCGTGGACAATTCGGCATAGGTATGTCGATTGTACAGAAAACCTTCAATAAATTTGGCTATTCGCTTACCGTAGAAAACGTCGATTCAGGGGTTAAGTTTACAATAAAGCGTTAAGAATGGATTGTTTGGTTGTCTCATAGTCTTGTTTAGTAAGACTGTTTGAGTGATTCACCATCTTCATGTTTTCAAGGTCATCGGATTCATACCTAGGTATGATATGAATATGAAAATGAAAAACGCTTTGTGAAGCGAAAATACCATTATTATTTAAGGTGTTTAATCCGACTGGATTGAACGCCTTTTTGATTGCGTTTGAAAGGTTTACAACTACTTTAAAAACGTGTGAAGCAACCTCTTGTGGAAGCTCAAAGATGTCCTTGTAAGGGTGTTTTGTAACTACTAAAGTATGCCCTTTTGTGGCCTGTGTGATATCTAAAAAAGCAATGACGGTTTCATCCTCATAAACAATGTTTGCCGGGATTTCTCTTTTGATGATTTTCGTAAAAATAGTATCCATATTGTGCCTCCTGTTTGATAGACTCATTATATCACTAAAAAACAGTGAACTCAAATTCAAAAAACTAAAGGTGAATATATATTCACCAAGAATACCTCCTTAGTTGTTTTATAAAACAAATAGTGCTATAATTGTTGCGTAAATAGAAAGGATTTGTAAAAAAATGAAAAATATTCCAATTGGTGTATCTGGAAGACACCTACACTTAACACAAGAACACTTAGAAACACTATTCGGTAAAGGCTATGAACTAACGCCTTTTAAAGACCTTAGTCAACCTGGACAATATGCTGCCAACGAGAAAGTTGATGTGTATTCACCCGCAGGAAAGCTTTTAGCTGGCGTTAGAATTTTAGGACCAGTTAGACCAGCCTCACAAGTAGAAATCTCAAGAAGTGATGCAATCAGAGGCAAATTTGTAGCCCCTGTTAGATCATCTGGAGATGTTAAAGGATCTGGTGCATGTAAGCTTGTAGGACCTGCTGGCGAAGTTGAATTATCTGAAGGTGTGATTGTTGCTGATAGACACATTCATTTTTCACTAGAAGATGCGAAACAATTCGATGTAAAAGATGGCGAAGTTGTTTCTATTAAAATCGACGGGAAAAAAGGCGGCATCTTAGATAATGTTTTATGCCGTGTATCCTCTAAATACGCTTTAGACTGTCACTTAGACACCGACGATGGTGCTGCTTTTGAATTATCTAATGGCGATTTATGTGAGCTTGTTAAAGCTTACTCAATCACTAAATAAGCCTACTCACATAGGCTTTTTTTTAAGAATAGAGGGATAGTATGTTTGAAACACTCAAAACTAAAAAGGTATTCAGAGATCCAATCTATGGCTATATTCAAGTCAAACATAAAGTGATTTCGGATTTGATTGACACTAAAGAGTTTCAACGCTTGAGAAGAATACGCCAATTATCAGGCGTATCTATGGTGTTCCATGGGGCAGAACACTCAAGGTTTTCACACAGTTTAGGGGTGTATGCTTTAGCGTTTAAAGCCCTTCAAGACATTGAAATCTTACAAACGCACTTAAGCGAATACGAACAGGTTTTATTCTTATGCTCAGCGCTTCTTCATGATGTGGGACATGGGCCTTATTCACATGCTTTTGAACATGTTTTTATGTTAGGTCACGAAATATCCACAACAAAAATCATTCAAGGTAACACTGAAATCAATAAAGTCTTGAACAAAGCTCATACAAGTCTCGCTTCAGATATCTCTAGTGTCATCTTAAAAATGAATAAATTCAAGATTATCGAACAGTTAATTTCTTCGCAATTAGACATCGACAGAATGGATTATTTAGAACGCGACGCCTATTATACAGGGGCATCTTACGGGAAGTTAGACAAGGATAGAATTTTTAGAATGCTTACAATCAAAGACGAATTGGTTGTCTTTAAAGAAGGTGCTATTCACGCGATTGAGAACTATTTGATGAGTAGATATCATATGTACTGGCAAGTCTATTATCACCCAGTTGCTCGTTCATATGAAATCATGTTAGAAAAGATCTATAAAAGAATCTTAGACCTTTATCAGGCACAGAAACTAAAAGATGATTACGCTAGTTATCTTTTAACCATCATCGAAAATGGGTTTGAAGAAAATGCGTACTTTGAACTAGACGATTATTATGTAAATGGCTTAATAAAAAGATTTTCTCATAGTGAAGATGACATTCTAAAAACGCTTTGTTTGTCGTTTTTAAAGCGGGAATTATTTGATTATATTGAAGTCAACACAAACGAGTCAGAAAAGATGTTTAACTTTGTTTACGAACCGAAACTATCGGAGTATCATTATAAAATTGACCAAGTAACTCAACGTACTTATCTCATTGAGGAGTTCGACATACTAGCTTCTAACATTTTAATTCTTAAGGCAAATAATGAAGTGATTTCACTTGATCAAGTTTCCCCAATCATCAAAGGTTTGTCAACTTCTGGGATGAAGACAGACCGGAAATTGTACTATAGGTCTAATCATGAGTAAAATATATGTGGTAGAAGGTAGACACGATTATAACAGACTTAAAGAAATTGACTCTGAATTAAATATCCTGATGACCAATGGCGCAGCCATCACAGAAGCATTTTTAGAACAATTAGAACAGTTATCCTTAAATAATGAAATCATCTTACTATTAGATGCAGACAATGCAGGGGAAAGACTAAGACGAATCATTACCAATCGATTACCTTCATGCAAGCATATATTCATAAACAAAGAAAATTCTACCTCGTATAACGGAAAGAAAGTCGGGATTGAACACGTTAATCGTGAGTTTTTAAAAGCATCACTTGATTTAGTCAAAGAACCACTCAATCAGTCAGACTTAACTTTTGATTTTCTGTTAGATTTAGGTTTGATAGGCGATAAAACCTCAAAGATTAAACGTCTTAAGCTTTGTGAGTATTTATCTATTGGCTATGTAAATGGTAAAAACTTATTACCTAGACTCACACTCTTTGGTTATAAGCAAAAGGATATTTTGGAGGCACTAAATGAACTCGAAACCTAAAAAAAAGTTTGGTCAAAACTTTTTAAAAAGTGAAACAACCTTAAAGAAGATCATCTCAGGCAGTAAAGTGCAAATCACGGATACTGTGATTGAAATTGGGCCAGGTAGAGGCGCTTTAACCAAGCACTTGGTTAAAAATGCAAAAGAAGTCTATGCTTTTGAAATCGACCAATCTTTAACTGAATATTTAAATCCAATTGTATCTTTAAATTCCAATCTAGAGATTGTTTTTGAGGACATATTAGAAATTGACTTAGATCAATTCATCTTGGATAAAGGATTAAGTAACGTTAAAGTCATTGCCAATATCCCATATTACATCACCACGCCAATTATTTTTAAACTACTTGAAACTAAAGAGGTAATAGAGGCCACCCTTCTCATTCAAAAAGAGGTTGCTGATAGACTTTCAAGTGGACCAAACAGCAAAGACTATGGCGCTGTGAGTGTTTTAGTACAATCACAAGCGAAAGTAGAAAAGATCACCCAAGTCAAACGCACAGCTTTTTACCCAGCCCCTAATGTTGACAGTACGGTGATTAAACTGACCAAACAGTCTTTCTATCAAACCCAAATTGAAGACATGGATCAGTTCAGAAAATTGGTAAAAAACTCGTTCACCCAAAAAAGAAAAACCCTCTTGAACAATCTAGAAGAACCATCAAAACTAAACAAAACAGACCTTCTTATTAAACTGAAAAAGATCGATGAAAAATACGATCAGTTTACACGAGCTGAAGGCCTATCGGTTGAAGACTTCGTCAAGTTATCTAACGGGTGGTAATATGACAGAAAAAGCCTATGCAAAATTGAATATCATTTTAGAAGTAAAAGGTAAAAGAACGGATGGATATCACGAACTCAAAAGCCTTATGATTCCGCTCGATTATTATGACACGCTTGAGTTTTCAATATCAGATAAGACAGAAGTTATATCCAATATAGCGATTGAAAACAACAGTATTTTAAAAACAATCCACTTAATGAAAAAACGTTTTAATATTCAGGAAAATGTCTCTGTTAAGCTAAATAAAGTGATACCGATTGGTTCAGGATTGGGTGGTGCAAGCGCAGATATATCTGCAACCATCAGAGGTGTGAATCAGTTGTTTAGACTAAACTTAGATATAGAAACCCAAGAAAGTCTTGCGAATGAGTTAGGCTCAGACACACTTTTTACATTACACAATCAAAGAGCAATCATTGAAGGTAGAGGGGATAGAATCAAACTACTCGAAACGCCCTCTAAGCTTAGATCGATTTTGCTAATTCTACCAGGCATTGAACTATTAACTAAAGACGTATTTCATCACTATAAATCAAACACTAACCATGACTTTGAACAGGCCTATGACTCTTTTTTAAACGGACGTTTTGACTCGATATTTAACGATTTATTAACACCTGCTTTAAACGCGAATTCAGGGTTTAAAGCGTTGTATGAAAAGTTAATTGAAAAGGGACTTAAAGTGTATATGTCTGGTAGTGGGTCAACCCTATATTTGATTAATCCAACAGAGAAAACAATCAAGCTTTTAAATAGTTTTGAAAATCTCACATGCATACTTACACAAGAACACTAAAAATTGTTATAATTAATATATGAGGGGGTAATTATTATGTCAATTATTGATGGAAAAAAAGTGAAACTATTTGGGTTGTCTTCCAATCCGAAACTCGTACAAGAAATCAGTGAAGCATCAGGCATTCCGATTTCACCGTGTGATATCACAAGATTTGCAGATGGTGAAATTGGAATAAACATACCTGAATCCGTAAGAGGACACCATGTGTTTGTCGTTCAACCAACATCTAAACCGGTCAATGACCACATCATGGAAATTCTCATTTTCACGGATGCACTTAAAAGAGCCAGTGCAGCGAGCGTTACGATTTTAATGCCTTACTATGGGTATTCTAGACAAGACCGAAAAGCAAAATCCAGACAGCCTATCACAGCGAAGTTAATTGCAGATTTATTACAAGTTTCAGGGGTTGACCGTGTGATCTGTATCGATTTACACGCGGCACAAATTCAAGGGTTCTTTGATATACCAATTGACAACTTCCCTGGTATGCCTTTATTGGCTACGCATTTTCTCGAACAAAACCTAAAAAATGTTACCATCGTCTCACCTGACCACGGTGGCGTGACACGTGCTAGAAGTTTTGCGAAATTCTTCAATGCCCCAATCGCCATTATTGATAAACGACGACCAGAAGCTAACAAAGCTGAGGTCATGAATATTATTGGGGATGTGGAAGGTAGAACTTGTATTATGGTAGATGATATTATTGATACAGGTGGCACACTTGTTGCAGGTAGCGAGGCCCTACTCAAAAAAGGCGCAGACTGCGTTTATGCAGCAGCGACGCACGCCTTGTTTTCAAACAATGCATTAGAACGCATTAGTAATTCCCCTATTAAAGAAGTGGTTGTCACCAATACGGTTGTGGTTGATAACATTGAAAACTATCCTAAAGTCGTTCAACTTTCGATTGGCCAATTACTTGGAAAAGCTGTCTTACATATTATAGACGACGAACCTATTAGCCAAATCTTCGAAAACATCTACGAAGTCCACAGAAGTTGAAACTGATTATTGGACTTGGAAATCCCGGTAAACAATACGAAAAAACGAGACATAATGTTGGGTTTGAAGTCATTGATTTGTTAGCCAAGCACTTAAATGTCACGTTTAAATTGGATAAAGCCTTTAAAGGTGAAATCGCGAGTACACAATATGGTTTAGAAAAAATCATCCTATTAAAACCATCGACTTTTATGAATCTATCAGGAGAATCTGCCATTTTAGTTAAGCAGTTTTATAAAATAGAACTTGAAGATATCATGGTAGTTTACGATGATATTGCGCTTGACCTAGGAAAACTAAGACTCCGTATGCAAGGGTCTTCAGGCGGACACAACGGCATTAAAGATTTAGTTAAACACTTTGGATCTCAATCGTTTAAACGTATTCGAATTGGTATTTCCGGCACAGATAAAGCGCTGTGTGCACATGTTTTAGGAAAGTTTTCAAAAGCTGAACAAACCGAAATGTCTATTAGTTATCAATATGCTAAAGACGCTTTAATTGAATTTATCGAACAAAAACCTTTTGTCGATATTATGACCAAATACAACACCCCGGCGTCTTCCTAAGACGTCCGGATTTTGTCGTCTCGAGGTGACCTATGAAACCATTTTTGAAGTATTTTAAAGCATTATACCCTCATGAAACCATCTTAAACAAAAAGGATAATCTGGTTTTGAATCAAACGAATGACCCTTATAATATGACACTCATTGCGAGTGATTTTTTAAATAGTGAAGATACCATTTTTGTGGTCCTACCTAATTTGTATATGGCACAACTCTACTATGATGGATTATCGTTATTATTAGAAGACAACGATGTCCTCTTTTACCCTTCAGATGAAATCCTAACCTCGCTTTTGGCATTGACTTCAATTGAGTTTAAGATTGAACGCATATATGCACTAGGCACACTACTTGATAAACAGAAAAAAATTGTCGTCACCCATCAAACAGGCATCCTCCGAAAAAACCATTCAATCGATAAATGGCTTTCTTCGATAAAAGTGATTAACGTTTTTGACATCATCGATCAAAACGCGTTTATAACGTATTTAGTCAACCACGGATATAAACGTGAGTATACCGTTTTAAAAACGGGAGAATTCGGTGTTAAAGGAGATATTATTGATATTTTTCCAATTGGCAGTGAGGCTCCTTATCGTATTTACACAGGATTTGATGAAGTAGAAAAGATTAAACTGTTTAAACCGGATACTCAACTTACTTTTGGTGAAGTGTCTAGCATTAAAATATTACCCATGAACGAACTCTTTTTTGATGATCAAGAAAAAGAACTCGTCATAGATGCAGTAGAAGCATTTTTCAGTAAAAAAACACTGTCTGATTTAGAAAGTCAAAAAATGAATCAAGATTTAGATCAGCTTTATCAAAGAAAAAACTTAGATGGTCTTAATTTTTATATGCCGTTTTTTAAAGATTCTAACCATTCTATTTTCGATTTTGTAGAAAATAAAAAAATCTATTTCATAGACAAGTATAAGATGGCAAAGAACCAAGACCGAATGTTGTTAGATTTAGAGGAATATGTTAAAACCTACAAAGGCAGAAACTTTTTAGACATTCCCTTTTATTTAAAGCTGGATGAACTCTATCAATACCCTCATATTGAGATCAGTGGTTTTACAAGGGTTGGGGTGACTTCAGATATCACCATTCACGCAAGAGACAGCATTACTTACCAAGGTAATTATGAAGCTTATATCGATAGAGTTAAAAAAGAACCTTATACCCATTTAATTGGGATTCAACAACCCTCAAGATATGAAAAGCTGAAAGACCTTTTAGAATCTAAACAAATCGATTACATCGTTAATCCTGAAACCATTCAAAAAGATGCGGTGAATATTTTATATCCTGAAACGCTACTAGCCTTTGATTTGGTTAAACACGGATTATCTGTTTTGAATGAATCAGATATATTCGATTATAAAAATAATAAACGCAAAATTAGATATAAATCTGTGATGTCTGAAGCAGTCAAAATTTCCTCAATCGAAGAACTAAAGACAGGGGATTATGTGGTTCACTATGATTACGGCATTGGTCAGTATTTGGGATTAAAAGAAATGGAGCTGTCAGGCACCATTAAAGATTACTTACACATTGCTTATGAAGGGACGGATTATTTATATATTCCTGTCGACCAAATCGATAAAGTTTTAAGGTATTCATCCAAAGATGGACATGAACCGAAACTGACCAAATTAGGCACCAATCAGTGGTCTAATACAAAGAAAAAAGTTAAGAATAAACTTAAAGATATTTCTGATAAACTCATCGCATTATATAAAGAAAGAGAACAAGCTGTTGGGTATGAATTTGTCAAAGACAATGAACTTCAACAAGCCTTTGAAGCTAACTTTGAATTTGATGAAACCTTAGATCAATTAAAGTCTATTGATTCGGTAAAACGAGACATGGAGTCCAAAAAGCCAATGGACAGGCTTTTGATTGGCGATGTGGGATATGGTAAAACAGAGGTGGCGATGAGGGCAGCATTCAAGGCTGTAATCTCAGATAAACAAGTGGCATATTTAGTGCCTACGACTGTGCTTGCTAGACAACATTTCTACGCCTTTAAAAAAAGATTTGAGTCCTTTGGTGTGACGGTAGAACTCTTAAGTAGGTTTGTCTCACAACGTGAACAAACCGATGTTTTAGATAGGCTCAGAAAAGGGCTTGTGGACGTGATTATCGGCACACACCGCTTGTTGTCAAAGGACATTAAATTTAAAGATTTAGGTCTATTAATCATTGATGAAGAACAGCGTTTTGGGGTCGAACATAAAGAACGTATTAAGGAAATGAGAATCAACATAGATTGCTTATCTTTGTCTGCGACGCCAATCCCTAGAACACTACAAATGGCGCTTATGGGCATAAAGGATTTATCCATGATTGAAACCCCACCTTTAAACAGATATCCAATTCAAACCTACGTGGTCGAAAGACAAGATGCCATCATCAAAGAAGCCATCGAACGGGAGCTTTCTAGAGCGGGACAAGTTTTTTACTTATACAATAAAGTTTCTGATATCGAACTGGTAGTCAAAAAGCTTCAACTATTGGTGCCAGATGCAAAAGTAACGTTTGCACATGGAAAGATGTCTAAAGACAAAATCGAAGACGTCATCACAGATTTTATAGACCGTAAGTTTGATGTGTTGGTTTCTACCACCATCATCGAGACCGGCATCGATATTCCAAACACAAATACGCTTTTAATTCATGATGCGGATACCCTTGGATTATCACAGCTTTATCAAATTAGAGGTCGCGTCGGCAGAAGCGACAAAATTGCTTATGCATATTTGATGTATGCAAGACACAAAGTCATGACTGAAGACGCAATGAAACGTCTTAAAACCATTCAAGATTTTACTGAATTAGGTTCTGGGTTTAAGATTGCGATGCGTGACTTATCTATAAGAGGCGCAGGCGACATCTTAGGTGGCGAACAAAGCGGCTTTATCGATACAGTCGGGATGGAAATGTATTTAAGGTTACTAGAGGAGACTATGGATGAAAAACAAGGCGTCCAAAAACCTGAGCCTAAAGAAGAAAAAGATTTGGTGCTATCAAACAGACACATCAGTAAAGATTTTATCGACAATGATGAAGTTAGGGTTGCGATTCACAAAAGAATCAGTGGGTTAAATACTTTAAATGACGTTAAAAACCTTCAAATAGAACTTGAAGATCGATTCGGTACAGTGGATGATGAACTCATCATCTATATGTATGAAAAGGTCTTTAAGAAATTATCTGCTAAATTAGGCGTTGAAAAAACGATTAAGTCTACCACCGATGTTACACTTGTGTTATCGGTGGAAGTCTCACAAACCATTAACGGAGAGTCGTTGTTTTTGTATGCCAGCGAAGTAGATGCAAACATCAAACTGAGTTATTTGCATGATAGAATTCATATATCGTTATTACTAGATCAAAATAACCAACACTACTTGTACAGATTTATTGAATACTTAACATTAGTGACTAAGCATCTTTAAACAAGGAAAATCAAGCATTATTAAAAGATGTTTGATTTTTTTTTGCACCATGTAGATTTCATTAAAAAGGGGTATAATAATAGTGAAATCAGGTGATATGGATGGCAAAAATATCACGACAGACCCTCAATAATGAAAAAAGAAGAAGATTGATTCTTTTTATTTTTGAGATTGATTATTATATATAAAATATGGTATAATATAAATATAATAAACATTCGGTATCATTACGGAAAGAAGGCTATATAATGTTAAAATTAGACACGAATTTACATTCAGTCTTTATGTTGTCGTATCACTTGATTTTAGTCACTAAATATAGACGTGAAGT
>JAVESF010000016.1:0-33104 GCA_034006765.1 Acholeplasma sp. | reverse complement strand
AGAATATGTTTTAATTGAACCTATGCTTGGATTAGATTTTTGCCATGTTCTTTTATCTTGATAGATTTCATCAACTGAATCTTGCGTATATAACCAGGGCAGCACTCTTTCATCTTGGATCTCACCTTTGATCATTCTTCTAACATAATCTAACTTATTATCTAAAAAACCACCGACAGTGTTTCCTTCAGTGGTTATGATAAATATAAGCGGTTCTGATTTAGTTGATTGACTTTGTTTAATCGCATCATAGACTTTTGAATCCGTCATTTCATGTACTTCATCAATACAACCAACCTCAATATTATACCCATCCTTATTTCTCGATTGAGCAGACAACTTTTTTATCTTATTCTTGGTTTTTGGTGAGTAAATGTGAAAGATATTTTTCTTACTTCTTTTTTCATTCGATAGTGCTTTCGAGCCTTCTCTCATGTTGTTAATTTCTTCAAATAGGATATTCGCTTGTTCAGAGGTATTAGATGCACATACAATATCAACACCACCTTTAGATAAAAAGAACTCTGCCAGATCTATACCTGCGATAAAGGTTGTCTTACCATTCTTTCTGGCAATCAACAATAAGACTTCATTAAACCTTCTTAAATTAGTGTCCGCCATTTTAAATCCATATGCCGTTTGAAGTACTGCCTTCTCCCATAATTCTAGTATAAATGGTTCTCCATTAAATGGACTTTTAGTATGTTTGCAGAAGGTCTCAATAAACTCGATTCGAATATTCCCAGGACGTTCATCAAAAATGTATCTTGGGTTATCCAAGTCTCTGATGAGTGACTCTAGGACTGTTAGTAGTTCTTTTCCAGCTATGATATTTCCCTTTTGAATCTCATCATAATATTTCAATAAGTAGTTCATTCTGACATTCTACCTATGAACTTGTCAAATTCATCATCTTCATCAATAATGTTTTTACCCATTATGGAGTTAAGCGTTTTAATTACAGTTCCATATGAGTTCACTAATTTCGTATAATATTTTGCTGCTTCAGTTTGACGTTGTGCACCTTTTTTTGAAATCTGAACTGCACCGTATTTGCTGATTTGATTCTGAAGTGATTCTAGTTGAACTTTCATAAAAGCAGCTTCCTTGATTAGATTATCAACAAGTTCACTTTTTGATTGTTCAACTGATACGAAGAGTGTCTTTAATCTTTCATATTCAATTTGTACTTTATCAATCACTGCCATGCTTTCCACTCACTTTCTACAAAATAAAAAGCCACCGTAGTGACTTGATGGTTTTCAGAGATTCTCTATATCCTTCAGATACTTATTAACATATTCTTCGTATTCTAAATTGCCGTCGAGATTATACTTCTCATAAATTGCTTCGCTTATCTTGTTTAAGATAGGAACTAACTCGAAGTTCAAATCACCAATAACTTTAAGCATTTGATCATTCTTTTCCTTTGAGTGAACAATCGCATGTCTAAAATTACTAATCTTGAACCACTCATCTTCTGTCAA
This sequence comes from Acholeplasma sp., assembly GCA_034006765.1. Classification (GTDB taxonomy): domain Bacteria; phylum Bacillota_I; class Bacilli_A; order Acholeplasmatales; family UBA5453; genus Paracholeplasma. The sequence goes on along the minus strand of JAVESF010000016.1, from coordinate 31,617 downwards.
ATTATAGTACAGTTTAGCTTCCCAAAGTTTACGTGCTTGAAGAAGTGCTGATTGATACATCAGCTGATTCAAATCTGCATATGACGGATATCCATTAATGAATTCTATATTAGTTAAATTTGATTCATTAAACTTCTTTTCTATCTTTTCAGTGATCCCATGAGTTAGTAATAAGACATTTATGAAACTTAATTCTAGGTCTAACATAATCATCTTGTCCTCCAAGATCTGGATTTTCAAAAAATAAGGCTTCCATTTTTTAAAGGCCCACCCATGCGGTACCCTTCAAAAACAAATAATAGGCATTGGGGCGGGGGTTATTTCTTAGCGATTATCTTAATGTTAAAACCTTCTTCATCACTTGGTTCTTCAAAGAAACTTGTAACATGTTCAAATGTTTCTTTCGTATCAAAGCCATTTCTTTCAGGATTGCTTAATCTTCTCTTTTCGATATGTCTTAAGCATAATTCATTACTTGCTTTAAGATAAATTAGTTCGTGATTAAAGTCATCGCTTTCTTCTATAATTGATTTAAACCAACTTCTTTGTCTTTTAGTATTTCCTGGAAAGTCAAGAATTACTACTAATCCATTATTTAACAATTTCACTATATGCTTCTTAAGTAAAGGTTTAATTCTAATTGAATATTTAACATAGTCATCAAAATTTTTAATCTCTTCTGGATACATATTTGATAACCACTCATCTTCAGATATAAGAACTGTTCCTTCTTCCAATGATATTTCTTTTGACATTGTTGATTTGCCTGCACCCATTTTTCCGGAAAAGAAAATCAACTTCCCTTTTTTATTTTCCATAAAAACCACCTACTTTTATAAACATTATACCAAACAATATTTATTTATTCGAGGTTTATCGTGAAATCAGGTTACCATCTTCATCAAATTGCTGCGACTTCGAGAAACGCTTATGTTCTTCATTGTGACACTTCTTACACAACAACTCTAGGTTGTCTTGATTTAAACTTATGTTGGTGTCATTCACATTATCAACTGTTAACCTAATCTTATGATGTACCTCTTCACCAACGGCACCACATCGCTCACACTTGCCCTGTGTGGCGTTTGTTTTGATATTGCGAGCAACGAACCAAGCCTTCGACTTATAGAACTTGTGAAGCTCTTTTGGTTTTCCCATACAATTCCTTTAGTTCATTTGCTTTATTTTCTACTGATTCCCAACGCACATTTAAATCTTCTCTACCACAGTGTCCGTACTTAGCTAAATCCTGATATCTAACGTTATCAAGTTCGAGTTCCTTTCTGATATGAAGAGGTCTAAAATCAAATACTTGAGTAAGTAACTCTTGGATTTTTTCATCCTTAATAATTCCAGTGTTAAATGTGTTTACATGAATACTTACTGGATTTGAAATACCAATCACATACCCTAGCTGAACTTCGCACCTGTCCGCTAAATTTGCCCTTACAACCGCTTTTGCTACGTACCTAGCATAATAAGCCCCACTGCGATCAACCTTGCTCACGTCTTTGCCAGAAAAGGCTCCACCACCATGTTTTGCGTATCCACCATAAGTATCTACAATAATCTTTCTGCCAGTTAATCCTGAGTCTGCATACGGACCACCAATCACAAACTCGCCTGTTGGATTGATTAGAATCTCAGCTTCTCGAATTGCTTTTTCATCTAATACTTCAGTTAACACTTCATTGATAATGATATCCTCATACAACTCTCTATTAATCCACGACTTCGTTTGAGCTGAAACAACTATTGTTCTTACCTTTTTAGGTTTGCCCTTCTCATACTCTACAGAAACCTGGCATTTCCCATCAGGACCAAAGATGTGTGAATACTTTTCTTTTCTAGCCTTATCCATTTCTTTCGAGATTTGATTTGCTAGCATAATCGGTAATGGCATCAACTCTTTTGTTTCATTACACGCATAACCAAACATGATCCCTTGATCACCTGCACCTTGTTCATGTGATTCAGTTGAATCAACACCAAGTGCAATGTCTAGTGATTGTTTGCTAATCTTTTCTAAGACATTGAATGGTTCATCGTATCCTATTTCTTTAAGTTTGCTCTTTGCTACTTCTTTATAATCTACTTTAGCGGTTGTTGTAACCTCACCAAAGACAAATACAAAATCATCCTTGATTGCTGTTTCAACTGCAACTCTTGCATTTTTATCTTGTTCTAATATAGCATCTAGTATCGCATCGCTGATTTGGTCACAAACCTTATCGGGATGACCACTAAATACTGATTCACTTGTTATTACTTGCATAACTTAATCTCCTCCATTAACGAGTAAAAAAGGAGCTTATCGCTCCTAATTACTATTATTCAATTTCCCACGCTGTATATACTGACCGATATGAACAGTCCCAAGTATCCAGAATCACTCCATCAATACATGTCGTGACATGTCCTGTCATCTTTAGGATGTATGTTCCTTTTGGATGCAGTTCACAAAAGTCGCTACCTTTGATTCTTGGTTGACCTTTGATTGCTTTAAATATCAATCTAGGCCTTCCTTCAAAATATTTGTATAAGAACTCGGTATCTTTGTAGCTTGTAAAGTTCCAATCACGCTTCTTCTGGTTGAGCTCTCTTCTTATTTCCATGTAATCCTTATTCAAAGCAGTGCTGATTGCTCTTACAACACAATCAGTTGTTTTTATACCTTTAGGGTGAGCGTTGTGTTCTTTAAACATTACTTATTCCACCCTTCATTAAACCACTTAACAAGTTCTCTTGAAGAGTTGCTTTTAAATACAGGTTTTTCAAATCCATCAAGTCTTTCATAGACTGTATACTTTGATTCGTTCCAGGGACAGTCAATTTGAACTACGATTAGATTGTTGTTTGTCTCTATGTCAGCAATTCTAAAATCATCATAGAGTGGACCATTAAGTGGGCAGTTGTTTTTAAACCACACATAACTTGATACGAGATCAACTTTGCCACCTGCTTTGATTTGCTTGATGATGTTACCCATCTTCTTTGTTTTGTTGGCTAAACTTGTATCTCTACAAAACCAATCAAACCAGCCAGCTTTAATTTGAACTTTGACTTCTTTGCTATCGAATTCACCATCATTAAAATCTTGAATCCATTGTTTAAGAGGTATTTGCTTATCCATTGATACTACCTCCTAAATCAACTTTTCTAATAAAAGCTGAGTATCTTGCATAACCGTAACCTTCTGATTGAACTAGGATTCCAAAGTCTACTTCTTTTGCTGTGACAAGTATTGCGTGCCAAATATCATTTTTATCAATGTACATCAAATCCTTGTGTTCGTCTATAAATTTATAATCACCAAGCATGTCATCTAAGAACTTATTAAACTGCTTCAATGGTACTTCAACCACTTTTTCTACAACAAACTCATCTTTTGGAATGATTTGTTCTTTGAATGCTTTTCTTTCAAAATGTACCTTCATTTGCAATGCCTCTTTTCTAACCACTTTTTATTGGGTTACTACTATATATCAATAAAAAACGACTTATAGCAAGTCAATTTTTCACTATAGTGACTATTAGTTTGAGACTTCTGAAATATCGGTTAATACACTTTTGAACTCATCAATTGAACTAAGTTCGATTTTTTTGCCATCTCGTAATAAATAGCAATCTACAATTGAACCTTTGTGTTTTAGGTATCTTTTTACTATGACATCAACAAATCGTTCATCGAGTTCCATGAGATATGATTTTCTTTGAAGCTGATCCGATGCGATCAAAGTTGATCCAGAACCACCAAACAAGTCTAAAACAACCTCACCTACTCTAGATGAATTAGAAATTGCTCTACCACAAAGCTCTAAAGGTTTCATTGTTGGATGTTCTTCATTACGTTTAGGTTTGTTGTATTCCCATATCGTATCTTGAGTTCGGTCATCAATAAAGTAATGAGCTGCGCCTTCTTTCCATCCATAAAGAATTGGTTCATGTCTCCAGTGATAGTCTTGTCTACCTAGCACTAATGCATTTTTTACCCAAATAAGACATTCAGCAAGCTTAAAGCCTGCATTCTTATAGGCGTTTCTAAAGTTCAAACCCTCAGTGTCCGCGTGACAGACATAAATTGCTCCACCAGGTTTCGTGTTATCAAAAATATTCTTGAATGCATTAAAAAGAAAAAGATAGAAGCTTTCGTCTCCCATCTTGTCATTTTTTATCTTACCAGCTGTGCCTTCATAATCCACATTGTAAGGCGGATCAGTAAACGTCATGTCTACTTTTTGTCCATCAAGTAATTTATCAACACTTTCTTTTTCAGTTGAATCACCACACATGACTCTGTGAGTACCAAGCTGAAAAATATCACCTAACTTAGCATAAGGAGTTTCACTAAGTTCATCTGATGGATCAAAATCATCATCTGTTGCATTATCAGGAACCTCAGCTTCTAATTCTTCAAATCCAAACACGCTCATGTCCATTTCGATATTTGCTAGTTCATCCTCAAGTTTAGAGAAGTCCCATGAAGCGAGTTCTGCTGTCTTGTTATCTGCCAAACGAAAGGCCTTTATTTGCCCTTCTGTGAGGTCATCAGCAACGATACAAGGAACAGTTACCAATCCTAGTTTTAGGCTTGCTTTTAGCCTTGTGTGTCCTGCAATAATCACGTTATCACTTGTAATCACAATAGGTACCTTAAAACCAAACTCTTTGATACTACTAGCAACAGCATCTATTGCTGCTTCATTATTTCTTGGATTGTTTTCGTACGCTTTGAGTTCTGTTACTTGTTTCATCACTATATTCATTTACCCATTCCTCCTCGTCTTTTTCTAGGCGTTTTGCCATAAGTTCAATTTCTGCCTTCTTTTCGTTATACTCAATACCAAACTTTGTAATGAGTAGATATTTAATTGCAGCAATATCGGGTAGAGACTGTTTCTTGAACTTTGTAATTCGTTTCTTAGTACCAGTCTTTGTTTCTTCAATCACTGTTTGTGTTTCTTCATATTCAAAACCGATAGCCCTTTGATAAACAGCGTCAAGTAACTTATGTTTCATCTCTTCATCACCATACTGAAATGCATCATTCAGTTTTGGATGTATTTTCCTTAGTTTAATCAGCGTTTTCTCGGTGATACCTAAATATTCAGCAACTTGTCGTTGAGTTGCTCGTTTAGATACCATCTCAGCTATTGACTTTAGTTTGCTATCTAGATGCCCAGATTTTTCCCAACGTTCATATAGATCTAGCATTTTTCCTTTCATATAATCACTCCAACTGTTAGTAAATAACTGTAATAGCTTACCAGTTGGAATACTACAAGTATCTCTGCAAAAACAAAAAAGAACTCATCTCTGAATTCTTTCATTAGTTTCTAGGCTGGTGTATAAAGCCAGTATTCCATAATTTTAAATAGTCGCCCTCTGGCTACATCATTGTACATTTTAATCTTATCACACACTTGACATATTCACAATGGTTCACCCCTGCTCACACCTGCTCATATTTTTGCTCGCAGAATTTACATGTACTGTTATAGAGAGTAATGTCTCAAAATAATAATGCCTAATTGGCAGAAAGGATAATAAGCATGAGCGAATCAATTCTAGAGATTAAAATCAAGAGCTATCGCCTAAAAGCGGATAATGAATCAATGATTATCTTTAATGGCGACGAAGTACTGTTGAAAGCAAGCTTTAAAGAAATTAAGGCTGCTAGTCAATGGCTGATTTCAAAATTCAAAGAACTCAAGAATGAATATGAAGTCAAAAAACTAGAAAGCAAGGAGTAAATTCATACTCCTTAGCTTTTTTCCACTTTAATACAATAACTGTCTTTGATAGCTTTAATAGCTTTATCATGTAGCCTTCTAGCTGTTGAATATGAATAAGACATCTTCGCAGCTATCTCATTCCAACTATTCCAATCAATATAGCGATATATTAGTACTTTTCTTAGTTCCTTGTCATCTACTTCATCAATAACTGCTATTATTTCACATTTGATATTTGGAAGATCCTTTTTTAATGATTCAATGAGTATCTCATCATCAAGTGCTCTAATTATCCACTTTTCAAAAGGTGCCTGTAAACTTTTAGTTCCATCAATGCGGACTTGGTCGAAATTAATTCCAGGTATAGAGTTAGCAAGACGTATATATTCAGCTACTATTTCTTCAAGTTCTTTTATCTTAACTATCGTTTTGTGATAGCGACTTAAGTATTCTTTTATATTCATCCTACTTCCTCCTTGATTTTGCTTAGAACTTCAATTTCAATTGCTATACCCGTTGGATCATCTGACCATAGTTTTTCTACATGTTCCACTACGACTTGAGCATCATCGATCCAAAATCCCACCTCAGTCATACAATCTTTGAGCATCTTTTCCAAATTATCTGTATCTGGTCTAGTTACTCTCCATTCTAAATGTTTATGTTTTTTGCCTCTTGGGAATTTCCATATGACTTGAAGCTTAATCGGACCTTCAATTGGCTTCAACGGTTTAAAAGGTTTAAGGTGTTTGATGATAGTACTTCTAGCTTGCTTCAGTTTCTCAGGTTTATAGAACACAGGTTTCTTATTAACAAGGGTAACTTTGTTTTGTTGAGCTGTAATTGTTGGTGGGTCCAGTAACAGAAATATTTTCATCGTTACCTCCTTTTTTAAATTTTTTTAGTGAAGTAAGGCAAGTGCTGACGTTGATGCATTTGTTTGGGATAGGGGTCACTCAATCCCCTATCCTACAAACGATGCGTCAGCGTGTTGTGAACGAACAACTATATATAAGGCCAATATTCACTTTATGAACATAGGACAATTATCCTATTTGCTTCACTTTACGAATATAGAGAAAAGTTATCCATTATTCGTTTTTTGAATCGCTGTTTTTCTGTATACATTTCCTTTTGAAATTATATAATCATCTTTAAATTCAACGACTCTTTTCTGTATTGTTCTTACACCAATTCCGAGATAGTTTGCCAATTCATCTGTCGTACAATAATCTTCTCCAGCAATGCAAGCATCAAAGGCTGTATCAAATTCATCTTTTCTAGATTCAGGAGTTTGATTTCTTTTTCCACTCTTTTCTAGATTTGATTTAGGATCTCCTTCTGCATAATGTTTCGCTAATGTGCCTTTATCATCGAGTCTATGAATAGGGTATTCAAACCAAAAATTCACCGGTTTAAAGTTTCCAAACTCACGTAAACTACTCTCTAGTCGCCATGCAGTTGATTGTAAATTATCAGCATTTTGTGCCATGAACTCATCACTTGTTTCTAGTTGAATCATATCTAGCTGTGCGTCTGGATCACGAGCAAATACGCCTGATCCTGAAGCCCTATCCATCGCTTTTTTGAATCCTTGTGAACCTTTAGAATGATGATGACAATAGATTGCTGCACAACCTGTTTCATTACAAATCTTGTCGAATTGATTAGAAAAAGCTCCCATATCAGAGGCATTGTTTTCATCACCTGTAATAACCTTGTAAATAGGATCTATGATGATCGCATCATACCCTTGATTAGCAACCTTTCTTATTAACTTAGGTACTAATTTATCAAGCGGCATTGCTCGTCCTCTAAGGTTCCAAATTTTGATATTTCCGCTGTTTTTAGGTGCAAGTTTTAAAGCTTTATAAATCTTATCAAATCGATGTAAACAACTCGCCCTGTCAATTTCTAAATTCACATAGAGTACTTTAGATTTCTTGCACTGAAACCCTAACCATTTACCGCCTTCGGATAATGCAATTGCTAGTTGCATTAATAAGAAACTTTTACCTGCTTTAGATGAACCAGAAATAAGCATTTTATGTCCTACTCTTACAACACCTTCGATAAGTTCAGGCGCTAAATTAGGTAAATGTGCTAATTCTTCATCTAGTGATTCAATGGAAGGCATTTCATCGATTAAACCTTCAGTAAAATCAAGCCATTCATTGTAATTACTTCTTCCTATATTTGTATCTATAAGCGTTTGAACAACACCATTTCTAGTAACACCAGGTAAACGTGATAATCTTGAGGGGTTTCTATTTGCTTTATCGACTTTAAGTCCATTTTTATCAAGATAATCATAGATATAGTCAACTCGCTTACGATACTCCTCTGCATCACTAGCATCGACTCTTACAATTGCATGCAAACTTCTACCACCACTGTGAACCAAACATGCTATCGGCAGTTCTAATTTGCGGTAGATAGCATCTTGCTCATGGATTGAGATTTCATCTGATTCAACCAGTGCATAGGTAAATCGAGTGACGTTTTCATTCTTAACGCCATGACCGTCAACTGGATTAAATCTAATCCATGCACCACATTCATCCTTCCAATCACCAATGACTGCACCAATATCATCTGGATATTTTTTTAATAGTTTAATGAGTTCTTTCGCTGCACGGTCAAAGTGACCTTTTCCAGGCATCCATTTACCATCAGCATTTTGCCAAACATCAGTTGTTACATAAGCCACTAAATCATCATCTTTAAATAACGTTTCTAAATATTTAATCAGCTGTTCTGATGGTTTCATCGTTGTTGTTGGATCATAGATCATACCTTCACCATCGTATTCAATGATGTCGTCCCATTCGATTAATCCGCCATTAACTTTTGTGGGTGGTATCCAACCATAATCTTTAGCAAGTTTTATAATCGTTCCACCAGATACGGGATTAGAGGAGCCAATAAAGCCCCTCCACTTTTTATCGCATTCCCCATCCTTGTAGCGTTTATCATTCTTACTCCAGTTATCCCACACAGAACATTCATAGCCCTCAGCCTTGAGTGCCATACCGACATTAATCCATTCTTGATAAGAAACACTTGATACATCAATTTGATTCAAGGCTTCAAGTAAATTGTCCATGTAAATCCTCCTAAGGTTGATAACTTGTTACGTTTATCCCTTTAGGTAACTGCCATCTATTGTCTGCTAATCTGGATACCATTTTGCTAGCTGAATCAAACGGCCACATACCTACGTGATTAAAACCATATTTTTCAAGTAATCTTATTTGTTTTGGTGTTGCTAATCCTTCAATCTGTCTTGTCTTTAATTTATCAATGAGCATACTTGCCATACCAAAGCATGTAACAGATTCTGTATGTATGCCTTGTTTCTCTAGGTAGCTTAATTGTCTTTCAGTAGCAGGTCCCATTTCCCATGTAAAGGTAGGTTCATAGTTCGCTAAATCTTCAGCAGCGATTGAGAATGCATACTGAATTGGATCAACAAGTTTTGATTTGCGTTTCTTCATTGCTGCTAGTTCTCTTGCAAGTGCTTCTTCACGTTCTTTAATTACATCGTTTTCAGCATCTTTTTCTGCTTCAAGTAAATCTATACCACTTTCTTTATCCATCATCTTTTGATTAATTCGTTTGGCTATTTCTGCATCCTTAGAAAGGAGAGCTGAAGGTTTACATAAATCATGTCTTTCAGTCATCCATAGAAAATCAAGTAATAATAGTTCTTTCTTGTTCGGTGCTAGACGCATGCCACGTCCTACCATTTGTTGATATAAACTTCTAATCTTTGTAGGTCTTAAAACGATTATGCAATCGACTGCCGGAGAATCCCAACCCTCTGTTAATAACATTGAATTACACAATACGTCGTACTCACCAGCTTCAAAATCTGCTAGAATTTCATCTCTATCTTTGCTATAACCATTTACTTCAGCTGCCTTGATTCCATGTAAATTTAGTAGTTCACAGAACTTTTGAGATGTCTTAACAAGAGGCAAGAAAACGACCGTTTTTCTACCTTTACAGTATTTGAGCATCTCAAGGGCAATTTGATTTAAATAAGGTTCTAAGGCAGTACCTAAGTCACCTACAGCATAGTCACCGTTTGAAACACTAACATTATGAATATCCAATTCAAGAGGTATCATTTGTGCTTTAACTGGGCTAAGATATCCTTCTTTAATGGCTTGATGTAATGTGTATTCATAGGCTTTTGAATCGAAATATTTACCTAAACTTTTCTGATCAGAGCGATCAGGCGTTGCAGTCACACCAAGAATGTTTGCACCATCAAAATAATTTAGTATTCTTTGATAGGTGTCACTCATCGAATGGTGTGCTTCATCAACAACGATGGTCTTAAAATAATCTTTAGCATAGCTTGTGAGTCTTTTCTCTTGAGCTAATGTCTGAACAGATGCAATCGTTACTTTTTTCTTTGAGCCAATGGCTGTAGACTCAGCCTTTTCCAAAGCTGAATCTAGTCCACTGGTTTCCATTAACTTAACTGATGCCTGGTCAAGTAGCTCACCACGATGTGCAAGTATTAAAGCTTTACTACCATCTTTAGTTTCTTCTTCTACAACTTTAGAAAAGACTACTGTTTTGCCTGTCCCTGTTGGAAGAACTAAAAGTGTTTTTTTGTAATCATTTTTCCATTGATTTCTAATCGCTTCAACTGCTGCATTTTGATAAGGTCTTAATACCATGATCAACCCTCCTAGAAAGGAAGATCATCGAAGAAATCTTCGTTATAATCAATGAAACGTTCAACATCGTTTATAAACTTCTCTTCACCATTAAGATTGGTATATGAACGTTGCTTGATGTAAGCTCTACCTTTAGAACCGATAACCTTACCCCAATCCATCGTAAGTTTTTCTCCATGTTTCTTCTGACCAATACATCTAAAGAATGCAGAGATTCTCCATTCAAGTGTACGGTAAAGAATCAAGTCAAACTTAACTGAAGTCGTACCTTCTTTTGCTTCAATTTGGATAGTAATCGTTGCCTTATTACATTGAGGAATCTTAGCACTGCCATTAAATCTTCCGCGTTCAAAATTTGTAACCTTAAAGTTGTACTCTCCCTCAGGTAATAAAATGTATTCCTGACCATCGGTTTCGATGGAATCATCCCAGTTCATTAACAAATCTTTATCATTAATCATTATTGTTGTTCTCCTTTATTTTTTTTAATGGTTTCTACTATCTTTTTCCAGTTTGGAATAAGTGATCTCAGGATAAAATCCTCTTTATAACTTGTAATTTCATCAGTTTCTTTATAGGTTCCTTTTTGAGCAACTAGTTTCTGTAAATCAGTGACTTCAATATTTGCTTCTTCAATCATCTTGATTAGTTTCTCAGCAACGATACTCATACCTGATGCATTTTGAGGAATTATGAGTTCTTTTTTTACTTCGGGTTCCCAATCAAATAAATGCTTTATTGATGTGAAGTTAAGTTCTAACTCATCAGGTAAATCGAATCTGTTCTTTGCATCATAAGCAGGGTGATGATTTGTGTATAATACACGTTTGCCACCTTGAGCTTTTTTGGAGTTATTTTCTGTTGTGACTACATAAATCTTGTAGTTAACAAAGAATAGAGCATCACACCATTCCTTTAACAAAGGTGCCACTTGTCGTGTTAGTTTCATTTCATATCTATCAAATGTGCCCTGTTCTTCTGGAAGTTCGAATTTTCTAGGTTTTGCATGAGCTGTAATTACCACATTGATGCCAACTTCGATTAATTCATCTAATGAAACGAGCAGTTTTGAAAATTCATCTAGTAAATAGACATAGCCTTTACCAAACCCAAAGTCTTCTATATTGTTTTTTCGATACTTCTCGCAGACAGCATTCGTACATAATGTTTCTGCCCAGTCAGCAGTATCTAAAACGACAGTTTTACAGATGGTTGGATTAGCCTTGATTTCCTTAACGATTGAAATAAGCTCATTCCAGGATTTGTTACATTTGATTCTTCTAATATCAAGGTTTGATGTACCTCCCTCGGTATCAATAAATATAGGTTCTGGGAACTGACTTGCAAAAGTTGACTTCCCTATGCCTTCTGGACCATAAATCACAATCTTGAGTGGTCTTTTTTCTTTTCCTTCGATAATGTTTAGCATGTTTATTTATCTCCTTCTTCGATAATTGTTGCCTCTTCACGAGGATCTGTTTTTGGTACTAAGACAATCGAGCCAGGTTGCATGGCGATGTAAGGCCCGATAATTTCATTGAGTTTATCTTTGCCTATTCGTTTTGTTAGCTCTGTTATTCCAGCTACTTTTCGTGGTCCATAAGGATCAATGTCTATTGCTTCACAAGCCCTAACTACTGCATCTTCATCAATAATCTTGCGCGAACCTTTAGAGTTAACCAGTTTGAAATTGGTCCACTTATGTCCATTCATCGCTTTCTTTAGCGCAAAGTCTTTGATGTCTTGTGCGTACTGTATAAGTTCATCTAGGTTTGGTAAGAATAGCTCAATCTCAGCATCAGTAAGTGTGTACACTGGTTTTTTGATTTCTTTGATCACTTCAAGATTTGTTTCAGCACGCTTTGCACATATTGCTTTTCCTGCACAATATCGACAATACTTACCTACCTTTGCTTCAAGGTTGTCTACTTTGGTTCTTTCAACTGCAGGAATTAGTACTTTGGATTCAAATTCAAGTAACTCCTCGATTGGCATTTCATAGTCATTCGTATTATTGATGACTGGTTGATATATGACTAGTCGAACCTTTTTGACTGGATATATATCTTTGTATGCCTTATAAAAGTAAAGGGCATATATACCAAGCTGTGAGTTAAATTGTCCTGTTTCACTATCATATGCATTCACAGCACCACGTCCAGTTTTTAAGTCAATAACCGTTAACGTACCACCATCAACTGAAGAGATAATGCCACAGTCTAATGTCCCGCCTGCATCAGCATCAAAGTCCATCGTCAGATGTTGTTCAATAACCACAAGTGGATTCGTTTCTGATCTCTTTTTCTCAAACTCGATCGTTTGAACTACGAAGTCTGCATAGCCATCAGCAATTTCTTGCATTTCTTCTGAATACATATCAAGTTCTTTGATAAGTGCTTCAATTGACTTAGTTTCAGTGTCATAATCGATAAGATTTAGTGACTTACTAATAAGTGCTGCACCTAGTTCATGACACTGTGTTCCAAACTCAGCTTGAGGATTTGTCTCTTGGTTTGAGCCATCATTTAATAAAGTACTGAGCGGACAGTGTAACCATGTACCACTTTTACTAGGGCTGTACTTCCTAGAGTGGACTGTCGGACTTTTCGACATTATCTTTTCCTCCTTCATCTTCTTGCAACATAACCTCCATCGCTAAAGTCTTGCTAGTTTCACTAATTAGTAATAGTGCATCAACAAGGTCTTTATCAGTGAGTGTTTTCTTGCTTTCATTTTGTTCTTTACTCATTGGTTTTTTTACCTTCTTTCCGAAGAGATATTTTCCCCTTCAATGGTTAATGGCACGATTTTTCATTTCTGCCGGTTATTTTTCATATTTTGTTAAATTTTCTTTTAATACAGCAATTAGCTTCTTTCTTCTTTCTTGAATTGTGCTTCTTGCTTTGTTAAAGATTTGGGCGATTTCTTCATCTGTCCGACCTAGACTGTGTAGTTTTATGATTAATCGATCTTTATCATCAAACTTGCTTACCAAATTCCATAGGTAGTCAGAAAGTTCTTGTTGCTCCAGTTCTTCTGAAATATCGATATGTGATGAATCGTTAAATTCAAAATCATCTTTTTCTTCTAATTCATCAATTGAAATAGGAAACAGTTCTCTAAATCTAGCGTCTTGGCGGATTTCATTTCGATGATTGTTTCGATGGCTATAGAAATACGCCTCAGTACATGGTGCGTATCTAATATGATTGTCTGCGTCTACATAGGATACATAGTGTGTCATTGGATTAGTAGGATCATCGCCTAATCGTAAAGGATCAGCCATTAACTGTTCAATGCTTCCATAGCCATATATTTTTGGATATTGATTCTTATACTCTTTTGATAGTTTCATAAAAAAAGCACCTCTATTCAGATTTTTGATTTCTGAAATGGAGATGCTTTCTACGAAGTAGTTTTATCAATCACAAGGCGTCGCAAAAAGAATGGTTAATATTTCTCCATTTCAGTTTGCAGGCCTATCTTCACAATAGATCGAACTGCTTTATGTAATTTTTTGAAAAACAGTTGTGATCCTTATATGGTTAGCAAATCCATAAAAGCTGTTTTTTCTAATACTATATTAATTGTTTTTTAAGTATTTTTCCCAACTCAATCAGTTGGTCCATTTTTAATCCTTAATGCTTCTTATAACTAAAAAAATGCAAAAAAAAGACCCTGAAATGGGTCTAATTCAACTCAATGAGTTAACGAATTTTTTATTTTATATCAGAACCTAACTGTTTAACACCTAGCTCATCTAATATTGCATTGAAATCACATATATTAAGCCCCGGTATGGTCTCCATGATTTTTATGTAAGTTTTATCCGGGTCTTTAAAGTAATTCAATTTATTTGATGATTTCTCAAAAAGCTTTTCAGTAACTCTAAGACTTAATTTTAATCCTACACAAATAGCAAACAAGACTGTAGTGGTCATATTATTATAAGTGTTATTTTTTATTTTTCCATGATAATTTTTATGTAACTCTGTTTTTTCATTGAATACTTCAGGGTAGTTCCAATTTCTATTTTCCATTAATAACCAGAGGCAATTGCATAGAGTAATGGTTGGGTCTCCAATCATCTTTATTAACTCTAGTTCTTCATTATTGTCTATTGATAAAATTTTATCAGCAAATGCTTGATAAACTTCATTTGGTTCTGGGTCAAAATCAGTTTGATACTTTGGATGAAAAGTAATTAATCGCTCATCAATTTCTTTCGACCGTGTTAATAAAGAAAACCCCAGGTAATCTTTGTTAATCCTATGATCATAGCTTCTTTGCTCTCTAAGATTAACTGCTATCTTCTTTATATTTTTTTTAGCTTTTTGCGTCAATTTCAGAGTGCCGTCTGAATACGACACATATTCAATACTTGCTTTTACAAAATATCCTTCAACAAAGACAAGTTGTTTTTGTTTTAACCAGCTATCTAAAGAACTATTCTCAGCTAACATTTTAATAGCTTCAGATGAACTAATTTTTACAAAATCATTATTATTCGAAACTTCTCCATAAACTATCGAGAAGTCCTCTAATTCTGAAATAATGTCTTCAAAACCTACCTCTAAAAGTCTATATTTTACTGATGTTCTAGAAACTATAAAAAACTCACTTAATTCTTGAACAAGTCTATCACAAGATAAATTATCTCTAAATTTTTCAATTAGTTCATTTGTCTTATTTATAAAATTAATCTTAGGCATCAAAATACGTGGAGCCAGCCTATGTGCCTGCCATTCAAGCCATTTAATTTCATTATCTAATGTTTTGATTTTCTCAGAAGGTTGAAAGAACATTTCTGATTGTTTACACATTATTGGAAAAAAGTTTTCAGTTTCATTTTGATTTTTATACTGCAGAATTTCAAAAAATGTCTTATCTTTTTCCCAATGGATAATTTCATGAATGATGGTGTTTCTTCTAAATCCTTCACCATATAAACTTACTACATTTGGATCAATCAAAATAGATCCTTTTTCGAATTTTTTTAGTTTAAATGTACCTGAGTTTACATCAAATATTCGCACTTCAGAATCTAACAAAAGACAACAACCAAAAACGTCTAAATCTTTTGACAAAGTAATCTCATGTACTTTCAACTGCATTTTATTAAGTATTTGGTCGACCGGCAAAGCCATTGGCTTTGACAATGCTTCTTTACAATGTTGTGTCAAAAATTTAGTAGCATAATCATCTAGTCTATTAACTCCTAAAATTAATGCTCCGGTTTTTTTATTAACATCTAATAATTCACTAAATGCATTAGATACTTTCATTACTGTTATCTCCATTATCTAAATAATCTAAGGGGAGATTTTTTAAGTGTTCCCTAGTTTCTTTCCATCCAGGATAATAATAATCTACAAGAGATTTAAATCTATTAGTGTGATTTTCTTCAATCAAATGTACTAATTCGTGAGTGACCACGTATTCAAGACATTCAATTGGTTTCTTCGCAAGTTGTAAATTAATCCATATCCTTTTATCATTTATGTTACATGTTCCCCATCTAGTCTTCATGTTTTTAATTCTAAATTCAGATGCAAATATATTTGTTCTAATTTGTAATCTATTCGAGACTACATCTAAGACTCTTTTCAATTCACTTCTATACCAGTTAGCAAATGCTTTTTCTTTTGACTTGGTTGTTGATGATAAAGGTACCGAAAATATAAGTTTATTGAGTCGCTTTTTAATACTATATTTATTGCCATTATAAATCACTTGCAGTCTATATGGTTTGCCCCATAAATAATGAGTCTCACCAGAAACATACTGACGGATAGATTGCCGTTCCTGCTGCAACATTTTATCTCTAACTTTAATGATTTCCGGCATT
Organism: Acholeplasma sp.; assembly: GCA_034006765.1. Taxonomy (GTDB): domain Bacteria; phylum Bacillota_I; class Bacilli_A; order Acholeplasmatales; family UBA5453; genus Paracholeplasma. The sequence continues at coordinate 15,340 of JAVESF010000016.1, read as the reverse complement.
TTTTTGATTAGAAATAGGTTGATATCATTTATTGAGATATTAGTCGGTGAAATAACTCTCACTTCACCATTTGGAGGAATTATTCGTATGTACAGATTCTTGAGGTTAGTTTTTTTTGTAACTAAAATCTCAATGCCATCCATCATTATGCTATCATTCATTATAATCAGATTGCCTTCCAATTAACTCAAAAATAGTGTTAGTTTTAGTTATTGCATCATCATCATCATCAAAACCTAATTCGACTAAAGTTTTGTATATGGCACTTTTTATGTTTTGCTGCTTTTGAAAATTTTCTTTCCATCCAGGTCTTAATGAATTGCGAATTGAAAAATCAAGTTCAATAGCTAATTTTTCATCTTTATCAAAAAAATCATAAAATGCTCTCAAAGATTCTTTTCCTTTAATATTGTCTGGGTAATATGAATTTTCTTCTGGATGCAATATTGCTTGTGCTAATTCCTCGACTTGTCTCAAATATTCTTTATAACTTAATGATTCTATGCGTCTTTGATAAATTAGTTTTTGCAACATGTCAGACAAGTTACCATAGTAAACTTCGTTACTTGATAATTTCTTTACAATTTCGTGTTGTAAATTATTTTCAATGATCTCTGCTTTTGCTTTATCATCACCCGGTAGATTTTTTATTAGTGTATCTATAGGGGTTGTTGTAGATTTTTCTAATAACAATTCCACGATTGACATATTACCAAGTTTGCTAATAACGGTTGAATCTTCTGCACGAATATAAGTATCTAAAATATAACGCATATCTATTTCATATGGTTTTAAATCAATATAATCAAAACTAGCTAGCTTTATCATTTCTTTTATCTTGTTAAACTCATAAATCGTGTTTCTAAATTCTTCTACACGTGTTTCTGTGTATTCATAGCTACTAACTAGTTTATCAACACAACTTGCAAAAGATCGTGTCAAGGATGAAGTTAATGAATACAGTACATCTCTTCTTTCAGAATAATTTTCATCAGAATTGTTTCCGCAAAAATATTCAATGTAGTTCGAGTCTTCTTTGGGATCGCTAACGTTTTCAATAAGTGCTTTTAAGGATATATAAGATGCCTCCATTTGTGCTTTAGCTTCATCATAACGGCTCTTGATGAGTCCTTGAACATCTTCCCTATCAAAATTATCGAAAGCTTCATTTGTGTAATCTTGAACAGCAGTTTGCAAATTTCGAAATAAATCCATATAGTCCACAATAAAACCATAATCTTTGTCTTCTCCGTCTGGACGATTAACCCTACAAATAGCCTGGAAAAGATCATGATCTCTCATTGATTTATCGATATACAAGTAAGTTGCACTTGGAGCATCAAATCCAGTTAAAAGTTTGTCTACAACTATAAGTAGTTTTAATTTAGCTGGCTTATATTTAAAGTCATCTATTGCTTGTTCTTCAAACTCTGTCTGTTTTATTCCATTAAGCATTCTTTCATATATCTTTTTTTTATATTCATCTTCACCATTTTGTGTTAAATCACTCGTTGAGGTTCTTACTGTAGAACTTGTAGGTTCAAATGATGTAACAATCGCACATTTTGCGAAACCGTAATTATTAAAAATTTCCCAATATCTGCATGCTTCATAAATACTTCCTGCGACCAATATGGCAGTACCACGATCATTTTTCAATCTTGCCCTTAGACTCATATCGAAAATTATATCTCCAACAATTCGTTCCAATCTTTGTTTGGAACTATAAAGTTTATTTATCGTTGTCCAGCTTTGTTTCAAAACAGACTTTGCTCTGTCAGTTAACCCTAGAGTTTTAGAGTCAAACCATAAATCCACCTTATCATTTGAAGACAATTCTTGATTGACATCCCTTGCTTCATAGCGTAAGTCTAGTATGACTCCATCATCTACACCTTCGTCAAACTTATATGTATGAATATATGGTCCAAATACTTCCAAACTTGTGGTTTTATCTTTTTTTAATAAAGGAGTTCCTGTAAACCCGATTAAAATGGCTTCTGGCATAATAGTCCTTACAGCTTCGTGTAGTTTCCCTGAATTTGTACGATGGCATTCATCAATAAAAGCAACAATATTTCCTTTGGCTTGAAAATCTTTTGGTAGATCTCTAACTAATTCTTTAAGATATAAATCTATGTCAGATTCTTTGGTGGCATTATGACCGTACTTATGAATTAGCGAACTAATAATAGAGTCTTCATTTTTATTTAGTATATCACGCAAGTGAGATCCACTTTTCGCTCTCTTGACTTTTTCATTTACATCAAAGAACAAACTTTCTATTTGATCATCTAATTCTTCTCTATCTGTGATAACGACTACTCTACTATCTTCAATATTTTCAATAATCCATTTCGCTAGCCATACCATTATCAATGACTTACCTGAACCCTGAGTGTTCCAGATAATACCACCTTTTTTTGAAATAATACTCTCTTGAGCTGATATATTTGCGAAAAATTGATTATGTCTTGCAACTTTTTTAATACCTGCATCAAAAATAATGAAATCATGAATAAACATCAAAAGCCTTTTTTTATGACAAAGTGAAACTATTCCATCACGTAATCTATTTTCTTCTTTAGATTTTAAATTATGAATCTCTAGTGAAAGATGATCTGTTGCCTTTTCATCTTCTTTCCATGTTAAAAAATATTTTTCTGAAGTCTCAATTGTTCCATATTTTAATCCTTCTGATTCGTTTCCGGCAAAAATTAATTGAATTGTATTGAAGAATGTTTGTATATACTCTTTTTTTTGATTAGTAAGATTCTGCCTAATTCCTTCCCCTATACTAACACTTGAACGTTTTAATTCAAAAATAGCTAATGCAATACCATTAACATATATGACTAAATCTGGTCGTTTTTTTTCAATTTGGTTAAAGCATAAGACACTTACTTCTTCAGCAACATAAAAATCATTGTTTTCTGGATTTACCCAATCAATGTAATGTACAGTGTTTCTACTTTTATCTTTTCCTTTAACCCCTTGCAAGCCATATCTTAAGAGTGAATATATATCTTGATTGTTATTATATAGAGAATTTACTTGGTTTTTAGATTTTATCACTATCTCATTTAATGCTATATCAACTTGATGCTTAATATATCCTTTACGTAAAAGATATTTTCTTAACAAGTCTTCTTTAATAGCTGTATTGTTTTGCTCCTCTAAATTTCCGAGGTAAGTATAGCCTAATCCGCCATTTTCTTCTTTTTCCGTTAACCATCGAAGAACCTTATTTTGTAAATGTCTTTCCAGAATAACTGCCATAGATTTGATCTCCTTTATTATTTCAGTCGTATACTTCCTATCAACACCTGGTCTAAAACACCATCTTTAATTTTTACTAACTTATCTTTTTCTTTCATCAGCAATTCAATCTCCTCATCAATTAATGTCAAAGATGCAGAAATCTCTATTTGTTCATTTAACTCTGTAGGAATAGTAATAACTATTTTTTTCAGAATACTCTTATTAAGTCCACCACGACCACCATCGCCAGAAGACAGTTCTCTTAGTTCAGCATACTTACTTTCCATCAAATAATATAAAAATTTAGAATCTATATTTTCTAATGAAACTAAAGCAGCTAATGATTGATTGATTGCCATAGGAATAGTCAAATAGGCAGCAGATCCTCTTGTTTTACCTTGACCGGCTAATGCAATTAGAACTGAATTTGCAGGGACAATTTGAGCAGATGAATTTTGAAGACCAAAATTAGTAATGTATTTACTTGGTGTTGTTACATTTTTTTGATGAATCTCTGTTGAAGACAACCAGGGAATATCTCCTCCCCAAAAATCATCTATCAAAGTTGACGGAGTACCACCAGTAATAATTTGCTTGGTAATATCGGCTAATGTCGTCTCAACCCATTTATTTTGAAAATTCAAAATTCTTGTTTTTCCACTTAGAAGCTCAGAAAGAACTCCTTCTCTGATTTGTGTCTTCTTTTCAATAATATTTGTTAAATTCTCAATGTGATTATCAATTTCGATAAGTACTGAAACTATTTCAGATTGCTCTGATAAAGGGGGAATTGTTAGTTCTATCTTGGAAAAATATCGCTTAGACAGATTATATCTTGTTGATCCTTGCGTTGCGAAAACTACTGACTCCCTCCCATATTTGCTATTAAATAAGTAAGATGCATAAAGGGGAAGAATTTCATCTTTGTTAAACAATCTGAACCCAAAGCAAAAACTGTTCAAATAGACATTTTTTGCATCAATCGTAACTGCTGCACACATGCCTACTTCTTCAGGGGTCTCAGATGATGTATTAAAAAGTAAATCATTCAATTTAACTTCATTTTGAGTTTCAAAACCATCTATTCTTACCTTTTCTAGAATACCAAAATCAACTATATTATTCTTGAGCACATTTAAAAAAGTTATATAATAAGCATTCCCTTTGCCAAAGTCCTCAGCTTTCTTACCCGATAGGCCAGAGTAAAAATACCCCAAATCAGAAATTTTTATTTTATGCCATTCCTTAGGATAGGTTATCATTTTTGAATCCCATCCTTTCTAAAACCTTTTTAACTCTTGCTCTCGATGTGTCACTCAGACTTTCTAATTCACTCATGGTATTCACGTAACGATTGTTTATCAACTTTATCGTTGTTGAAATCTCATTAAGCCGTGATTCTATGGCAATTTTTACATCATTTTTTAGTTTACTCATCCACTTTTTTTCGAAAATCAAGTGTTTTATCTCATCAACAGTAATTGAATTATACTTTTCTAAAACTAAAACATCAAGATTATCACGATATTCTTTTGCTAGTTTATCTAATCTTTCTTTTTCGTTTAATTTTGATTGATAATTTAACAATGCGGTGTACTCATCTAAATAGGATTCTGGAATAGGAGCATTACTTATAGCCATTTTTAGTGCATTTTTCAACTTAGTTATCCCAAAAGTGTTGTTTTTGTTTTTAATATCAAAATTTAGAAGATCAGGATTATAGTTTATTACTTGATCCATCTCTTTTATTCTTCCTAATTCAAATAATTCTATCAGTTTAGTAATATCAATCGTTAAGCTAGAAAACTTCTTACTCTCCAACTCTTTTAATCTCTTCGATAAGTTTGCTTTAGGGATTGCATCATTTTTTTCATTTAACACATTGATGAGTAATCCTTCATCACCAGATTCCTCATCAATCAATTCTTTAAGTTGTTCTTCTAATACAAATACATTCTCTATTAATTTATTAAGTTCCATCATATCTTCATAAAAATATTCTTTTTCAATTATCGATTTTGGAATAACAGTTCCTTCGAAAGATTTCACCTTTGTTTTATCATCTGTTTGTGTAACTTCTCCATACTCATCTTTAGATTTTCTTTGAACATACTCAAAATCAACATTTCGCCCAACTTCAAAACCAAATTCTTTTAGAATATATAAATCATCTTGTAATTTTTCATTCCAATAGTTTAACAGATAATCATAGACTTCATAGTTATCAATAATTTTAGAGTTTTTAAACTCCTCTAATACTTCAGTTCCCAAATATCTTATTAAATTTTTGGGATCAAATTTTCCAGTCACACTCAATATTTGATTTTTTATCTTATTCATCCAGTTATCAAAAAATAAAACAGACTCTTTATTAACTTGATTTATTACTAGATCATCATTTAAAATCATTTCTTCAACTACTTCCGGTTGTATAGTAAGTTGATAAGTATTTTGATTACCACTATATAATTTGAAGATTTTAGATTTCAGGCTAGGAGAAATATCCCACAATTTTTCAAGTGAATCCACATCATGTTCTGGGATACCACCTTTTAAATGAGAGGATATATTTTGAGGTAACTTATCATCTATCTTTGCAATGTATCTTGGTACATTCAGGTTACCTTCATTACTTTTTAATATGTCTTGATATTGTATGAATTTTGAATATCCATACAATTCTAAACTATTATTATATGTTTGAACTATTTTCTCTATATCTTGCTCACGAAGTCTATTTTTATTTCCATCTTTCTTAAAACCTTTACTTGCATCAATCATGAAAATACCTTCGCGTTTTTCAGCATCTTCTTTATCAATTATGATTATACTTGCAGGTATTCCAGTTCCATAAAATAGGTTTGCTGGAAGACTAACAATTCCCTTAACATATTTTTTTGTTAGAATTTTTCTTCTGATTAATTCTTCTGAATTTCCTCGAAATAAAACACCGTGGGGTAAAATAATTCCAGCTTTGCCTTTACTATCTAATGCTTTTAGGACATGTAGGAACCAAGCATAATCTCCATTCTTTTCTGGTGGTATTCCAAAACCATCAAATCTTCTAAATTTATCATCATTAGCCTTTATACCATTTGTCCAATCCTTATCAGAAAAAGGTGGATTCATTACTATAAAGTCGAACTTTTTCAGTCCGCCAAATTCATCAATATAAGCAGGATTTGCTAAGGTATTTCCACTTTTAATTTCACCGGTCCCCTTATTGTGCAAAATAAAATTCATTTTTGCTAAACCAGCTGTATCAGGATATTTTTCTTGACCAAAAATCGTAATAATTGAATCTCCATTTTTATCTATTGGAGCTTCATCTGCTGCTCTAATTAAGAGTGATCCGCTACCTGCAGCTGGATCATGAATTGTCCATTTTTTTCCTTTTTCTTCTTTTATATTAGATATACCTATTAATCTTGCAATAACTCTAGATACTTCGCTTGGAGTATAAAATTGTCCTTTGCTTTTACCAGATTCTTGTGCGAACTTCATCATTAGATATTCGTAAGCATCTCCAATTATATCATCACCATTGGCTTTATTGTTTTTGAAATCAATAGCTGGATTTTGAAAAATGGATATCAAACCAGAAACTCTATCAACTAATTCTTTTCCATATCCTAACTCATCTGGATTATTGAAACTAACTTCTGGCAAAGATCCTTGAAGCTTGTTATCTTCCAAAAATTTTTGAAGTATTTTATCAACACGCTCTCCAACATCACTCTTTCCTTTTGATGCGATTAAATCGTCAAACGATGCTCCTTCACTAATAGTGAACTCAGAAAAACGTTTTCCTTTGTACTTGTCAGATACATATTTAAAGAATAGTAGTACTAAAACATAATCTTTGTATCTTGAAGGTTCGACACCACCTCTTAGTTTGTTGCAGGCTTCCCATAATAATGAATATAACTCTGATTTTTTAACTGCCATTAGATTTACCTCTTCCTTTTTACAAATATCAATAGTATTAGTCTAACTTCATGCCTGATTTAATAAAAATCGTATAGAGAACTTTTTTGATTTTTATTGAAGGAGAAAACTTTCCGGTTTCCCATCTCGTAATTGAAGTTTTAGAAACGCCCAAAATTTTTGCAAATTCATCTTGTGTTAAAAAATTTCGTTCACGATACTCTTTTATTTTATCTGCATAGTCAATCATAATAACTCTCCTATTTTCATTTAGTAAATAATGACATTATTTTACCATAAAAGTGACATTTTGTCGATTTAATATCTACATGTTTTTTATCGTGTAAATGGTTGAGTAATCGTGTAAGTAGTTAGGTAATCGTGTAAATGGTTGAACGTTGAAATTAATCAAGCTCTGAAAAAGTTCTATTTTGAGCATATGCATGACTCTGGGAAAATTGAAGATAGGGAGGAAATCCCCTTTTTTCATAAAAAAAGGCCTGATACGAATTGTATCAAACCTATGCATTCAATATGGCGGAAGAAAGGGGATTTGAACCCCTGCGACGTGATTAACGTCCTACTGGTTTTCGAGGCCAGACCCTTCAGCCGGACTTGGGTATTCTTCCATAACTTTTGGTGGAGATAAGGGGGCTCGAACCCCTGACCTCTTGAATGCCATTCAAGCGCTCTCCCAGCTGAGCTATACCCCCACTTTGAAACACGTTTATAATAAAACGTTCTTTTTTATTGTATACCAAAGTTTCATGTTTGACAATAGATTTCGTCTAATTTTATGTTAACTAAGCTAATTCGTATCGATAAATATGTACTTCTTTATACCATCTTCATACATCTCACTAAACGGCTCAACAGCCTTAAGCCCTAGGTAGTTACCGCCTACGCGATCAAGTATTTTTTGTAAGGCTTTGTTCGATTTTTCACAAGTAATTCGATTTTATTTTGCTAGACTAAACATCAATAAACGAGCATCGTATGAAAAATGATTTTCCTGGTATACTTTGTCAATTTCATAGCCAATGTTACCACATATGAAGGTTTTTCTTTTATGTCCGATTCTTAAATCACACCGACCTATGACTTATTCACTAGGAAGCATGATGAAAAACTTTCAGGCATCCACCCACTCTTTGGATTCCTCTTTTTTCGCTAAAAGAAACGACGTTAAGTTTGATTCGCTCATTTGTTAACCATGTGACTTTTTGTTCCATTCTCTAGAAAATAAAATAGTCTTATTGTGCATAAAACTATTTCAGTACGATTAGTTGTATTTCTTTTTTACTCGAATACTTTGGATTCGATTGCCTCTAAGTGATTCCACACTTAACACGTGTGTGTGGGTGTCGATAACTGCTTTATCTTCTTTTCTAGGTATGTAGCCTAATTGCTCGATGAAGTAGCCTGCTAAGGTATCATAATCCTCGGAATCAAGTGATGTCTCAAATAGATGATTAAACGTCTCTAAACTCATTAAACCTTTAACAACCACTGTGTTTGAGTCAATCGTATGGTAATGCTTGGTCGTTTCATCGTATTCATCATCGATTTCACCAACGATTTCTTCAATTAAATCTTCGAGTGTCACAAGACCAGAAACACCACCAAATTCATCAATAATAATGGCTAACAGTTGTTTTGACTCTTTGAATTGTAGTAACAAATCATCGACCCTGGTTGATTCTAAGATAAAAAGTGGGTCTCTTTTTAGTTCCATTAAGGTGATTTCACCTTTTTTTAATTTATCTAGATTTAATAGTACGTCTTTTATTGTAACAACCCCGCGTAGGTTGTCTTTTTCATTTTCATAAAGCGGAATTCTCGAATAGGATTGATCGATGATCTTATCAAGTGCTTCTTTGATTGGTTCATTAATATCGATCATAAACGCATCTACTCTTGGAACCATTATCTCGGTAACTGCTTTTGAATCAAGGGATAACACACCACGCATCATGTTAAATTCATCGGCGTCAATCACACCATCGTTTCGGCTATTTTTGATTAAAGCCTTCATTTCTGCTCTTGTAATCTTTTCTTCTTTTTGTTCAAATTTGATGGGTGTGATTCGTTTTACTAACCCGGTCGAAACGGTTAATAACCAAATAAACGGTTTGAAAATATTTTTCAATAACGTGATACTTGAGGCTGACATTAATGCGTATCTTTCTGGTATTTGAAGTGCCAGCTGTTTTGGGTATAACTCACCAAGGACCAAGGTGACGTAGGATAAAATCAAAGTCACGATGATTGTCGCAACCACATCGCCACCGGGAATGGCATTTAGATATGGCGATAAACGGTAAACGAACGCTTGTGAGGCAGCTGCAGAGTTAAAGAAACCTGCAAATGTAATCCCTACTTGAATTGCGGATAAAAATGCATCCGAATTATCTAATAAATCTAGTACCTTAATGGCTTTTTTATTTCCATCTTCGGCTAGACTTTTGATTTTATTTGGATTAAGTGAAACAAATGCCATTTCTGCACCTGCTAAAAACGCATTAATGACTGTCAAAATCACAATCATAATTAATGAAACTACTAAGTTTTGACTGCTAGGGTCATCCATTTTTTTATTATTTTCTCCTTTAGTTGAATATTTTGATACCATTATAACAAATCCTTTTGAGACATTCAATGTCTTAAAAATTGCGATCACCTCTGTTTAGAGCGCTGATTTACCACTTATAGTCGATTCATTATATATAACTTATGATATTTAAATAATACGAGTATTACTGTTTAAGGTAATGTTTAAATCGCTTGATTGCCTCAATAAACACGTCATCTTCGACACTTATGGATTGTGTTTCTTGAACGTAATTTAATATTTTTAATTCGTCATTTAAGCGGTGCTTAGCAAACTCAATTCGACCAATAAACTGGTCTTTATAAAGAACAGGCAGGACATAATACCCGTATAGGCGTTTGTTCTTAGGTGTATAGACTTCCCAGCGGTATTTAAAGTCAAAGAGCATTTCAATAAAATCCCTATCCCAAATTAGATTGTCCAGAGGTGCGATAAATGCGATTTTATCGACGATTTGATTGGTTAACTGTGTTGCCTCTTTAGGCACATAAAAACGATCACTCAGTCCTTCAATTTCAATTTCTTCAATCAAACCATCTGACACTAATTGGATTAAATACTCGCTTCTAATGTGTTTATCACTGATATAAGGACCGCTTAAGTGAACACCATTTTTATCTCTGCAAATACCAAGTGATTTAATACGTCTTAATAAATAATATTTAATAAATTCAGCCCTGGTTTTAAATGGTGATTTTTGGTCAGAGTTGTCGATTAAGTTCTCAATTAAGTCATATTGTTTTAATGAATTTTTCTTGTTTCTAACGCCGATATCGCCTCTAAAAAATAAATAATCTAGTGTTGCACTTGATGTCTTTGTTTGTCCCCATCCACTTTTTGATCTACCACCTAATTTGATTTCACTGGCATATTTCGGTTTTTCTTTTAAGCTGTTTTTAACCTCATCAATGTAATCAAGCGCTTCTGTTTGATTTCTGTATACTAGGGTATTATAATGCATCTCTGCCGTGTGCTTCCTGACCTCTTCTAGTAAAGGAAAATCTTTAGTTAAATAAATCGACATCATTTTATCAAACCCATCAATTAACGCTCGCTTTTCATAAAGTAGCTTCTTTAAATCATCTTTTTTGTAGTCATTCACCCTACTTTGCATGACAAGACAGGTGTTTATACCGACCACATTTAGAGTGTCGTATTGAATTGATTGTAGTCGTTTTATAACATCAAGTATGCCTCTTTCACCCTCAAGCAAGTCCGAGGTATTAATCATATGGTAGCGAACTAATACATTTCTCGCCTCATTTTTTGTCCATGTTTTTTTCACTTAGTCACCTGATTACTTATCTTTCTTTGTCTATTTTGATGCGTTAGCTTACTCATGTGCCTCCATTGTTTGATTTAGTTCTAAGCCTAATCTATGGGCAAATATTTCATTTTTCAATCTAAAACCAGCAAAGAAGTTTGACTCAATCGACCTTAATCTAGTCAATAACTACTTCTTTATCTTAAACCCTTTTTGGATCAAGTAATCACAGAACGCTTGTGACGCAAAAAGAACGTTGATCCGTTTTCTACGGTCAACCCCTTCTTTTAAGAACAAGGTGATTCTTGCGCTTCTTAAGGTTCTTGTGTATTTAATTGAACTCTGAAATAGTAGTAACGAATACGTTTGATTGATGAAAAAACTTTTAAACTTCATTGTTTTTTGATCCACATAGACTCGGTACGTGATCAAATGCACAAACAATATTAATAATATACATAGCCCAATCAAAATCAAAATAACTTCAACTTGATAATATTTCTTTTCAATCATCTGATAAAAAATCACAACAGATAAAACGAATAAAATCAAAGACATGACGTAAAGCAGACTTCTTCCAAAGCGGTCATACTCAAAATGCTTGAATACGTAATTTCTATGACTAGGATTTTTCAATTAAATCACCTCTAATTCAGAACACTATTTTTTTATATTACAACTAAATACCCAATATTTTATTTCTTAATGCTTGGTATTCTTCGTTTGTAATTAGGGCTTGATCGAACAAGCGCTTGGCTTCTTTTAATTGTTCTTCTAATGAAAGTTGGTTGGTTGTCCCTAATTCATTTATTGCCGTTTTAATTGATGGTGTGACAGCTTTCATCATCACATCCGTTGTTTTTGAAACCGATTCATTCAAATCGTCTTTTGCATGATCTACGGTTTCTGTTTGTACTTTTGCAGAAAGGCGGGTAAGTTGTGGTGAAAAACCCATAACCAAGATTGGAAAAGAAAAAAACACACAGAGGACACCAGGGATCAATAACCGTTTGTTTGGTTGATTACTAAACGGGCCAAACGAGTCACTATATATTGTTGTCGATAAGACAATGAGTGTTAGACCAAGTACCGCCAGTGTCACACCCCATAATTTTAACTTCGTAGTTGTTTTCATTTCTTATACCTCTTTCTTTAGATAAATAATTTCTGTGATACCATTATATGTAATTACTTGTTTAAGTGATAATTTAGTTTGACCTTCTGTGGGTAAAAAAAGTTTAATTCCATTACCTAAAATAACCGGAATAATTGCAATTCGAAACTCATCAATGACACCGAGGTCGTAACAATATTTTACTGTTTCTGCCCCACCACATAAAAAAATGTCTTTACCCTCTTGTGTCTTTAGGCAATTAAAAAAATCAATTGAAGGCGTATTAATGAATTTTATATTTGATACATCAGCAAGATTTTTATGCGTTAAAACATACGTGAGTTGTTTCTCATATGGCCAAACGTTTGGTGATAGTTCAGTTTGAACTTGATGATACGTGCGATACCCCATGATAATGGTATCGATTTTCTCTATAAACGATGGATAAGTCCCTGTATCGTTAGGCGTACTACCATCGCCTTCTAAAAACGACACCCCATAATTAGCATCCGCAAGATAGCCATCCAAACTCATGCTAATGTATAAGATTAGTTTTCTCAAAAATAACACCCTCTTAATCCTATTTTTTTAAGACGACAAATAAATCAAAAGAAATGATTGATATCATCATGATCAAAACAGATAATTGAACAATCGGGTAAGTTTGATCAAGATTTTCTTTTCTAAAATGCCTTAGTAGAATACCCAAATATGCCCACAAAATAACAAAGGAAAACACGTATTCTTTTTCTCTATAGGTCCACAAAAATGTGATTATTCCACCTATAAAAATCATCAGAATCGTTAAACCAACCGCGACATTGCCTAGATTAGGTACGCCTATTTTAACCAAATATATTGTGATATTAGCAATTAGTGCCACACTAATCCATCCCAAATACAGTGAAATAACTGAACGCACAAAAATCATGTCTTTATCAATTATTTTAAACGTCACAATCAAAGTTATTAAAAAACCAACCATAACAACCGTTGATAATGCGATTCGGTCATAGTGCCATAAAAACAGCCAACACATATTTAAAATCGCAATTAATGAAAATAGCAAATTAGTATTAACAAACAATCGTTTGCTTGTTATCTCATCCAACTGCTTTAACTGAGCACCTTGATAAAGGATGAAAACAAACAATCCAAGATAAATCAATCCCCATATTGCGAACGTCACGCCAGCTGGTTGAAATAAATTGGGATATTTATAAGAAACATCACCAGTTGTTATGCCATTTAAAAGCATTTGATTTGCAAGACCATTAACAAAAATCATTAAAACATAGGTTAAGATTAAAAACACAAATGATGCCAAAACCATCCGAATCACTCCCTTATTACACCTATTATAAATACATTTAAAGATGATCATTCGTTCTAAATGAAACCATCAATCCATTCAATTTATTAGCAAAAAGAATCGTCTACAAAACTAATCATGCTGCTGGATTTTCAATAAGCATTTAATCAATCACTACATCAACGCTTTGTTTTAATAATTCTGCTGCTTCAATCGATATACCTTCAGGTGTGTACTTTGATTCTACTGCCTGATTTCCAGTAATCGTTTTATAATGTACTAAGGCAGATAGGTAAGCCCCATACAAACTCGGATGATTCAAGTCATTATAAAGATTGATTTCTTTATGGTTCAAAAAGACATACATGAACACATCACCTACCCTTGAAATCATTGAATCAAACGCCTCAGAAACGTCCAAGTAACCATTTGAAATCACTTCATGCATCGCAACTCTTTGATCGATATTCGTATAATTGTACGCCCATGTTTGGTATAACACCATTTTTGCTCCATTGGTATGAATTAGGTTATTGTATTTTTGAACAGAATTATAGAAACGATTATAGTCCGTGAGCAATCCGTCACTTTTTTCTTGTAAAATTACATGCGTATAATTGAACTCAGTTAATCGTTTTTCTACAATATCCTCGTGTTGGTCTAAGTATTGATAACTCGTGCTATAGCTAATATAAACAATACTACCATCTTTTATCATCATGTTTTTAACCATATCGGGTATATCGTACGTGTATTTTGTTAAGCTATTACCAACAAACAATAAATCATAAACATCGGAATTTTCTTTATATAAAACATCGACTTCTAACTTGGTTTGAATGTTCCAATCGTCTTCTAAATAAAGAAAGATGTTTGATTTTCCTGCCCTGATGAAGGTGATTGTTTTTTCTTTTTCATCAATTTGTACGTTCGGATCAGACTTTTGAAACTGCACTTGCTTATTCATGCTATCGGCTGGATCGTAATGCACCTCATATGAATAGGTAACCCCAGCGTATATGACCCCATCCGATTTCAACTCTAATTGGATTTTATCGACAAAAACAACTGGTGTTACTTGAATAATTACCTCTATTTTTTTGCCGGTTGAGGCCTTAACCGTAATAATTGCTTCTCCCACGCTAACACCAGTGATTAGGCCGTTTGTACTAACACTAACAATCGTATCATCACTTGATTCGTAGAGAAATATCTCATCACCCTTTGAATCTACAATATTAATTTGCTTACTTTCGTTTACGAAAATCGTATCATCGATTTCAATACAAAAGCCTACCTCGTCCGTTGACTTACATCCAAAAAATAAAAAGACTGAAATTAAAAGTAACAACAAACTCATTAATTTTCTCATATACTATCTCCTGATCCATAATAATTCACACCACTTATTTCTAATGACTCAGAGTTGTCATTAATGTCAAGTTAAAACTGCTATAAAATCGACTAATCCAAAAATTTTTGTAATGAAATCATCAAAAATTTATGAACTTTAATGTTTAATTAAATTATACCACTTATAAACAATAATACAATTATGAGTTTTGTGTCTCAAAACTATTCTATATGAGAAATTGGGCTTGCTTACTTGAAAATATTTTCGATGGATGACAAAAAAATACGTGCAATGACTAGTGTAACATCAGCCACTGCACTAATAAAGCTCTACTTACAATGATAAAAAAACTCAAAAATATGAGTTTTTATTCGTATACTAAGACTAGGAGTTATTCTCTTAGTCTTTTATTTTTATATAATTGGTAGTAAAATGAGGGCGAAGGCGTAGTTAAACAATTTGAACTTCGAGTTCGTAAAAACTAGTATACCTTTGAG
>JAVESF010000015.1:0-34421 GCA_034006765.1 Acholeplasma sp. | reverse complement strand
TGTTTTATCACGATGAAAATATCAACGTTCTATCTCAGTATTACTCGGTTAAGTTAAATCAACATTACAAAACAAAGTCAGAGATAAAACAAATTTTCAATGAAAAATAATACACAAGACATAAAAACGACAGTCCACGTCTCTATCAAGGGATAAAGTGGCTGTCGTTTATTTTTAAGTCCGAAAGTCAGGTTAGATAGTTATATATTACTCAAAGAAGCTCTTGATTTCAATAATTTCTTGATTCAATTCTCTAAGTGAAATATTCAGAGCATAAGCAAAAGGCATAACTTGACTTTGATAATGAATACCTTGATTTAGCATTACCTTCTTGCTCATTAAAAGCCCTCTATTAAGGTTTTCTGGTATTGGGGCAGTGCAAGACCCATCTCTTTTCAATAGAACAGAAATTCTATTCACTAAAGTGGATTCACTTGAAAATTCAGCAAGCAAATCGGGATATCCAACAATCAAATCTCGTATTTGTTTTTCCACCCACACTCTTAGTGCTGCTATAAATGCAACTTTTTTATACGAGTTCATTAGAAAAGAATCATTTGTTAGAGGCTCAAAGCTATTTATCATCTCTACAAAATAATCATTACAAATATTCGGGAAATCTGAAATAGAAAATGAACTATCGTAATGGAATAACTTATGAATTTCATTACTGGATGGTGAGTTTTCTTTTCGGATTAGTGCAGAGATAATTCCAAGTTCATCAACATCCAGTAAAACATCCAGTGTCAATAAATTCTTACCATCGTCTCTCCTTGGTATTTCTTGAATATGTAGAAATTCAATATCTTCATCAATATAATAATAATCAAAATCTCTTGAATATTGTGAATTGAGTGCATTTATCATCTCTATTGAATGAGTTAATATAATTAGTATCTTTCCACTATCTGCTGCTTTCACAATTTCATACACAATTTTATAATGATTTATTATGTCTAAACTTGATACTGGATCATCTAGAATTAAAATGCTTTTTTCACTACCGATAAATTCATAAATTCGTATTAAAAAAGATAATAGATTCATTTCACCAGTGCTATATGTTTTAACTTCTCGAGGTAAATTTATGGTAAGGTTTTTTTCTTCATCATCAAAGACAATATCCTCTGAGTTGATTTTAAAATAACGTGAAATATCTCGCTTGATTTTATCCTCACTTACCTTCAAATTTTGATATAATCTCTCTACAGCGGCAACTAATGCATCTCTCTCTCCAACCTTGTTTGCTAATTCCGCTTGTTTTTCTTGAAGAAGATCAAATCTATTTATATCACCATTACAGATCATCCATTCAGCAATAATATCATCTGACAAAAGTAATCTTTTCGTGTTTATCAGTCTTTCAATATTTTCTTCAGTTGGTTGTAAATTATTCTTTTTCAAATTCTCAATTATTAAACTTTTTCGATTGTTAAGTAATAACATTTTATCCGTAATTTTGACTTTAATGTCAGTAACATTGCTATCACAAATTGGGCATAAAGAGTCACTAGTATTAACAACCTGATCTAGCAAAACTAGCGATTTGTATATAACATTATCTCTATATTCTGCTATTTCATCTATATAACTTACAGCATAATTTAATATTTCGCAAATGTCAACTAGTATTTTGGGCTCTATATCACCTAAAGAATCACATATTTCTTTCATTTGTGTTCTGGATTGTGTAAAACCTGAAAAAATATCTTTTTGTGCTAATTTAATAATATCTCCATAATCTTTAGCTTTTGTAGCGCTTGTGATACCAAAGTTTGAACCAAGGTTAGACGAGACACTCATTGATTGCTTAATATTCTCAATCTCGAAGTTAAGTGCATTAATACTTAGAACATCTGCAGTAATTTGAATCTTCTTTTTGTTTTTTATAAAATCATTTCTTTCGTCTACATAATCTAGAAAGGTAATTCTATCATCCTCTTTATGATCCCTAATATATCTATAAATTGATGTTTTACCTATTCCATTGTATCCAAAAATAACTTTTGAACGATTATTGTCTGGTATGTGAAAATTATCAGCTAATTTTTGCTTTAAAAAATCATAATTTGTATTATCTACCATATTTGTTTTACTAAACATTTTTTCCTTTTAACAACGTTATCAAAAACATTGTTGTCCCCTCTCTCATTTTTAACTATATTTTATCATAAATATAAAATATATAAAGTTCAACTAGATAACTTCATAATTATTGAGTTTCTTTCATACTTAATCTATGAACAAAAATTCATGATTCTGTTTAGAATACTATATATTTGAGCTTAAATACATTGCTATTTTCATAACGTTTCATAGCCATGACTACACAATCGACAGTCTAAAGTAAAGGGTCAGGGTGTCATGCATGTTAAATATTTGTCTCTAACTCTTCTTCTTTGTCTTCCCATCATACTCTTGTTCAAACGGTTTGATTCTCTCTTTTAAAACGCTTTCTGCCAAGTCTTTAGGAGAATTAGGCTCTAGTTCTTTCTTTTTATCGTTTGTTGAAAGTGGTGAAAGCTTAATAGCTTCTTTAAGTCTGTTAGAATAGATTTGATACTCTTGAAGTTTATTGGTTTCAAGCTTTTTATCGACTTTTTTAATAAAGTTCACGCTCACTAACCCAAGTTTAACTTCACTAATCATTAGTCCGTATGCATCTTTCAATGCTTGATATGCCAAAAAGAATGCTTGTTCAGCTATTACCTCTTCTGTTTTAGCCATCTCGTAGTAATAGTTATATAAGGCACTTTGAAGTTCATAGGCTTTCATATCACCAAAGTAGATTCTAAACTCCTTGTAAATCTCCATGACGCTCCAATGAAAGCCTTTAAGATTCAACACGTTTTGTTTTGGATCTAAGCTTCTATTTTCAACATAAAACTGTTGAATCTTAGAGTGTAAATCTACCAGTTTAAAATGCATTTGATTTAAAACTGACTTAACGTCTTTATAAGCTTCAAATTGCATCCGTCTGTTATTAATGTAGATGTCTCCAGAAAAACCTATGACAGCACCAATGACTAATCCAAGAAAACCGAATAACACTTCTGTTGGCATAAAATTCCCTCCTACAATTGTAAATATATTTAATTATGAGTAACTCATGGTTATTATATCATTTTTATCCAAATACTTATAGATAACGTTATTTTTAATGATTTATATGTCGTATAATGGATTATAGTCGACACGGTTATATCGTGTTATTGTAAAAATATAGGGGGATTTAGTATATGCGTTTGTTTTTCATTGGTAACGGCTTTGAACTTGCTCATAACCTTTAAACCAACGTTTATGATTTTATCGAAAGTAACCCTTTATACGAAACTAAATATGCAATCTTCAAAGGGGATAGTTAAAATCAAATTGAGTCTGCGATTGGAACCCTTATTTATGATGTAAAAAATGAAATAAATGCCTATCAACATGCCCTTTCTGTCGATGAAACCGTCAGTGAGGTTATAAACGGATATGGGGTGGATGATTATGGCCGCTTAGAATATCATTATCCAGGCGATGAAACACTTAAATCCCACTTAGTAAGAATGGAATCGTTGAGCCATTTGATTCGATCCTTTGAACAAGATTTCAAACAATATTTAAGTACGCTTAACTACGAGGCTGTTACCATATCAGAACAATTCAAGCACTTCAAACCAACAAATGAAGATGTTTTCATAAACTTTAACTATACAGATACCCTTAAAAAGGTATACGGTTCAACTTCGGATTATCCTATACATGGCACTGTTGATTCCTCCATAAAAATTGGTTATAACAGTAACATTGCCTACTATAATAACGACTTAGTTTCATTAGAATACCCTAAACCAGAACATATCAAAATTGTATCCAAACATGTAATCTTCTTATTTTCACCATAAGGATAAAACTAATAGGCAATCAATGCTATCAGCCATGAATTGGAAAATGGCATTATTTCAGTTTTAGTATACAAATCTTTATAAATGAAAAGACCGAACCAAGAAACCATGCTTTTTTGGTTCGGTCTTTATTTGTTTAAATTCATTTAATCATGTGAATAACGCTTTTAGTCTACTATGCTATATCACTTTTGGGATGCTTTAAATAGTGTAATGGCTGAACCACTAAAGCCTTTTTTAAATATGAAAAAACTAATAAAACAATTGATGTCATCTAAAGCTTTTACACGTTCTTTGTTTTCGGATATGTATACTTTGGATAATTTAGATGATGTCATGTTCTATTCCTTTCGTCCATATATAAGCGTACTTAAAATGGCATTAAGTTTATAGTTATCAAACCTGTATGCTCTTATTTTGATTGTTATGAACCAATGATACTATGCTCTTTGATGTAAATCAATGAGTACTTACAGACCTATTTTTAAATACGAATGTTTTCTCTCTTAATCTATAAACCTCTTTTAGCCAAACAAAAAAGAAAGACTGGATGAACGTTTTCCCTAAGTAATAGACAACAGTCATAAAACGTCTATTTTTTGGGGTTCTTCTCGCAAGTCTTTCTTTTCTTGAACGATGATTTTTTGATGAATAGCCATCGAGCATAATTATGTAATTGGCTGTTGTTTCTTAATGAGTTTTTCTAATAAAAAAGATAGGCATACTAAAACGATGGTAATGGCGTATATTTTATCGTACTCTAAATTCACTCTTGCCTGATAGATATATCTACCTAGTCCTACTTTAGACTGTATAATGAATTCAGCCATCACAATGACTTTAATACCAAGTCCGATCGATTGTAATACCCCCATAATGAGATAAGTTTTAATCATGGGAAAATATAGGTATCTAAAACTTGTGATAATTTTATTATCTTCTAGGGTAAACACATCTATATAGTCTTTATCTATGGTTTTTAGCCCTGTATAAAACGCCTGATACAACACTGGCATTATCATTAAGAATGTGATGATATAAGGCGTTATTTGATAATCCAGCAATACGAACAAAATCAAGATAATCGATACCAAAGGGACTGTTTTAAAAAGTACCATATAAGGATGGATAAACGCTTCAATATAATTTTTTTTATAGCTAATATAAGCCAACATAAATGAAACCCCAAAGGAGATGCCTAAAATAACCCCTAATCGACCAAAAGTGGTCATTAAAGCCATCAAGGCATCTCTTTGGGTGAAGAAGCTGATAAGCGCCATGCCTGTTTTTGATATGCTTGGTAAAAGTAATGGGTGATCTACCCACAAATAAAGCACATACCAAATCAGAAAAAGCGATAAAATTGAAGATAAACTCATCCATTTTTTCATACATCACCTATAAAACGATTCATCAGGGAGTTGCCCTAAAAAGTGATCGTTAAACGTTATGATTAATTCGTAAAAACGGTTTAACGCCTCTTTAACAAGACTGCTTTCTTTGAAATCAATATTAGACCTAAAAACAGCTTCTTGGTAGATAGATTCATCGATTGAAATACCACAAGCCTTTAGGACTTCATACGCATTTGGGTCTGTTTTTAGACTTTTAATAGCGTTATCCAAATCTTCTTTAAACTGATTCAACGTCTTATCACTTAAGTCTTTATGGGCAAACACGCCTGCTTGAGGATAGCCGGTTGTATTTGTGATTCGCTGATACTCAAGTTGTAAATCGATGTATGTGAGTGATTTCTTCGTTTTTAAAATGCTCAAACTGGGTTCCGCTACTAAGTATACTTTACTTGAGTCCAATAAGAAGGCACTTGAAACAGAGGCTAATGAATCCAGATACTGAACCTCATAATCGATGTCATAATCCGATAAAATCAAAGAAAGAATGAATTCAGGTATTTGTTTTTCACCGAATGCAATCACCTCGATTTCATCTAGTGATTCCAAATCAATCGAGTGATCGCTAATTAAATAATAATTCCCCCAAGTGAGGACGCCAATTAGTTGATATACCGGTTTGGCATGATATAGTTTCGCCCCAAGGTTAGTAGGGGCGAAAATGATGTCATAACCGGTCTCATTAAACCCAGCAATCAAAGCTTCTGCACCACTTACAATGGTCTTTTCATACTTTGAATCCTGTTCGAAATAGGCAATTGCATATTCGGGTGACCCACTAGGTGAAAGCATACTAAGTGTTGATTTTTTACACCCAAATAACGCCAACACCATGACAATCATGATGGCTAAGTTGACTCTTTTAATCAATTTTGGCATAAGGTGCTCTTTTTTGATAAGTCGTATGCAACAATTCATGTGACTTATGTGAGTTGGGTTTTTCTAAGTAAGTGTCATAAAGTTCTTTAACAAACTGGTTTTCATGACTCTTACGTAGATTGGCTTTATCATCGATTTTATATAACACAGCGGCTCTTAAACTTTTGACGTCTACTTGTTCCTGGATTTGGGCTTTAACAACAGGTTGTCCGCCTCCATTGATACAACCACCTACACAACCCATAAACTCAACGAAATGGTAGGTTTTATCGGTTGTTTCTAAGTGTTTAAAAAACTGTTTAATTGAAATACCTCCATGTACAACGGCGACGTTTATGGTTTGACCTTTAATTGAATAAGAAGCTTCTTTAATCTCTTGATTGCCTCTTAACTCTTTAAATTCGATGGGTGTCGGTTTTTCTTCTAGTATTTCCGATACAGTTCTTAATGCCGCTTCCATGACACCGCCTGTAGCCCCAAAGATGACACCAGCACCTGTATAACTTGATAGCATCCCAAATGGTTTTGAGTCTTCAAGGGCATTAAAATCGATACCTCTTCGTTTGATGAGTCTAGAAAACT
Source organism: Acholeplasma sp. (assembly GCA_034006765.1). Taxonomy (GTDB): domain Bacteria; phylum Bacillota_I; class Bacilli_A; order Acholeplasmatales; family UBA5453; genus Paracholeplasma. Next base: position 27,658 of record JAVESF010000015.1, on the reverse strand, counting down.
CTCTAGTGGTTAAAACATAATCCACATCTTTATACCCATCTCTACCCATTTCATCCCTTCTAGCCTCAGCTTTTTTCGCGATGCAAGGCATGATTGAAATAGAGACTATGTCTTTTGGATCATAACCCATTTTTTCGGCGTAATAAGTTTTAATCAATGCGCCAGCCATTTGTTGAGGCGACTTGCAAGTTGATAGATTTCCAATAAACTCTGGGTAGTAAAGTTCTAGCATGTTCACCCATCCAGGTGAACAGGAAGTAAACATTGGAAAAGGTCCGTTATTTTCTAGTCTTTTTATAAACTCTGTACCCTCTTCTAAAATCGTCAAGTCTGCCGTGAAGTTAGTGTCCATGATTTCATGGACGCCTAATGCTTTAAGCGCAGAAAACAATTTGCCTTCAACATCCGTGCCAATTGGTAATCCAAATGCTTCACCTAAAGCCGCTCTCACAGCTGGGGCAACCTGAACAACCACTTTCTTAGTTTTGTCTCTTAATGCACGTTCAACGGCTTTGATGTCATCTTTTTCTCTTAAAGCCCCTGTTGGACAGGCTTGTATACATTTCCCACAGTAAATACACCCACTATCTGCCAAATCATGAAAGAGGGCAGGACCTACATAAGTCTTATTGCCTCTATTGTTAAAATTAAGCACAGACAATCCGGATAGTTTCTCACAAGCAGACACACATCTGCCACATAATATACATTTAGATGAATCTATGATCATGACACCATTTTCATCCTGATAGTAGTAGTTTTGTTCATCATATTGTCCATAAAGCTGACTGAACTCGTTATCAATCGAGTACTTTCTCAGCAAATCAAGAAACTCACAGTTATCTTCTCTTGAACACTTGAAACATTCAAAGTGATGACGGTGTGTTAGTAATTCTAGATTCATGCTAACTGTGTCATAGATTTCTTGATCATCGGTAATAATATTCATGTTGTCTTTAACCATCGTTTTACAAGCGGGCTTAAGTTGTTTATCTCCTTCGATCTTAATGCTACATAAACGACAATTACCTTCTTCGTGGATGTCTTTTAAAAAACAGAGTCTTGGAATATAAATGTTATGTTCTGTTGCTGCCTCTAAAATGGTTTTTCCTTCTGAAACGGTTAGTGGTAAACCATTAATGGTTATGTTTAGTTTGTTCATAGGGATACCTCTTTCAACAAGACATCTGAAGTGATGGCGCCAACAGGACAAGCTTTCTTACATGCCCCACATTTGATACATAAGTCTTGATCAATCGTGTGAATCTGTTTTGGCCATCCTGAAATCGCATTAACAGGACAATTTCTGGCACATTTTGTACAACCTATACAATTGTCATGTATGACAAAATTTGTCAAGTTTGAACACACACCTGCCGGACAGTTTTTGTCAACCACATGTGCGATGTATTCGTCTTTGAAATGTTTAATCGTGGATAAAACTGGGTTTGGTGCGGTTTGTCCAAGACCACAAAGTGAGGTCTTTTTAATCATTTGTCCAAGTCTTTCAAGTTCATCTATATCCTCTAATGTCCCATTTCCTTCACAAATTCTATTCAAAATATCAAGCATTTGTTTGGTGCCTTCTCGACATGGGGTGCATTTTCCACATGACTCATCTACCGTGAAATCTAAATAGAATCTCGCGACATCAACCATACAGTTATCTTCATCCATAATGATCATGCCACCGGATCCCATCATAGACCCAAGTGCTGTTAAATTATCAAAATCTATTTTTGTATCTAAGTCTTTCTCAGTGATACAACCGCCCGAAGGACCACCTGTTTGAATGGCCTTAAATTTTCTTTTGGCTGGAATACCACCACCAATATCGTAAACCACTTCTCTTAATGACACGCCCATTGGCACTTCGACAAGACCCGTGTTATTAATTTTCCCACCTAAGGCAAATACTTTTGTCCCTGGGGATTTATCTGTCCCTATACTTCTAAAAAAGCTTGCCCCTTTTAAGAATATAACAGGGACGTTGGCAAGTGTTTCAACATTGTTTACATTGGTTGGTTTATCCCACAAACCTTTAACCGCCGGAAACGGTGGTTTGGTGGTTGGCATACCACGATAGCCCTCTATCGAACGAATGAGCGCTGTTTCTTCTCCACAAACAAAGGCACCTGCGCCTAGTCTAATATCAATATCAAAAGAGAAGTCCGTATCGAAAATACGTTCTCCTAATAAACCATATTCTTTTGCCTCATTGATGGCATGTTTCAATCTTTCGACCGCAACAGGGTATTCGGCTCTTACATAAATATAGCCTTGATTTGACCCGATTGCATACCCACAAATAGCCATGGCCTCAAGGATTGAATGAGGATCTCCCTCAAGGATTGCTCTATCCATGAAGGCACCTGGGTCTCCTTCATCTGCGTTACAAATGACATATTTGATGTCGCTTTCTGAACGTCTTGCGAACTGCCACTTAACCCCTGTTGGAAATCCCCCACCGCCTCTTCCTTTTAGACCAGAGGCGATCATTTCATCAATGACATCATCACTACTAAGCTCGGTTAATACTTTGGCAAGCGCTAAGTAGCCATCTCTTGCAATATATTCTTTGATGTCTAAAGGGTTGATCTGTCCGCAATTTCTTAATGCTATACGTTTCTGTTTAGCATAAAACTTCAATTGACTCATTTGTTTGATCTTTGTTTTGGCGTTAGGATCATTCACCATGAGATTCATAACTGGTCTACCTTTTAATAGATGCTCTTCACAAATGGTTCTAACGTCTGATACTTTGACGTGTGAATAAAAAGTTTCATCAGGATAAATAACTATCACAGGACCTTTTTCACAAAGCCCAAAACACCCCGTTAGTATCAAACCAACTTCTTCTTTGATGCCTAAGGCAATCAGTTCATCTTCAAAAGCCTTTTTGATTTCTTTTGAATGTGAGCTCATACATCCTGTCCCACCACAAATTAAGACTTGAATTCGCTCCAACATATTAACTATCCTTCCTTTCGGATAATAAGTATTTGGTGATTGGTTGATGGTCTATCATATGTTTCTCAACGATTTGCCTAACCATTGGTATGGTTAAGCAACCATACACGTACGATTGTCCTGAAGCATCGATGATTTCAGCCATTGGTTCATAGGCACATTCGCCCATGCAACCGACTTGGGTGACGGTCACATTTTTTAATTCGTGATTTTCTACTTGTTCCAAAAAAGCATTTAAAATCGCTCTTGCACCTGAGGCGATGCCACAAGTGCCCATGCCAACTTGAACTCTATACCCATCTTTTGTGTAACGCATGGTCATTTTCTTTAATGACTCATCTCTTAACTGTTTTAATTCTTCAATTGTTTTCATAGCCACCTCTTGTTAGTAGCGCTTTAGCTACTTGTTCTAGTTTCTTTTTTTGACTCATCGTCTTAGATTCATCATCGAACCCTAAGGCTTTGAAATCTAATAAAACATCCTCATACATCAAGGTGAAATTTTTCACCCCTTGGTGAATGTATAAATCGCCAAGTAAGGCTTCCAGACTCCCAAACTCTGGAAAATCTATGTGTTTATCATCAAAACCTATGGATAGCGTTGTCCCAACGCCTAAGGTTGAATCGATATTAAAATAGCCATTTGTACTCGTCGATAAATCATGAATGAGTGATAAGCCTAAACCGACATTTCTTTTTCTTCTACTGCTATAGGAAAAGGTCCTAACTTTTAATAATGTATCTTTATCCATTCCAATGCCATCGTCTTCAATAAGTACCCTTAATAAACCGTTTCTCTTTAACGATAGTTTGATGTGTTCTGCCTTGGCTTCGATTGAATTTTGAAGGATATCGTATAAGTAATCCGTAAATTTAGTCATAATTAAAATATTTAAAGAAGTCCTCTTTCGTTTTTGATTTTAGCTCTATCGTATTATCATTCGTTCTTTCTAACATGTCTAACAGTTGATGCGCATCTGAGTTATATAAAGCATAAAGAGCCTTCTTATTTTTTGGGTTTTGGTATTCAATCCCATCTAGTGGAAACGCCTTTATATAGTCTCTTCCAGACCTTGAAGGCCGATCTACATGAGCATAAACCAAAACTGTTTTATATGGGCTTAAAACGGCTTTTATATCCTTAATGGATAAAGAGCTTGGCTTGCTAAGCAAAAAGGGGTGATAGCCAAGCTCATTATCATTTTCATCCATGATGATTGACTCGCCATGAATTAGGGGATTATAAATGGGTTCTACTACATACGTTTCTAAGATTTTGTCAAAGGCATAAGCATCGTTGATATCGTAAAAATAACAAAGGACATCAAAGCCTTCTTTAACGGTAATTTCAACACCTGGAATAAACAAAAAGTCATAACTTTTTGAGAGTTCATAAAAAGCTTTAATATTTTTTAGACAGTTATGGTCTGTGATTGAAATAATGTCCAACCCTTTAATGTGGGCCATATTACAAATGTTGTTAGGGGTCATTAAATCGTCTGCACAAGGAGACAATACACTATGTATGTGTAAATCATAGTAGTATTTCATAAGATGCCTCTTTGATAAATGTCTTTAATGACTTCGTGTGTCAAGTAATTGGCATAAATGACACATAACCCTTGTTCATTTGCTTTCATTATGAAGGCCTCATTAACCACAGCATCTTTGGTTACAATTAATACTTCTAAATCTAACATAAGGGCCAAGGATAAGGTGGTTTGACTGACAATAAGCGTAATCAGTGCTGTTTCATTTTTAATGTGCTTAATCGCTGTAGATAATAAATCCGTGGCAAATATATGTTTAAAATCAGGCAAAAAGGATGGATTCGTTAATAACCTATAATTTGAGTCTTTCAAAAGGATTTGTGTGTTACTCATCTTTGACACCTACCTTAAAAATAAGGGTGAGTCTTGTCCCTCTTGGTGAGGATTCAATGATCATTTGATCAGATAATCTTCTGATATTATCCAGGCCCATTCCTGCCCCAAAACCATTCATATGAGCAATCGGACTTGCGGTTGAATACCCTCTTTGCATCGCTTGTTTAATATCAGCAATACCTGGTCCATCGTCATAAAAATATAGTTTTACTTCATGGTCTTTAGCCTCATAAGTCATAAACCCTCCTACCGCATGAATCACGATGTTGATTTCCGCTTCGTATGAAGCCGAACACACACGTGATATGAACGATTTTGGCATATGACTTTGTGTCTTCAAAAAACGCTTTAGTTCAGAAGAAGCCCTTCCTGCTAATTCAAAATTGCCGGCAATTATTTGGCATTCTTTTACCATTGAATATCGTATTTTACACCCTTTATGCCTAACTGATAGAGCATGCCGGATGTATTAAACATGGTTAAGTCTGTTGAGTATAGTTGGATATTCGATTCATACGCCAGCTGTATGACTTTTTCTGAAGGAATTTTGCCTCTAACCAATAAGACCACACCTACATCAAGCATCTCGGCCGTTCTAATGGATTGTTGAGTCGCAAGCCCTGTGATCAAAAGGGTTTTTTCAAGTATTTTCTTATCTTTTACGGAATTCATAATAACCAAAGCGTCACTCATCAAATCTGAACAAAATGCAAATTTAATGTCTTTTTCCTCAAATAGTTCTTTCGTGTATGCAGTTGTTTGACACAAGCTTAATAAATCAGTTAGCTTCATTAGTCTTCACCTTTAGTTCTTTAATGATGTCTCTTACTTTGCTGACGGTTGCGTTACCATGAATAGCACCATCAACTGAAAAAACCGGTGCCAATCCGCACGCGCCAATGCATCTGGTTGAAACCAAACTAATTTGTCCATCCTTAGTCGTTTGTTTTTCTTTAATTTCCAGTTCATTCTCCAAGGTTTCCATAAGGTTTTTTGAACCCCTGACGTAACATGCCGTTCCTAGACAAACCGCCACCGTGTGGTCACCTTTTGGAGTAACTGAAAAATTGCCGTAAAATGTGACAACCCCATTAATCTTGGCAATAGATTCTCCAAGTTCTTCTGAAATAAGCTTTTGTATGCTTAGCGGGATATAACCAAAAATCTCCTGAGCATCATGTAAAGTAGGCATGAGTGGTCCAGGTAGTTTCTTGTTCTCCAGCATCTTAGCATAAAAAAGATGAATCTTTTCTTGACAAAGATGTTCTTTCATATTCTATTTTCTCCCTATATGTATCGTTAATTCTAGTGTCATTTTATCACACGAAATACCGTTTCGCACGATGTTTTTTATTATTTTTACAAATAGTATTATGATAACGCTTTCATTCGTAAAATTGACTTATGTATGCGTTTTATCAGCATTTTATATAAAAAAACTTAAGTTTGTCCATGGAGTTTTTGGTCTCTTTAAGGATTACTTAAGTTCTTTTTTAACTATTATGTCGTTTAAATTCTTGCTCAATATAATCTAAGAAGTGATTTAGATTCGTGTAGTCACTGCTGAGGTTTGAAATGTTCCTTTTTACCTGTTTAAACCTTTCGAAATCTCCATTTCCATTAGGAAAAATTTCTTTATATGACTTAACCTTTTCTTCTGTGTTGATAAGGTAACCGGCACGAATCATCACCTCATCAAAGTTTTTAATTGAGTATATCGGGACGATATATGGCTGCATCCAATGATTCTTAAACATACTTAGGTTAAGGAAGTTTTCTTTTATCTGTTTTGTATATTCTAGTTCGTCAAAGTCCATTAGTATAAATATTTTAAAGTTTTTTAAACACTTCTTTGTCCCTTCTATCTCGAACTTTTCTTTAAATTTTGTTATAGACGAAAACTCTTTTCCGTTTATATAATCTAAAATGCTTGTGATTTGAATACTGTTATTGCCATTGTTCTTTGCACGTACTTCTATTTTGAGTTTTAAATTTGATTTCAAGCTAGAAACGAATATCAATTCAGACTTTCCGTGACATATAACAAGCGCAGAACAATAGCGTTGTTTTATTCTCTTATTCATTGTTTGAATCTTCGCTTGAATTTAGAAATATATCATCAAAATCTACATATCCTAAAGAAGGCGTCCCGCCAAAACTGCCATTTAAATATTTATTCATAATACTGTGGTTTTTTTGAATTCTAATATCGAAATTAGTTAAATTTCGAATAACTTTTTGACCATTCACATCTGAATCAATGATAAAAATATCACTTTTATCCATGCTGTCTAAAAGCTTTGTATTATGTGTGGATACAATAAGTTGACCAAATGTTGAACTTTCTTTTATATGATTTACAATTTCAACCATCAATAAGTCGTGAATGCCCGTGTCAATCTCGTCAATCGCTACAATGCCTCCACGCATTAAATTAGCTAAATATGGTAACAAGTTTAGTAATTTTAATGTGCCTGTGGATTCTAGGTTAGCTGGAATCCTTCTTAACTCATTGCCAATCATTTTGTGAATCATTAACTTGTAAGATATTTTTTCAGTATCTTGTGTTTTTTCATAGGAAACACCCTTAATATCCGCGTAAAATCCTGTCAGAAACTTCTCTATCATTTCTAAGGAATGGTCGAGTTTTTTCACTTTGGATACATTTATAGTGCCTTCGACTAAATTTGTTACCATATCTCTTTCCACTAACACACTTCTATCTACACCCAGTCCTCTGTTACATGAAACAGAAAGCTTCTCGATGTACTCAAGCACAGAAAGCACACTTTTATGTAGATTATCGGCAATGTACTTTCGGTTTTTCGTGTTAAGTTCTTTTCTTAATATCGAAAGTGCTGTATGTATACCAAAATATTGATCCAACAATTTTTTAAAATCTTGTTCATATGCGTTACTAAACAAGCTTTTGTTGAATTTCATGTCAATCAAACCATTTGTTTTCATTACCTCAAAGATTGTTATCTTATTTTTGTTGATTGGTCCTAATAGTTTCTCACTAAATATCTCTTTATCATTAAACATCATCTCGTAAGTATACTCATCACCTTCAATGATGAAGGTATAAGCCATTACCATCGGGTCTTTTGACGCTATGGTTTTGCTATATGATAGAATTCTTCCTAAGTCTGAATTTTTTAACAAATCATTAAGAAACTTCTCATCATTAAATAACATTTTAAACTCTTGTTTCTCAAACAGTTTTGCAAAAGTCTCATTGATGCCTATCGTTTTTACCGAATCCTTTAAAAACCCAATCGTTGAGATAATATTAGATTTCCCAGACCCATTTTCACCATAAAAAAACAAAGCGGATTGGATTTTTCCTTTTACAACAAAATCAAGTGTAACATCGCACAGTGATTTAAAATTAGTGACTTTAATTTGTTTAAACATAATAACCTCCACTTTTTGTGTCTGTATTATAACCTAAAAAAATATATATTTCAACAATAATGTTACATTTTGTATCATTTATACTTAAAAAGTTTTATTGATGACGTTATTTTATCATAAAGCAGTCATTTTTGATGACTGCTAATTTTGATCACTAATTGACTTATTGTTTTGTTATAACACGTTCTAAATCGTCATCGATGGTATATCCAATATACTCATAAGTGCCTTTTAGATCATAAATGAAATGAAGTTGGTAAGGTGAATCAAACTGTAACATTGTATTGTCGTTTGTGAGTGTAATCAAGACTTTGCTAGATGACACCACTTGGTAGGATAGAATTTCTAAGTTCAATCTGTTTCTTACATCATTGTTATCTATTTCTTTTAGAATCGGTAAAGAAGTTTTTATATCTTCTATTGTAAGGCTTATATCTCCAATGTTGATCGAGTCTTTCGTGTTAGAAATCTCTAAGAAAATTTCTCCACTTTTCAAGTGGGTAAATGCCTTTTGATAATCATTAAAAACTGCCTGTTCATGATAGTCTTCATTTACTAGATGAAAGTATTCTTCTTTTCCATAAAGGGCATTTTTGAGTAAACTATACTGCCCATAAAACTTAACATATTTATAAGATTCGTCTAAATCAATGGTATGAACTTCCTTTGTTTGAAAATTATATATGGTAAAGGCATTCCCCTTAAAAAGCACAAGTCTATCATCGATAAGATGTGTATTTGAGCATACATTCTCATTAAGAAAATCAAATTCATGGACTATTTCATCTGAGTCTATCGCCTTTATATAGGCTTTTTTATTTAGGGCATAGATTAAATGTGCGTCCATAACACCTAGAAAACAAAACGATTGATCAGTGGTCAAAACGGTGTCAACAACGGTGGTCTCTTTTGTCAAGTAGTCATATTGTATGATTATTTGATGATAAGTGGTTTCATTATTTGTGGTGGTTTGATAAGCAACACTACCATAAAAAGCATGGTTTAATGGTTTTTTATGATTAATCTGTGTATCTTTAGCAATCGGATAACCGCTTTCTACTAAACCGTTTAAAATGGCTTCTTCATACAAGAAAGTTTTTCCATCTTTAATTTGTGCACGATCTGTAATCAAGATATAGTCACTCAAATACTCATAGGATTCAATGGTTTGATTGAATGTTTTGATTGAATTGCTGCAACCTGAAATTACGAATACAAATAGGAAACCCATTATCATTAACGCTATTTTTTTCATAAAAATCTCCTTTTTAATTTATCCTTTGTTCGAATTTTCTTCTTAATATTTAAATGGCGCTATTTCTTCTTTACTTGGTTTTGGGTTTGATCGTAATAGTATCGATTTGTTTCTAGTCTGTCTAACAGCTCAGATAGGTCTATGTCTTCATCTTCTGATAAGTCTTCTAAGCTGTTGTAATCGTTTCTGAGTTTGGTATTCAGGATGCTAACCAAAAGCATCATATCCATCTTTAGATTCAATATAATCACTTCCTTCATTTCTTAATATCTATTTAATCACAATAAAAGCCAAAATAAAAACGGAAATTCAAATTTGAATCTCCGTTTTTAAGCAATCAAGGATTATTTAAATGAAATTAAGTAAACTGCAGTGTTTGCAAGTGCTACAAATGTAAAGAATGCCGTTGAGAAGAACACTGAAGTCCAGATGTTTCCTGTCTTTTGTGAGAATCGTCTCATAATGATGCCTGCTAGTGATAATGTTGGCACTAAACCTACAAGTAAAATCGCATTTAATGAGAAGTTATTAAAGGCTGCAACACCTGTGTTGTAAAGGACGAAGTATTGGTAAGCTAAGAATACTAAGACTGGTCCTACAAGCAAGAATGCAGCTAATAAATCACCAACGATTGGTTTCATGCGTTTAGTGTTTGTAAATACACTGATGGCTGCTGCTAAATAGTAAATAAAGAAGATTGGCATATATCTTAAAGCAGCAACAAATTGTTGAGAGTTAAAGACTTTGATTGCATAAGTATAGAATCTGAAGTCTGTCTTAAATACCCATTCAACCAAAGCGATAAAGAAGAATAACCCAAAGGTCAATACTAAACCAGTGACTAAACTCATACCAACTTGGATCCATGAAGCTTTAAGACCGTAAGTATTTTCGTCATTAGGTTCTTTAAACATTGGGGTTGTTGAGAATGTAATCAGTAACAACAGCAACCCTGCATTAAGTGCCCAATAAGCAATGGTATTAATGGAAGGTGCACTCCAATAGTTCACGTTATTAATAATCGTAGGGTTTACTAAGACCCATCTAAAGGCAAGTGCGATGAATATCACAATTGCGCCACCTAAAGTGATCTTTTGAGCCATTCTAACGGTAGATTCTTCTTGTTTAACCAATGTCATTAACCATGCGCCGATTAAGAAGAACACTGTCCCACCTGCAACATAATGCATGGTCTTAGCAAGTAAGTTCATACCAGCTGCTTGTCGGTCCATAAATATATTGAGATAGAACGCACCTACTAAAGTTGCAAGTAAAATTAAGACAACCTTTAATACATTAAGATGCGGTTCACCTTTTTTAGCATACACGGCCACTTCTTCAGTTTCATCTCGATAGATTTTCTTAAATACTGGAAGTTTAGTTAATAAGGTAAATGCTGGGAAAATCATTAAGAATAATGCGACAAGTGCGATCATGGTGAATGCTTCTTTTAACCACCATACTTGTCCACCTTTTTCTTCAATCCCATAAGAAGAGGCAGTACCTAAGTCTGCATGTCTGTCTAATTGATATTCAAAAGCGTCTGTGAAAAAATCAATGGTGTTTCTGCCAGTTTCTAAACTCCATGTATTTTGTGGATGGGTTTCATCTGGGGTATAAATGATGCGTTGTCCGCCATCTCTGTCATACCAAACACCAGCTTCAGCTGTGCCTTCAGTCGTTCTACCTAAGAACGTTAATCCCACTGTATCTTTCACAAAGTCTTTATATCTAACTGAACCAGTTGCACCAGAATTGTCAAAGAAGAATTGATCCCAATGTGCTGCAATAATACCAGAAGATCTAGGTCCAAACATTGTATCTGGATTAGGGACGCCAATATATCTAAAATCAGCACCTACTGGAAGTGAGGCCGCAATCTTGCGATACCCATTTGTGAGGAAATCCATTTCGTCGAATATGACTGCATAGCTGGATGAGAAACCACCCATTGAATGCCCGCTAACCCCAATCATGCCATCTCCGTTAGCGGCTTTCAATACGTAGTTTTGATCATACATATACTGAACTGCATCATAAACTGATTTAACAAAGAAGTTAAATGCAGCTGGCGTATCCCACTCTGAATCACCGTGGTCGTACATGTCAAATGCCAATACTACATACCCTCTTCTCGAAAGTTCGATTGCACCAATTTCTTGCATTTCAGCGTTGTTCAAATACCCATGAGTTAGCACAACAGCAGGTGCAGGCTTGCTGGCACTTACATCTCTTGGCTTATACAAATACCCAGACAAAGTGCCGTTTTCGGTTTCGAAACTCACCTTATCCACTTTTACTTGGAAAAACGAATTTTGAACCGTTGACGCAAAGAAACTTGACACTAACACAATAAGTACAAGTGTTAGTAACCAGATTACTGGCTTTGAAAATCTTTTCAACATATTTCTCTCCCTTTTCTATGTAATTTTTATTGCCCATATAAAAAGAGCGAAGCCGAAACCATTCTTCAAAAAAGAATCAGTCATTCTGGCTTCGCTCTTGGACTCTAAGCGCTTACATTACGTTATCGAGTTTATTATAACACTTGAAAAAATGTAAGTCAACACGCGAAAAATACTTATTTTAGGCATATTTAATCGCCTTTTACGCACAAAAAAAATGACAACAACCAAAAAAAGACAATCTTGTTATAAATAACAATGAATATGACACCTAATCATTAATACGTCTCTTCTTGACTTCGGCTTCGTTTCAATCTATAATGAAAGTATAATTTAACGGCAAGAGACTAGAGCAAAATCCACTAATGCATCAATCGCATTTTTTGAGTTTGCTATTATTTTTATATTAAGGAGTTGGACGATTAAATGATTAAAGATCAACGAGTCATCCCCGCTATTGGTAATCACCAAGATTTGAAAAAGTTTTTTGACACGAATTTAGATTACGGCATCTTAATGAATTTTCAGTTAGCCCAATTACCTGAACTGGTTTTACAGATGAAGGAACATCAAAAAAAAGTCTTGATTCATTCTGAACTTATTAAAGGCTTAAACTCAGATGAGTTTGGTGCCATTTATTTGATTCAAACACTTAAAGTAGACGGCATCATTTCAAGCAAACCAAAAGTCATCGAGACTTGTAAAAAAAGAAAAATCATTGGCATTTTAAGGTTTTTCTTAAAAGACTCCGTTTCACTTCAACAGGGTCTCGATGTAGCAAACAAAGTTAATCCCGACTATTTAGAAGTGCTTCCGGCACTATGTTTAGACATCATACCAGAAATCAAGCAAAACATTCGCTGTGATATTATGATGGGCGGATTGATTAGAACCAAAGAACAAATTGCTTCTTGCTTATTGGCAGGAGCGGTCGCAGTCACCACCAGTAATTCGAACTTGTGGCTTTAAAAGTTAATACATCAACAGAGTATAGAGAGAAAAAATGATTATGAAATCTTTTTTTCTCTTTTAATTTTATAGGAGGCGTTAAATATGTATGATTATGTCGTAATTGGATCAGGCATCATTGGTTCTTTAATTACAAGAGAGTTATCGAAGTATGCAGTAAAGGTTTTAGTCATAGACAAAGAAAATGACATTGCAAGCCATCAAACGACTGCCAACAGTGCCATCATTCATTCAGGTCATGACCCGAAAGTTGGCTCATTAAAGGCAAAGTTTTGTGTGCTTGGTAATAAGCTTTATGATGACCTAGAAAAAGAATTAAACATCCCATTGCTTAGAACAGGTGCCTTGGTGGTTGCCAACGGTAAAAAGGAAGAAACGGCTTTAGATGAACTCTATCAAAGAGCGTTAAAAAATGAGGTTCCAGAAGTATCTATCATAAGTGGTGAAGAAGCTAGAACACTAGACCCACTATTATCGAAAGACATCACAAAGGCGCTGTCTTTACCGACAACAAAAGTCACTTACCCTTGGGAAGTTGCGATTTCAGCCATTGGGAATGCTATTAAAAATGGCGCATCTTTTAAAAGAAACGCTCACGTGATTAGTATTGAAAAAAATAGCACTCATTACGTATTACACTTAAAAGATGGTTCAACGATAGCTTCTAAAAACATAATTAACGCAGCTGGTGTAAACAGTGACGTGATTGCGTCATATCTAGAAGAACCTGAATTCAAAATCACCCCAAGAAAAGGGGAATACTATGTTTTAGATCGAAAAGCCGTTGGGCTTTTCCATCAAGTCATTTACCCGCTTCCAACAGATGCAGGTAAAGGGGTATTAATTGTTCCTCAAGTCCATGGCAATGTACTATTAGGGCCTACCTCTACTTTAGTGGAAGACAAAGAATGCTATTCAAATACCAAAGAAGGGTTCAGTTACATCAAACAACATCTAAAACGTTTGTCCAAAGAAATCCCTTTTGACATGATTATTAGAACCTTTGCAGGTGTAAGGGCAACCTCTACTTATGAAGATTTTTACATCAAAGAGTCCAAACTACATAAAGGCTTTTATCACGTTGCTGGCATCGACTCACCCGGTCTAACAGCTGCCCCTGCGATTGCAAATTATGTGGTTCACGAACTTTTAAATATCCAAGCTCCTTTGAAAACAGCGTTTGATCCTATTTTTCAAAAACCAAAACCGTTTCACAGTTTGCCCTTTGAAACACAACAAAAACTTGTACGTGAAAATCCAAAATATGGCAATTTAATCTGTAAGTGTGAAAAAATAACTGAACAAGAAATCATAGATGCCATACATGGTCCTACTGGAAATGACACCATTAAAGGCATTAAAAAACGTGCAAGGGCAGGGGCTGGTCTATGTCAAGGTGGTTACTGTGAAGGGCTTGTCTTAAAAATCATTGCGAGAGAGACAAATAAGCCTCTTACAGAAATCAACTACTATGCGTCTGATACCCCTATCTTAGTAAAGGAGACTAAAACAAATGAAAAAAACTGATTTAGCCATTATTGGTGGCGGCGCAGCTGGATTGGCTGCAGCGCTTTCCGCTTCGGGTTCTTCTTTATCGATTTTAGTCATTGAAAGGGAAAAAGTATTAGGCGGCATTTTAAATCAATGCATTCATAATGGCTTTGGTTTACACATGTTTAAAGAGGAATTGACCGGGCCAGAATATGCCAATCGCTTTATTGAAGACTTACGTCGTGAAAACATCGACGTTTTATATGGTACGACTGTAATTGACATTCAAAAGAAAGATACGTTTCTGCTCACACTAACGAGCGAAGTTCATGGCTATGAGACATTAGAAGCCAAAGCAGTCATCATCGCTTCTGGTTGTTACGAAAGAACCAGAGGCGCTGTTCAATTGCCAGGGGAAAGACCGAAGGGGATTATGCCTGCGGGTAGTGCCCAACGCTATTTAAACATTGACGGTTATTTGGTTGGAAAGAAAGTCTTCATCTTAGGCAGTGGCGACATTGGTCTTATTATGGCAAGACGAATGACACTAGAAGGTGCAAAAGTGCTTGGTGTAGCTGAAATCATGCCTTATTCTAATGGTTTGACTCGTAACATTGTTCAATGTTTAAACGATTATGACATCCCATTATTCTTATCCCATACAGTCACCGACATCAAAGGTAAAAACACCTTAGAACAGATCACAATCCAACAAGTCGATGAACAGTTTAACCCGATTATAAATACTGAAAAAGTATTTGATGTAGATACCTTGCTTTTATCGATTGGATTGATTCCGGATGTGGCCTTGTTCGATTCACTAAAGATGAAAAAAAGTCCCATCACCAAAAGTGCGATTGTCGATCAATCCCTAATGACCAGTGTAGAGGGCTTATTCATTTGTGGCAATGCCTTACACGTTCATGACTTAGTCGATTGGGTTAGTAAAGAAGGCGAAAAGGCTGGAAAGTATGCAAAACAATACTTATTAGCCAATAGAATTAATCCTAAAAACAGTAAAGCCATTGTTCCAGGCGACCATATTAGATATGTTGTCCCTCATGAAATTGACTTTAACAACGTCACTGATGATTCAGTCACACTTTCATTTAGAGTCACCAAAAAAATGGCCTCTGGGACGTTTAAAGTGATTCAAAACGGGGAAGTCATTCAAATGAAAAAAGCAAAATACATTGCCCCTGCAGAAATGGAGTCTTTAACCATAAAACTGGAAGAATTAAAATCGTTCGATCCGATTACTTTATCCTTGGAGGAAACCCTATGAGAGAACTCACCTGTATCGTATGTCCAGTCGGCTGTCACATCGAAATTGATGAACATCAAAACGTGACTGGCAACAGATGTTCTAGAGGACAAAAATATGCCATAGAGGAAATAACAGCGCCAAAGCGTATGTTAACCTCGACCGTAAAAACAAAGTTTAAAGATACGCCTAGAATATCTGTAAAAACAAGCGCGCCTATTCCTAAAGAACTTCTTTTCGAAGTCCTTAAAGACTTGGATGATATTTTGATAGATAACCATGTTAAAATAGGGGATGTAATCATTCATAACATTAGAAATACAAACGTGGATATCGTTTCAACCAAATCCACGTTATGCTATTAATTGGAGGCTTTTATGAAATACATTTTATCTATTGATCAAGGCACAACCAGTACACGGGCAATCATATTCGATAAGGATTCAAACATTCTTTCGATGGCATCGGAAGAAATCACACAGTATTACCCGAATCCAGGATGGGTAGAACATAACCCAAATGAAATATGGGTCAGTGTTTTAGCGGTCATCGCTAGAGCCCTTCTTGAGGCTAAACTTAAACCTGAAGACATCCACTCAATCGGCATCACCAACCAACGAGAAACTTCGATTGTTTGGAATAAAAAAACCGGACAACCCATCTATAACGCCATTGTATGGCAATCCAGACAAACTTCTGAAATTTGTGATGACCTGATTGCTAAAGGTCATAAAGATACGTTTAAATCTAAAACCGGATTACTGATTGATGCTTACTTTTCTGGTACGAAAATCAAATGGATTTTAGACCACGTTGAAGGGGCAAAACAACAAGCTCTAAACAACGAACTTTGTTTTGGCACCATTGATACATGGCTCGTGTACAAATTAACAGGCGAACAAGTCCACGTAACGGATTATACCAATGCTTCTAGAACACTCCTTTACAACATTCATACCTTAACTTGGGATCAAGAACTCTGTGATATTTTAGAAGTCCCCATGTCGATGTTGCCTGAAGTAAAATCTAGCAGTGAAATTTATGGCTACACCACCAAAGAACACTTCTTTGGAAGCGTTGTGCCTATATCAGGCATAGCTGGAGACCAACAAGCGGCTTTATTCGGACAAACTTGTTTCGAAAAAGGTATGGTTAAAAATACATACGGCACTGGTTGTTTCATGCTGATGAACACAGGCAATAAACCCATTCACTCTGAACACGGCTTATTAACCACCATCGCTTGGGGGATCGACAATAAAATCACCTATGCCTTAGAAGGTAGCGTGTTCGTCGGAGGGTCTTCGGTCCAGTGGTTACGAGATGGTATAAAACTGATCAACTCCGCCTCAGAAACCGAGAAACTCGCACAGTCCTTACCTTCGAATGAAGGCGTCTACATGGTTCCTGCATTTGTTGGGTTAGGGACACCTTATTGGGATTCAGATGCAAGAGGTGCCCTATTTGGATTAACCAGAGGCACAACCAAAGAACACATCACAAGAGCGATTTTAGAATCCATTTGTTACCAATCTATGGATGTGCTAAGAGCCATGGAAGAAGACACCTTACTCCCTATCACATCGTTTAAAGTAGATGGTGGCGCCACTGTAAATGAGTTTTTAATGCAGTTTCAATCTGACATCCTTAACCTTAGAGTAGAACGTCCGATGATTTTAGAAACTACCGCTTTAGGGGCTGCTTATCTATCTGGTTTATCTACCGGATATTGGCACGATAAAGAGGATATCAGAGCTTCCTGGAAACTAAAAAAAGCCTATGAGCCTAACATGGATTCACAAACTAGAAACACTTATATAAAAGGTTGGAAAACCGCCGTTGAATCTACAAGAAAATTTAAATTAAAATAACCATAGACACAAATAAGGGCACTCGAAATGAGTGCCCTTATTGATTTATTTATCTTCTTTTGGTTTTGGTTTAACCAAGTGTTTATAGTAGTCTGCCTTATTGATTTGTTGGTTTCTAGCAATCGCAAGTGCCCCTTCAGGGACGTCTTTGGTTACTGTGGAACCTGCTGCAATAAACACATTTTTTGCGATATTAAGTGGGGCGACCATATTGACATTACAGCCAATAAACACATCATCCCCAATTGTGGTCTTATGTTTAGTAACACCATCGTAGTTCACCGTAATTGAGCCACAACCGAAGTTAACGCGTTTGCCTACTTGTGAGTCACCTATGTAAGATAGATGTGCAGCTTTAGTGCCTTCACCAGTCGTAGAATTTTTCACTTCAACGAAATTACCAATTCGATTGTTAGGTCCAATGTCTGCATGACCTCTAAGATGTGCAAATGGACCTACAGTGGTTTTTGCCCCTACTTTACTGTCTATCACTAAACTGTGTCTTACTTCAGCTTCCTCGTCAATGATTGAGTTGATGATTTCTGTGTTTGGACCTACATGTGCCCCAGATTTAATGTGTGATTCCCCAACAATCGTTGTGTTAGGATAAATCCAAACGCCTTCATCAATCGTCACATCATGACCGATTGTAACTGTTTCTGGATTAACAATCGCCACACCATTTAACATATGTGTTTTATTGATTAAATCTCTTAGATGTTTTTCAGCAACACTAACACTATAAAGATCGTTAATCCCCATTGTAATCAATGGATTTCTCACAATAAAGGTATTGACCTTATGATTTTGATGCATGATTTCAACAATGTCTGTCAAGTAAAACTCACCTTTACGCTCATTTCGTTTAATTTTATGAAGTGCTTCGTAAAGCGCGATGTTATTCACAACATAGACACTTGAGTTTACTTCTTTAATGGCTTTTTGGTATTCTGTACAGTCGTTATCTTCTACGATTTTTGTAACTGTACCGTATTCATCTCTGACAATACGTCCGTAACCTTTTGGATAATCCATCTTCATGGTTACGACTGTTAAATCGTTACCCATTTCGTTATGAGCTCTAATGATTTTATCCATCACTGGATATTCCATTAAAGGCATGTCTCCTGGTAAGATGAATGTGATGCCTTCTTTACCTTCTAAAGCTTTAGAAGCACTTAAAGCAGCGTGACCAGTCCCTAATTGTTCTGTTTGAACAGCATAAGTAACCCTGTCTTTCAAAATATCCATCAAGACTTCTTTTTTATGCCCAACAATGGTGACGATTTCATCAAAGCCGGTCTTTTCTAAGTTTTCTACAATGTATTCAACCATTGGTTTACCTAATATAGGAAAAGCACATTTAGGCATTTCAGTTCTCATGCGAGTCCCTTTACCAGCAGCTAATACGAGTGCATATTTTTTCATTCGTTTACCTCCTCAATGACTGTTTTTAAAGCGTTTATGCTAGATTCAATTAACGAAGCATCTTTGTGGCTAATGGTTAATCGAATGAGTGGTTCTGTGCCGCTTGGCCTTAACAATAATAACGACTTATCACCCAGTTTATTCAATACTTGTTGTTTGACTTCTACTACTTTTGGATGGTTAAGAGACGTTTTTTCTACATTAGGAATATTAATGGTTTTAAGTGGATATAGTTGAACCTCACTTGTATAAGATTGAGGCGTCATTTCCATTTCTGTCAAAATAGAAAGTAGATAAACAGCTGCCATTAACCCATCTCCTGAATGAATTAAGTGGGGTAACAAAATATGTCCTGAGGCCTCTCCGCCAACCGTAAGATTTTCTTTTTTCATTGCCACTAACACGTATTTATCACCGACATCTGTCAGGGTGTACCCAATGCCTAGTCGGTCAAGAGATTCCAACATACCTGGATTACTCATTTTTGTTAGAACCACTTTATTATTTGGTAATTGATTCTTCGACTTTAAATACTTACCAATCATATAAACGATAAAATCTCCATCATAAACTTTGTCTTGATCGACTAAGTTCACTCTGTCTCCATCCCCATCGAAAGCAAACCCAAAATCTAATTGATGGGTTTTCACTAATTGTTGGATGGCTTCAAGGTGCATAGACCCAACACCTTTATTGATGTTTAACCCATTTGGAAGGTTGCCAATTTGAATGCTATTGGGGGCAATCCTATCAAATACTTTTTTAGCGATTTGGTAGTTACCACCATTAGCAGAATCATATCCAATTTTAAAGTTTGTTTCTGTCATGTTCATTTTTTTATACAGGTCTAAATACTTTAATTCTACATCGTCTAAGTATTTGAATGCCCCACAGAAGCGCGATTTTATGATTTCGTTTGAATCAATAAATGCTTCGATTAATAATTCGTATTCATTAGACAATTTAGCTTCTTGATGAAAGATTTTAATTCCGTTATCTGTGTAAGGATTGTGAGAGGCTGTAATCATGATGCCAAGCGTATTTTCGAGTTTTGCGTATAAAGCTAACATTGGGGTTGAAAGGGTGTTCGCATATAAAACATCGATTCCAGCAAGCATTGCACCATTAGCGATAGACATAGCAAGAAGCGTGGATGACTGTCTTGTGTCTCCACCAATCACAATGGTTTTGATTGCGGGCATCCTTTTAATGCTCTGTCCTACTCTGAAAGCAAGTTCGGGTGTTACTTCGCTTAATGCTTTGCCTCTTATGCCATCTGTTCCAAAATATTTCATATTATTCCACCGTCACACTTTTCGCTAGATTTCTTGGTTTATCTATGTCGTAACTTCTTTCAAGTGCCGCATAATAACTCAAGAGTTGTGTCGGGACCACCATCACCATTGGCGTCAACAGTGGATGGACTTCATCTAAGACAACTTCATCTTCTGATTCTTTAACATTTGACATGACAATGCGGATGGTTCTGGCACCACGCGCGATGACTTCGTTTAAGTTACTTCTTGTATTGTGGCTAATTCTAGGATCAGAAATGATCGCAACCACTGGTGTTCCTTCTTCAATCAAGGCAATCGTACCGTGTTTCAATTCCCCTGCTGCGAATCCTTCTGTTTGAATATAAGAAATTTCTTTTAGTTTTAAAGCGGCTTCTAAACCGGTATAGAAATCTAAGCCTCTACCGATGAAAAAACAGTTTCTATGTGTTAACAAATGCCTTGTTACATCAAGCATTTTTTCATCACTTAAGAAGTTTTCAATCGATAGTGCCACTTTTGTAAGTGCTTCTTTAATGTTGAATGTTTTGTTAGATAATTCATAAGCAACCAGTGATAGTACTGCAATTTGAGCAACATAAGCTTTGGTCGATGCTACTGCAATCTCAGGACCTGCGTAAAGTTCTAAGAAATAGTTGGCTTCTCTTGCTAAGGTTGAAGTCCCCACATTTGTAATGGTAAGGATCTTATGGTTTGAGGCTTTAAGGTTTACCAAGCAGGCTCTTAAATCAGCAGTTTCACCACTTTGCGAGACTAAAATAAAAAATGGGTTTGCTGACAATAAGGGTTGTTGATAGGCAAACTCGCTTGCGATGTGTACTTCAACTGGTATGTTGGCTAACTTTTCAAATAAGTTTTTTCCAATCAAACCAGCATGCATAGAAGTGCCTGCAGCTAGAATATAGATGCGGTCACTCTCTTTAATATCCTTTAAGATTTTCGCATTGATAAGCGATTTATCATGATCGAAATAACTAGATACTATCCGTCTAATTACAGAGGGTTGTTCGTGAATTTCCTTCATCATGAAATGCGGGTACTGTCCGCGTTCTACATCATCATGCTTCATGTCGATGGTTTTGAATTTTGGTCTTACGGATTGATGATTGATGTCAAACAGTTTTAAATAGTCTCTGCTTGCTACAATAAAGGTTTTATCGTCTAATGGTAAATAAGATTCACTATATCCGATTAGAGCCATTAAGTCAGAAGCGATCGTTATGCCTTCTTTGCCTCTGCCTACTAAAAGTGGGCTTTTGTACTTCGCTGCATAAAGTATGTCTGGGTTTTGCTGATCAAGAATCAACAATGCATAAGACCCTTTCAAAAGTCTAAGGGTTGTTAAGATCGCATTTTCTACGTTTAATGTGATAGAAAATGTTTCTATGAGTTGTGCAATGACTTCTGTGTCGGTTTCGCTTAAAAAGTTCACGCCAGATAAGTATTGTTGTTTTAATTCCTTATAGTTTTCAATTACCCCATTATGAACGAGAATGAATCTTCTGCTATGTGAATAGTGAGGGTGTGCATTTTCTTTATTGACTTTACCATGTGTCGCCCATCTTGTATGACCAATGCCGATATTAGATCGTGGACTTCTTAAAACCGAACTTGCTAGTTTATCCACTCTGCCTTGATCTTTATATACATCAAACATTTGTTGACGCATGTTGAATAGACTCATACCTGCAGAGTCATAACCGCGGTACTCTAATCGTTTAAGTCCGTTTAAGATAACATCCTTTGCTTCTTTATTTCCGATGTAGCCTACTATACCACACATATATACCTCCAGGATAAATTAGTCTTTTCCGTTGACCTTATAAGTTGTTACAACTTTTGAAACCATATGCTTAATTTCATCGTTTGTTTTCTCTTCAAATTCTAAAAACAAGTTAACCAAAGACAGTTCTTCTGCTGTAACATCTCTTTGTTTTTCAATAAATATTTTGTCGTTTTCTGTTTCGTTGTGTTCGCAGGAATTATGATCTACCAACAACTCTTCAAAAAGTTTTTCACCAGGTCTTAACCCACTATAAACAATCTTAATGTCCTTGTTTGGAATTAAGCCTGCTAACGAAATCATTTTTTCAGCCAAATCTTTAATCTTAACTGGTTGCCCCATATCAAGAATAAAGATTTCCCCACCCTTAGCGTAAACAGCACTTTGCAAAATCAAGCTGACTGCTTCAGGAATGGTCATGAAGAAACGGTTGATTTCAGGGTGTGTGACTGTGATTGGCCCGCCGTCTTCAATTTGCTTTTTAAATAGCGGAATCACAGAGCCATTCGACCCTAAAACATTACCAAAGCGAACCGCTGAAAACTTAGTCTTACCTTGGTTGTTTTCGTTTTGGATAATCAATTCAGCAAATCGTTTGGTTGCACCCATGATATTGGTGGAACGAACCGCTTTGTCAGAAGACACTAAAACAAACTTTTTAACCCCATATTGATTGGATAGGCTCGCTGTATTTGATGTGCCTAACACGTTGGTTCTAACCGCTTCAACGGCACTATCTTCCATCAAGGGTACATGTTTATAGGCTGCAGCATGAAATACGACAGTGGGTTTAAACTCTTTAAAAATACATTCTAATCTCTTTTTGTTATAGACACTACCAATACGAACTGAGAGTTTCAGTTCGTCTGCTCTGTTTTCCTTATTAAACTTACGTATCAATTCTTGTTGAATCTCATAGGCGTTGTTTTCATAGATGTCGAAAATAATGATTTCTTTTGGTTTAAATTCTGCAATTTGGCGACATAATTCACTACCAATGGATCCACCTCCACCAGTAACCAATACCGATTCTCCTTTAATAAAATCACTAATGCCTTCGTTGTCTAATTTGATGACTTGTCTGTTGAGTAAATCTTCAACATTTAAGTTTACAATTTTAGGTTTTTGATCTCCAACATCGCTGTAGGACAACAGTTTTCTTAACTTAACTTTATGCTTAGAGGCTTCATCCACTAACCAGTTTAGTTTATCAGTCGGGTAGTCATTAATCGCGAGAATGATTTCTTCAATGTTATAATTATCGATAAATTCAGAAATTCTCGCAATCGGTCCTAATATGATGATGCCATTTAGTCTATTACCGATTTTAACCTCATTGTCATCTACATACCCTAATACATGATTCGTTAAGTCTTTATTTCGGTATATTTCTCTTAATACCAATTCACCCGCAGACCCTGCACCAATGATCAAGGTTCTTCTGCCCTCATTCGGGTTAATAAAAACATTATTCTTAAAATAGAGTCTGAAACGGTTGATCATTCTCGGGATCACTAAAAAGAGAATTTCAAATGTCGTTATAAATAAAAAGGAGGACTTATACATGAACATATGTCCTGTAATCGCAATATAAAGCACTATCACCACATTACTTACTACCGCAACTATGATGATCCTCATCACGTCTTCAAAGCCAGCATATTTCGAAATCATCTTATAGATGCCACCGAGATACATCACTAGTAATTTAAATAAAACAACCACAGGTAGTGCAATTGCCAACATGTCCATGTCGATATCAGCTCTTGAGACAAAAGGCATCATGATAACCGCCGTGTAAGATACTACAATTAAAAATGCATCTACCACCATTAAAGATAGGTCATGCATGATTCTCTTACGTGATATATTTTTTTGCATAGAGTTCCTCCTTGGTGTTGAAACACCAAATTAATGATCATCCTTATTGTTCGTTTTATCGATTTTATGTTCGATTTCCCCCAAAATCTAAACAAAAATCTAATAAATATAAGGACTTATTATTATATAATAGCCGTCAGATTCAGCATTCATTATGATTATATCACAAATTATGGCATAGCGTATATAAACAAGCATTTCACAATTATTTCAAACTCTATACCATGTCCGAAATGGTAGAAAAAATAAACCGAATGAACGGTTTATTTCTTTTGTTAGAATATTTTATTAATTATAATCGTTTGATTACGGTCCGGACCCACTGAGAACATATCTATGGATAATTCTGTCTCAGCTTCAATAAATTTGATGTATGCTTTGGCATTATTTGGTAAGTCTTCAAACCGTTTCACTGTAGTAATGTCTTCATTAAAACCTTCTAGCGTTTTATAGATTGGTTTAACACGTTTGAAATCTGAAACTGTACTTGGAATATGATCGATGATTTTACCATCTAACTCATACGCGATACAAACTTTGAGTTCATTTAAACCCGATAATACATCTAAAAGGGTTACTGCTAATCCTGATAAACCACCAGACAACTTTGCATGTTTGATCAAAACCAAGTCGAGCCATCCGATGCGTCGTGGTCTACCAGTTGTGGTGCCATATTCATGGCCTTTTTCTCTGATATAGTTGGCTATTTCGTTATCAATTTCTGTTGGCATTGGGCCTTCACCAACCCTAGTAGTATAAGCTTTTGTCACACCGATTGCCCCTTCGATTAGCCAAGGTGCTACCCCAGTATTTAAAGGGACACTGGCTGCCGTTGGGCTAGATGAAGTAACAAAAGGGTAAGTCCCGTGGTCTAAACACAATAACGTCCCTTGTGCGCCTTCAAATAATACTTTTTTACCCGCTTTAATGGCGTCATTTATTAATAATGAGGTGTTGGTAATATAAGGTTTTAAACGATTCATGTAAGACATGTAGGCCTCATAGATTTCTTTGGTATCTAATGGGTTTAAACCATAAAGATGATACTGTTTGTTTTTGGATTCAATGATTTCTTTAAGTCTTTTTTCAAAAAGAAGTGGGTCCAATAATTCGCCCATTCTTAACCCAATTCGTTCTGCTTTATCGGTATAAGCTGGTCCTATGCCTTTTTTGGTAGTCCCGATTTTTTCACTTAATAACGATTCTTTAATCGCATCCAGTTCTAGATGATAAGGCATTATGACATGCGCTTTATCTGAAATTGCTAAGTTAAAGGTTCTGCCCTTTAATTTATCCAGTTCTTCAATCAATGCTTTTGGATTGATCACCATTCCGTTTGCAAGCACGTTAACAATCTGTTCGTTAAGAATGCCAGATGGGATTGAATGTAGTGCGTATTTTACACCATCTAAAACAATCGTATGACCTGCATTATTGCCACCTTGATACCTCACCACTAAATCGCTTTGTAATGCGAGAAAGTCCGTGATTTTACCTTTACCTTCATCGCCCCATTGCGTTCCTACAACTACCAATGTTTGCATATTAGCCCCCTATGAAATGATTCATCAAACCAAGTGTGATTTTATCATGGAATAAAAGCCCTGTCAAACCTAAAAAAAACAAGCAATCCTCGTACATGAAGATTGCTTGTTAAGGGGGTTAAATAATAGGTAGGTATTTCTCTAATTCGTAAGCTGTAATACGCATTTTGTACTCATCCCATTCGCGTGTTTTAGCCTCGATGAGTTTTTCGAACAATTCATTGCCTAGTGTTTCTTTCATTAACTCAGATTTCTCGAAGAAATCAATGGCTTCTTTTAGACTTTCTGGCAAGTTTTTAATCCCTAGTCTTCTACGCTCAGATTCACTCATCTTAAATAAATTCTTTTTAAGAGGGTTGAGCGCTGTCATTTGGTTTTTAATGCCATCAAGACCACTAGCTAACATCACTGCCATTGCCAAGTATGGATTGGCAGAAGGGTCGACACTTCTTACTTCAATTCGTTGACCTTTACCTCTGGCTGCCGGAATTCTAATCATTGTTGAACGATTTGAATCACTCCAAGCGATGTATACAGGGGCTTCATAGCCAGGAACCAAACGTTTATATGAATTCACAATTGGATTACAAACCAAACCAAAATTTTGAGCATGTTTCATGATTCCAGCTATGAATTGTAGTGCAACCTCACTTAAACCATTTAACGCGTTTTCATCGTAAAAGACATTTTTGCCTTCTTTGTCACTGATGGATAAATTAGAATGCATCCCAGAACCATTAATGCCCTGTACGGGTTTCGGCATGAAAGTAGCGTGATACCCATGTCTTCTTGCGACATTTTTTACCAAAACCTTAAAAGTTTGAATGTTATCACAAGCTTCTAGCGCATTATCAAAATGAAAATTGATTTCGTGTTGTCCAAACGCAACTTCATGGTGGGAAACTTCCATTTCAAATCCCATTTTTTGAAGTTCTAACACGATGTCTCTTCGTACATCTTCTGACCCGTCAATGGGAGATAAATCAAAATAACCACCCAAATCTGAAAATTCCATAGTAGGTTTTCCACTAGCATCTAGCTTAAATAAAAAGAACTCCGGTTCAACGCCCACGTTAAACTTTTCAAACCCAAGTTTTTTAAGTTCGTTTATGTTTCTCTTAAGGATGTATCTGGGATCTCCCTCATAAGGCGTTCTATCAGATTTATAAACATCACAAATCAACCGAGCGACTTTCCCAATAGGTGCTTTCTCCCATTCTAAAACCAACCAAGTGTTTAAGTCTGGGTATAAATACATATCTGCTTCATCGATTCTAACAAACCCTTTAATCGATGACCCATCAAACATAATATCATTATCCAGTGCTCTGTTTAAATTCTCCACTGGAATTTCTACATTCTTAACTGTACCTAACATATCCGTAAACTGTAACCTGACAAATCTCACGTCATGTTCTTTTGCTAATTGTATGATTGTTTCTCTATTGTACATATGCTGCCCTCTCTTTTGTTTTCTTATTTTACACATTATGCAAGATTTTACAACATTTTTACGACACTTTTTTATTTTTTTTGTATAATATGTCCTTTTCTGTCGTTTTTAATCACATAATAGTACATGATTTTAAAAAAATAGGCTGTTCGCCTATTTTTCTATCGATTGATGAACAACCAACTGATTGAATGGTATTTCAATATGATTTTCATCGAAAATGAGTTTCATTTCTCGGTTCAGTTGCCTTCTGACACTGTATTTGTGTTCTTCCTCACACTTAGCATATATTCTTAATATCACACTGGATTCTGCCAATGATTCAACACCAAAATAGAAAGGGCCTTCTTTGATGTGAGGAATATTCGCCTTAATTCGACCTAAGCTGGTTTTGATGGATTCTTCTAATAAGATGATGTCTGTGAACTACCCACCACTTAATAGAAGTGGGGGCTTCCTATCCAAACCGATGTACTCACCAGTGACTCAATAGGCTATCCCCGTAGTCCCTACGGTTCTGAATCCTTTTATAACTGAAATGCTAACTTATATTGTCTTAATCCTTCTTTATTGATATTGATCGCTGCGTTATGATCTCTATCAAGATGTAACTCACAATTTGGACACTCAAACACTCGGTTAGAGAGTTTCAGTTCAGTGTGAATCTCGCCACAGTGACTACATAACTTCGATGATGGATACCATTTATCCATCGTCATAAGTGTCTTGTTCTCTTTTTCTAACTT
>JAVESF010000029.1:0-5624 GCA_034006765.1 Acholeplasma sp. | reverse complement strand
AATTACTGAGTTTATTACTGTTTACCATCCTTTTATCTGGATGCAGCAGAAGCAATCTAATCGTCAAATATCAAGATGACTTAAAAATAGAACAAGATGGCATTATCTATTTAGTGGATAGTTTTTATGAAGGTGGGTCAAACCTAACATTTAGACTAGCACTAGAAAACACAACAGACGAGGATATCTTAGTACCACTTGAAAGCCTAACTATTATTAGACTATCGAATGGTGTTGGTTATCCAGTGAATTG
Source organism: Acholeplasma sp. (assembly GCA_034006765.1). GTDB lineage: Bacteria > Bacillota_I > Bacilli_A > Acholeplasmatales > UBA5453 > Paracholeplasma. The sequence goes on along the minus strand of JAVESF010000029.1, from coordinate 5,371 downwards.
TCGATTGTTTGACGATAATACAAATGTAGCAGCGAATTCAAAGGTTAATTTAAGTTGTGTGGTTGTATTACCAACATCTATAGAAGATGAACACTATAAATTCATTTTTGATCGATTTGTCTTTAACTTGTTTGAAAAAGAATAATTAGAGCAGAATATATTGATTTAGACAAAAAAAATGGGCGATTGCCCATTTTATTTTTCGTTTTCAAATATAATATCTAGTTGTTTTGAAAGTCTGTTAACAACATCACAAACCAAGGCGTTTCCCATCATGAAATAACGACGTTTTTCAGGCATGCCTGTGTTTGTCCAACCTGTTGGAAAACCGTTTAATCTTTCAGCTTCTTCAGGTGTGATTAAGCGCATTTTATGATGGTTATGTGGGTCTTCAATAATGTGTGTACTTCTATTCACAGAACCTTCTGAGGTTAGCATCGTTCTAGCAGGTAGTGTTAATAAATCATGAGGACTCATTGATCCTTCTGAATAGAAGTATGAAATGCCAGTTTCTTTATTAGTACGCTCAATCTTTTTAGAACCACGGAGATTGTTGAATTTGGCTAATTTCTCATCACTTAAGTAAAAGTGGTCATCCACTTTAGTAGTTTCAATGATATCACCAAGTGTAATTGGGGTTTCGACTGCTGGTGTAGCTTTCGCAGTAATGATAGTATGATTAATAGCAAAACCGCTATTATCAAATTCGAATGCTAAATCGTCAGAGACTCTAACCAAATCTGAGAACTTGTTTTTGGAAATATCTAGAGTTTCGGTTTTACCTATTGAAACAACAGGTAAACTTTTCGCAAACATAGATCTATCTGTCAAAAACACGTTAGCCTCAAGCTTATAGACTGACTTAAAGTACTCAGTGTTGTTTTTGAACGCAAAGATGAAAACTCTACGTCTTCGTTGTGCAAAACCATACTCAGCAGCATTAATCACACGCCACTCTACACCATATCCCAAATCATTAAGTGTTCTAAGCATAATGCCAAAATCTCTACCACGTTGTTTAGATGGTGACTTCAGAAGTCTATCTACATTTTCCAATAACACAAATGGAGGTTTTTTCGCCTCAAGTGTTTTATATATTTCCCACCAAAGTACACCTTTTTTGCCTTCAATGCCTTTTTCTTTTGACAACGATCTGGCAACAGAGTAATCTTGGCAAGGAAATCCACCGACCAATAAAGTGTGATCTGGAATATCTTTTTTGTTGATTACTGAAATGTCTTCATTTACGTGGTTTGCTGATTTGCCAAATCTTTTTGTATAGCAATCAAAAGCATGTTGGATATTTGAAGAGGGTTCCCATTGGTTTGCCCATACAAACTTATATCTGTTACTCTCATAAACTTCGCCATTTTTATTTAAAGTAACATCATTTAGTCCTACTCTAAATCCACCAACGCCAGCAAATAATTCAACTACTGTTTTATCCATAAATTCACCTTTAATTTTCTAAAGAATATAACTATGTTATAATTCATATATACAATATAACAAATTTGACTGCTTAAATCAAGATCGAAACAGAATAAAAAGTGAGGATAATTTTATGGATGATTCAAAAAACAAGAAAAGTAACCAAGACATACTCACAATCGATGAACTAATCGATAAAGCAAGCTCTCTTTTAGGGTTGCAAATGAATCAGATTAATGAAAACCTAGAATTTGATGGTAAAAAAGGAGATTTTGGCTTTGCGATTGAAGAAGGTGGGTTCAATTATCCTAGAAATAGTAGAGCAGAAGCTGATTTTAAGGATTTAAATGTCGAATTAAAAGTAACCCCATTCAAAAGAAATGCTAACGGCACCTATTCATCCAAAGAAAGATTAGTTTTAAACATTATCAATTATATGGAAGAGTATAAGAAGTCTTTTGAAGATAGTTCACTGTGGACGAAAAATCAAACCCTACTTATTTTGTTTTATGAATACATCGAAAATGTTAGTAAATCAGATTTCATGATTAAATACGGTATATTACATCAGTTTTCTGAACAAGATTTAATCATCATAAAAAATGACTGGCAGATTATTATCGATAAAATCAAAGCAGGAAAGGCACACGAGATTTCTGAAGCGGACACCTATTATCTTGGCGCATGTACTAAAGGAAAAAACTCAAGTAGTACAAGGCAACAGCCTTTTTCAAACATACCGGCTAAACAAAGAGCTTTTTCACTGAAAACAACTTACATGACACAAATCGTGAGAGAACTTACTAGTAATACGAGATCTGAAGATAGTTTATTCAACTATGTGGAACTAGTAGGTGATTCGTTTGAAGAATCCATTATTAAGAAAGTAGCACCATACATCGGTATGACTGAATCTCAATTATTGGGTCTTTTTGAATTAGATACTGTGGCAAAAAGTAGATTTGAAATGATTTTCACCAGAATGTTGGGTTTAAAGGGAAAACTATCAAAGGTTTCAGAATTTATTAAGGCTAATATCCAGGTTAAAACCATCAGAGTTGAAGAAACAGGAAAAGTAAAAGAAAGTATGTCATTTCCAGCATTTAAGTTCACTGATATCGTGAATCAAGAATGGGAAGATTCAGATATATACAAACTCTTTGAAACAAAGAAGTTTATGTTCGTTGTTTTCAAGAAAGTAAATGGTGAGTATATTTTTGATAACGTTGTTTTTTGGAATATGCCACATGACGATTTAAATAAGCAGCTTAAAAAAGTTTGGACAAAAACCAAAGAAGTTGTACTCAGTGGTCACATCGTAAGTCACATACATAAAAACGGTAGAAGATTTACTAATTTCCCAGGACAGTCTTTAAACCCTGTCGGACATGTAAGACCTCACGCAACACTGATATCGGATACATATCCGCTACCCGTCAAGGACTGTTTGACAGGACTAGAAACATACATGAAGCAATGTTTTTGGTTAAACAGTAAATATGTAAAGGAATCTATTTTGGGCATATAGTTTTTTTGTTAATCTGTTTTAGTTTTATAGAAAGCACTGAAAAACCAGCAATAAATGATTAGTATTCATTGATTTGTAGATAACTTTACATATGGAGGACATCATGAGCTTTGACTACATTGAGATTTTTGAGAAAATAGACGATGGAAATCGTTTGAATTATAATCTGGTAATCGACAGAGTTTACAAGGCGAATCAAAAGCCGAATTTTGGCGCTGATGTCATTTCTAAACTTTTTCCTGTGGGTGTATCTGGTGGATTTAGAATTTTAGGTAAACAAGATTCGCCTAAACTAGTCATCTTATTCACTACAGGCGAAGATCCATATTGGAAAGATGAAGTAGATGAGGAATTAGGGTATTTTATTTATTATGGTGATAACCAAAGGCCAGGTAAAGACTTACACGATACTAAACTTGGTGGAAACAAAGCACTCAAAACAATATTTTCTTATGCATCTGATGATAATTTTGATAATAGAGTAAAAATACCACCTATTTTTATATTTAAGAAGCATTCAGGTCGTGATGTTAGATTCTTGGGGTTAGCAATTCCAGGCATTAAAAGTAAACCTGAAAAAGAGTGGTTAACCGCGGTTTGGGCAAGCAAAGATTCAGGTGGTAGATTTCAGAATTATAAGGCATATTTTACAATTCTGAACACATCTTCTGGCAGTTCAGAAAGTAAAGGTCCAGAAATAAATTTGGCATGGATAAACGATATAGTTAATGACAAAGCGTATGAAAGTGTTTATGCTCCAAACGTTTGGAAAGATTACATTAGGAGTAGAAAATTCACTCCGTTAATGGCTACAAAAATAAGAATGTATAAGACTAAGGAGGAACAAATACCTTACTCAAACTCGGATAGATTGTTATTAAATCATATCCAGGCTTTCTATTATGAAAAAGACAGAGGTTATGGATTTGAGAAGTTTGCAATAGAGTTAGCTAAAAGAATGAATCCATCAATTCTAGAAATTACAAACACCAGACCAACTATGGATGGAGGGTTTGATGGTGTTGGTAAGTATAGAATTTTCGATAACATTGATAATAGTGTAACAGTAGAATTCTACCTAGAGGCAAAATGCTATAATTTAGATAACAGCGTGGGTGTTAAAGAAACATCTCGACTAATTTCAAGGATAAAAAATCGTCAGTTCGGTATACTTTTTACGACATCATATATCGGAAAACAAGCTTATCAGGAGATAATTGAAGATGGACACCCGATTGTGATTATTACTGGTAAAGATATCATTAATCATTTAACACAAAAAGAGGGAATTTTGAACACTGAAGATTTAAGAAAATGGATATCTACTAACCATCTTGACTAGGTTTAATTACCTAGTTTTTTTCTTATTCATAATTCTAAAAGAAAACATAATTCCCCACTAATAAAAAAACTATAACTATGTTATAATACAAATGTAAACGCTTTTATAAAACGAAGGGAGAAATAACATGAGTGATTTAAAAGTATTTGAGTACATGGAAAAACACAAGTATGAACAAGTTGTCTATTTTTATGATAGAACAACAGGATTAAAAGGGGTAACCGTGATTCATAATACCACATTAGGGCCAGCCCTTGGTGGTACTAGACTATGGAATTATGAATCAGAAGATGCAGCCGTACTTGACTGCTTAAGATTAGCAAGAGGTATGACTTATAAAGCAGCTGCTGCAGGGTTAAACCTTGGTGGTGGTAAAACTGTATTAATTGGCGATGCGACTAAGGTTAAAAGCGAAGCCTATTTTAGAGCATTAGGTAGATATGTACAAGCCTTAAATGGTCGATACATTACTGCTGAAGATGTGAACACTAACACAAAAGATATGAGCTATATTCACATGGAAACCGATTATGTAGTTGGGCTAGAAGGCAAGTCAGGCAATCCTTCTCCAATGACTGCATTAGGCGGTTTCTACGGTGTTAAGGCAGCCTTAAAATACAAATTTGGTTGTGAAGATGTATCTAAATATACCTATGCAGTCCAAGGCGCAGGCCAAACTGGTTATTACTTAATTAAGTATTTATTAGAAGCCGGCGCAAAAAAGATTTACTTCTCAGAATTAAACCCTAAACACATTGAAAGAATGAAAAACGAACACCCTGAAGTAGAATTTGTCGATCCAGACAAAATCTATTCTATGGATGTCGATGTATTCTCACCTTGTGCACTTGGTGGTGTATTAAACTCAGACACGATTCCTAAGATTAAAGCTAAGGTGATTGCAGGCACTGCAAATAACGTATTACTAGAAGAAGATATTCACGGTGATATGATTAAAGATCAAGGCATTTTATATGCACCAGACTTTGTTATTAATGCTGGTGGGTTAATCAATGTTTATTATGAATTAATCAACCAACCAAGAGAAAAAGTAGAAGCGGACTTAAAAT
>JAVESF010000014.1:0-35783 GCA_034006765.1 Acholeplasma sp. | reverse complement strand
TATGGTAAGATGTTGATAGTTCATAGTTTCTCCTTATCTTGTTTGTTTGGTCACTTACATTATAAGAGATTCTATGAACTTTTATATTTTTATTGTGTGTTGCACTTGTTATACTAATCTATCTATAAAAAAAACCATCAGTATGATGGTTTATCTGATTCTGCCAAGACCTAAGCGCTTGTATACTTTTTGGATCTTTTTGTAGGCGATATGTCTTGCTTTGTCTCGACCTCGGTCTAATACTAAATCTAAATCAGGTGAAGTGAGTAAAGACTGATATCTTTCTTGAATAGGTCTTAAGTAATCAGCCAGTTTATTGGCCAAATCTGATTTAAAAACTGCATAATTGGCATCAGCATAGTCTTTTTCAAGTGTTGGAATCGATTTTCCACTGATGATTGAATAGATGGATAACAAATTAGATATACCAGGTTTTTCACTTAAATCATAGCGAATTTGAGTATCGCTGTCTGTAACTGCTGATTTGATTTTGTTTTTGATGGCATTTAGATCATCTAAAATATAGATAACCCCTTTTTGATTGTCATCGGATTTGCTCATCTTTTTTGTAGGGTCCTGCAACGACATTATTTTTCCGCCAATTTTCGGGGTGAGTGGTTCGGGAACTTTGAACGTGTCACCATGTTGACTGTTAAAGCGGATGGCCAAGTTTCTAGTGAGTTCCAAGTGTTGTTTTTGATCTTCGCCGACGGGCACTAAATCTGCGTCATATAATAAAATATCAGCGGCCATTAATGCTGGATAGGTAAGCAGGTTAGATTTAATACCTGCTTGTTGTTTTAATTTTTTATCTTTGTATTGGGTCATGCGTTCTAATTCAGGAATATAGACAGTAGACTCCATGATATAACCAAGTTGATTGTGTTCAATCACTTCAGATTGAATGAATAAGTTTACTTTGTTTGGATCTAGACCGCAGGCTAAATATAAGGCGGCCAAGCTTCTAATGTTTTTTCGTAATTGTGTTTTGTCTTGTGTGACGGTGATTGCGTGTAAATCCGCAATGAAAATGAAGAATTCTGTGTCAGTTAATTCTTCTTGTAAAGCGATAAACTGTTTAATCGCACCTAAGTAATTTCCGAGCGTTAAATTACCCGATGGTTGTATGCCTGATACAAGTCTTTTCATAATAATCCTCCTAAAAAATAAAAAAAGCCCCTAGATTTCTAAGGACGAATCAATCGCGGTACCACCTTAGTTCTAGGCTAATGCCTAGCACTCATTTATGTCTTTAAGCCGACCAGCTTTATACTCCATAGGCCCATTCCTAATCATGTAAACAAAGGGTTTCCACCATGCCCTCTCTCTTGTGTGTTTACCGTGTTTAGTACTATTCTATATCATCGTATAAAGATATTTTAATGGAAGAAAGCGGTTTTGTCAAAGAAAACCCTACATTAAGTTGACAAACCTTTTTTGTGTGATATAATTTGGCTGTTATGTCTCCGAATCAAAGGGAGTGGGGGAACCAATTTTTACTGGGGTGAATCAAGCATATTGTAAGGATACTTAATGTCCTGAACCCGTCAGCTAACCTCATAGGAGTAATTAAGCGTGTAAGTCAAATTATACGTTTTTTTATTATATTAAAGGAGTGATTTTGTTGGAAATTTACGTTTTACTGTTTAAAGTATCAATCGTGTTGATTGTGGGTTTTATTGGGGCATTACTTGCGAGGAAACTTAAGTTACCAAATGTAAGTGGGTATTTAATACTTGGATTATTATTAGGGCCATCTATGGGCATGATTTTTAATGGTTTCGAAGGAGTTATTACAGTAAAGGATAGTCATTCACTTGAATTCATTAGTGAAATCGCCTTGGCATTTATTGCGTTTTCTATTGGGAGCGAATTTGCTGTTAAGACGATTAAAAAAATGGGAAAAAGTGTTTTGGTTTTGACGACTTTCGAGGTAATTGGAGCGGTTTTAGTTGTTTTTTTAGCCATGCTGTTTTTGCCTAAACCAGGGTATGTGATGTCTGAGTACTTGCCGTTTTCAAATAAGAATATCGCGTTTGGATTAGTATTGGCTTCAATGTCTGCTGCGACTGCACCTGCGGCAACCATGATGGTGATTAGACAATATAGAGCTTATGGTCCAGTGACGAAAACCATTTTACCTGTGACCGCTTTAGATGATATATTCGGCATCATCGTGTTTGGATTCTTTATATCATTGGCAACTATTTTGGTACCACAAGGGGGTACACAACCCGTCTGGCTTATGTTTTCAAAGCCATTTATTGAAGTGTTTGGTTCTGTTTTGGTCGGGGGACTAATTGGATATGTTTTGGCTAAACTTGCCAATAAATATGATAAAATAAGAGATGACATGCAAGTGTTATCATTAATTGCAATTTTCTTTTCTATTGGACTTGCTTCCATTGTGAATCACTATTTACACGATCAGGGCATTGCATTTTCTCAACTCTTGATGAACATTATGATTGGTACATCACTTGCGAATTTCTCAAAAAACCCTGATAGAACTTTCTCTGCTATTAATGATTTTTCGACACCGTTTTATGTGTTATTTTTCACATTAGCAGGCGCTAGTTTAGATTTAGCGATTCTAAAATCAGATACATTACTCATTTGGATTGCTTTAGTCTATATCATCGCAAGAGCTTCTGGTAAGATACTTGGTATCATGACAGGCGCTGTTATTATGAAATCTCCTGATACAGTTCGTAAGTATTTAGGCATTGCACTATTGCCTCAAGGCGGTATATCAATCGGATTATTGGTGATAGTTTCAGCTCAGTTAAAAGGCATGTATCCAGCGGTTGCTACTGTGATAATGCTATCAATATTGGTTTATGAAACGTTTGGCCCTGTTTTCGCTAAGTTTGCCATTGGAAAAGCTGGCGAAATTGGTGGTATGGATAGACTTGAACATTTATCAAGCATTGACGATTTAGAAATCGAAGGAGGACACTAATATGGAAGTACTGTTTATTGTATTAAACGATTTAAACTACCTAGATGATATCTTCGCAAAGTTTGTTGAGTTAGAAGTAAGGGGCGCTACGATTTTAGATTCTAAAGGGATGGCTCGCGCAATCATGGATAATGAAGGTTTAAACTTTTTATTATCAGGCCCTTTTCAACGTTCGCTAGATGAAGAACAAAAAAATTCCAAAACCATCTTTACTGTAATTCCTGAAGCTAAGAAGGTAGAAGAAGTCGTAAATGCAGTTAGAAAGATTGTAGAAGCTTCAAAGAAACAAGTGATTGGGTTTATGTTTACCATTCCAGTTAGCGGCATTTATCCAATGAAACCTAAAAACCTTAAAATTTAGCATATAACGATAAACCATCACAGGCTATCATGCAGGTGATGGTTTTTTTATAGAAAAAAAGACTACCTTATTTAGTAGTCTTTTAACAGTGTATTAAGAGTTTAGCACTTTTTCCAATTCATCAATTAGGAAATTAAAACGTGTGATCACCGCTTCAAATGTTTTTTTATCGGTTAAGTCTGCCCCAGCAAGTTTTGCGATTTCAACTGGGTAGTCTGAGCCACCAGCTTTGAGCATTTTTTTATAATTTTCCATCGCATTTGGCAATCCGTTTTTGACGTTGTCATATACTTTTAATGATGCGCTATAAGAAGTGGCATATTGGTAAACATAAAATGGCGTATGGAATAAGTGAGGGATGTAAGCCCAAACGTATTGTTTGCCCTCTTCTTCACGAATGTCAATGTCATAATAGTGTTTATACAAGTCTACCATAATTTTTGATAACGAAGCTTCTGTAATCGGGATGCCTTGTTCGACCAGTTTATTCGCCTCATATTCATAGGTCGCGAATAAGGTTTGGCGGAAGAATGTTGCCATAATCCCATCAATTGCATTTTCCAAAATCACGATTTTTTCGTCTTTTGTTTTTGCTTGTTTTAATAAATGGTCTGATAATAGATGTTCATTAAAGGTTGAAGCGATTTCAGCAACAAATATGGTGTAATCTGCAATGGCCATCGGCTGAGCTTCATTTGAAAAAATCGTATGAGCAGAGTGCCCTGCTTCATGAGCTAAAGTAAAGACGCTATCTAGCGTGTTATCGTGGTTTAATAAAATGAATGGGTGCCATCCATAAAAACCACTTGAGTATGCGCCGGTGCGTTTACCTTCTTTTGGTGAAACATCGACGTATCCTTCATCTAAAGCAGATTTTTCATTCTTAACAAATTCAGGATCCAAGCCTTCTAAGGATTCAAAGAATAGTTTTTTAGCTTCATCGTAAAGATAGGTTTTATCTGAACTGGCTAGCTTTAAAAATCTGTCATAAGTATGATAAGTATCTAGTTTAAGGTAGTCTTTACGTAGTTTGATATAACGTTTGACTACGTCTGCATTTTGGTATGCAACATCTTTTAAGTTATGAAAAACAGATAGTGGGATGTTGTTTGCACTAAGTCTTGATTCTAACGCAGAGGTATACCCTCTTGCCTTATAACTGGCTGCCATGTTTTGAAGCACCAAATTATATAAGTTAGCGAAGGCGTTTTTATTGTCCTTATAACGTTTGAAAACAGCTTCAAAGACGATTTTTCTATCGGCTGATTTTTCTAAGTTAGGTAAAATAGAACGGTAATTTGAAGTGTTGATTTTCAAAGACTTACCATCTGACAATGTAACGGTTTCATCGGTTCTATCACCAACAGCTAAAGCGTTGTACATTGCTGTAGGAACACTTCTGATTGGTTGGTGTAAAGCCATGATTCTTTCGTTATCATCCGATAAGACATGTTCTTGTTGGAAAAAGAGCTTTTCCATTACGAATTGATAAGGTTTTAATCTTTCGTCTTGTTCGACGAATGATAAAATTTTGTCTTTGCCTACTGAGATGACCTCAGGTGAAAAATAAGAAGTAGCCTGACTTAATTTTGCCAGTTTAAGTTGGACAGATTGGTATTTAGAACCAAGTTCGTTGTCTTTTAAGTTTAAGTCAGCGCCTAGGTGAGCGTAAGCATATACTTTATAAAGGATGTTTACGGTTTCTTCTTCAAGTAATAAATAATCTCTAAACCCTTCAAAGGTATTTAGTTTGCCTTTAAATTCTTTGAAAAGGTCAATTTTGGATTCAAATAATTCTAAATCTTTTTGCCATTCATCAAAGTTTTGGTAAAATACGGATAAATTCCATGTTTGCATAATATCATTCCTTTCATAATTAGTTAATATTATACCGTATTTTCTTCTGTTTTCAAAAAAACAAGAAAAAAGAGAATCGTTTTGATTAGATACGTTCAATTATGTGATATAATCGTTGAAACCGTTTTCGAATGTTGATATTTTATATAAAAACGTATATAATTAACTAGCAATCCATGTGATGGATCACATTAGTGCTACAGGCTGATACCTGTGCCCAAGGAAGGGGAAAGACAATGATTACAATTTTTACTACACCAAGTTGTTCTTCATGTCGAAAAGCGAAAAAGTGGTTAGAAGAACATCATTTGCCATACGAAGAGAAAAATTTATTCTCTAATCGTATCACCGCAAATGACATCTCATTGATGCTTAAAAATGCTGAAAATGGATTTGAAGATATCATCTCAACTCGTTCGAAAGTTTTTAAGGATCAAGATTTAGACGTAGAGTCTATGTCTGTTAGTCAATTGAAAGATTTTATTATTGATAATCCAAGTGTGTTAAAACGCCCAATTATCATTGATGATAAGAAAATGCAGGTTGGCTATAACGACGAAGAGATTAGAGTGTTTATTCCAAGACGCTTAAGACAACTCGTTATGTGTCAAGACTGTCCTAATGGTGAGACTTGTGACTACCAAGAGGCTATCAAGAGATATTTCGAAGAGATTAAACAAGAACAAAAACATATGTAAGATCTCCAACATCATACGGTGGTTACGTGAGTGGAAAAGGTCTAACGATGGCAACTAATGGCGTAATGCATGGCCGCTCATACACTAAATTTAGATTTGGTAAAATCACAGTAACAGCCTATTTTATAGAAAAGAGGAATCAAAATGGGACTACTATTGGAAATACTGTTTGTTTTTGCGATAAACGCACTTCCAGTGATATGGGAAGGTAATCGGAAGACCTATGAAGAATATAAGAAACCAACCATTGTAACATTGGTTTCTTATAATATCTATCAATTGCTTTCGTTGATACTATCATACAGATTAGACAATATTAAGCTTGTTCTATTACTAATTTGCTTTATATATACTGTTTTTGTGATTCCTAATCTATTCATCTTTATAAAAACGAAGAACAAGTTATATAAACGCGTATTATTAAGATATCAGGTGTTGTTATTACTAAACACGCTATTATATCCTATAATTGCCTATCTAACTATACTGTTTTAAACTGCTAATTATAGCAGTTTTTTTCAAAAAAAAGTGAACTAGTTAGGCATCCCTAACTAGTTCACAATTAATGTCTTGTATAAATATCATTATATTGTCTATGTACTCTAACAAATGTAGTGCATTTGGATAAGTCTTTGAGTGTTTTTGCACCAACATAGGTACATGTAGATCTTAGTCCGCCTAAGATATCTTTGATCGTATCTTCTACGTGTCCTTTAAATGGGATTTTGACAGTTCTGCCTTCTGAACTTCTATAATCTGCAACTTCGCCTTTATGTTTGAGCATTGCAGTAGAAGAACTCATGCCATAGAATTGGACAAATTTAATCTCTTTATAAATCGGTTCAAAAGTTCTCATATCTTTTTGAAGGGTATCGTGGAACTCGCTAATGATTTTTCCGCCACCTTGGATGTGACCAGCAAACATCCCGCCTAACATAACGAAGTCAGCCCCAGCCCCAAATGCTTTTGCGACATCACCCGGGCATGTACAACCGCCATCAGAGATGATGTGAGCACCTAACCCATGAGCTGCATCAGCACATTCGATGATTGCAGATAATTGAGGATACCCAACACCGGTTTGGATTCTTGTTGTACAAACACTACCAGGTCCAATGCCAACTTTAACGATATCGGCACCTCTTAGGATTAATTCTTGAGTCATATCTGCCGTTACAACGTTACCAGCAATGATGACATGATTTGGATAATGCGCTCTCACTTTAGAGACATACTCTCCGAAGGCTTCACTATACCCATTTGCAACATCAATACAGATGAAGGTTATACTTGGATTTTGATTCAAGATACTTGTTAAATTTTTAAAGTCATGTTCGCTTGTACCTGTCGATACTGCGAAGAGGTTTGGATCTAGTTTATCCATTGAACTAGCGATTTCACGTTCGCTGTAGCTTTTAACCAAACAAGTAAACAAGTTTTTTTCTTGTAAAGCTAAGGCCATCTTTAGTGTTCCCACGCCATCCATGTTTGCTGCCATGATTGGAATGCCTGTCCAAGAGGACTTTGCGTGCTTAAAGGTATACGTTCTTTCTAGTTGAACTTCTTTTCTACTCGATAAAGTAGAACGTTTAGGTCGAATCAATACATCTTGAAAATCTAATTTCTCATCAAATTCAATGCGCATGTTGGCCTCCTTATAATTCCATTATCAGTATATTATAAAACTGGTCGAAATGAATGCTAAATTTCTGTTAAACGCTTTCACTTGCACAAAAAAGAAAAAACAGGAAAATATCCTGTTTATGCTTTTATGCCTTTTGTTGTGTAAACGCGCTCGCTTTTTCGAATTGAAGGTCTTAAACTGATGTTGTATTGCTTTAAAAATTCTTCAAAACACTTTTTACCAGTTTCGTAATGATCGACTTCGTATTCAAGCTCGTAGTCTGTAATGCCATAATATTCTACTTTATCAAGAAAAAGTTCACCATCTTTGTATGGTGTAGACACTCTATAATTGTCTAACGATCCTAATAAAGTGACGGTTTGATCAATTTCAAAAAACTCTTTAGTATTAAAACCGTTTTGAAGCATTTCGACTGCTTCTTTTTCATCTAACAATACGTGTTGTTCATAAGCGCCTTGTTCACTATGAGATTTCATTGTGATTTTGTAAAAATGCTCACCTTTTTTACGAATGCGTAATACAATTTTGTTTTTTCTAAAATACAAGTCTTCGGAATCAAAGTAAAAATTCGTTTGTTTAAAGATATTATTCTCTAATTCAAACTCATTTAGCAAGTCATAATACTTCTTTTCATCTAAAGGCGTCTTGAACTCAATTTCAATATTTGTTTTCATTTAAGCATCACCCGTATCTATTATCTATTATTTGAGCCGAAATATCAAGAACTATGATATATTTATAAGTAGGAGATGATAATGTGAGATACACTGTGATGCATAAAAAGAGCAAAGAAAGCATTCTTCTAAAAGAACTTTTAATGGGCAAGATATCAGGTGATTACGATGAGTTAGATCCTGAAGTTGTCTTTTCTATAGGTGGGGATGGTACGGTTTTAAATGCGATATCCAAATATAGCCATATTTTAGACCGTGTATTGATTGTCTCTATCCATACGGGTAATTTAGGGTTTTACACCGAGTTTTTACCAAAAGACATCGACCATATTCTAGAATTGTTAGACAAAGAGTATCAAGTGAACGAGTTTTCTTTGTTAAACTATAAAGCAGGTAGTCATGAAGGCTTAGCGATGAACGAGGTTTTCGTTAGTGGCAAGTTTAGAATGCTAGAAGCCAATGTTTATATTGATGATAACTTGATTATGACGACCAGAGGTAATGGTATTTGTATTTCGACGCCTACCGGCTCTACTGCCTATAACTATGCGTTGGGTGGTGCTATTATCGATCATGACATTAAAGCTGTGCAATTAACGCTTTCTGCCCCGTTTGAGACGGTAAAGAACCGAATGGCATATCCAATCGTATTATCTGAAAAACATACATTTGTCATTGAACCTAAAAACTATGACACTGAACTATCTGCAGACAGAAAACATTTAAATTTACACAATGTCAAAGAAATTCAAGTTAAAATTTCAAGCAAGACGGCACGTTTTTTAAAAAACGTAGACAATCAATTTGCTAAAAGAATTAAACAAACATTCATCGCGAATGATTAAAACGTTTACATCTTTAAAAAGCAGGGGTTTGTTTGCGAAATACCTTGAATTTTAGCGATTAAATGATAAAATAACAATGGAAACAAAAACCAATTATATAAGGAGGGTTTTTTCATGGCTATTAAAGTAGCAATCAATGGATTTGGTCGTATCGGCCGTTTAGCATTCCGTTTAATGCACCAAAGCGACGCTTTCGAAGTTGTAGCATTAAATGACTTATCAAATGCAGATGAACTTGCATATTTATTAAAGTATGATACTGCACAAGGTAGATTTTCAGGTGAAGTATCAGTTGAAGGGGATTACCTAGTTGTAGATGGAAAGAAATCTAAAATTTTAGCTTTCAGAGATCCAAAAGAATTACCTTGGAAAGATTTAGGGATTGATGTTGTATTAGAATGTACTGGTCTATTCTTAGACGAAGAAAAAGCAAGTGCTCACTTAGTAGCAGGTGCGAAGAAAGTGGTACTATCTGCACCATCAAGTTCAAAAGGCATTAAGACAATCGTTTATAATGTAAACCATAATGTATTAGATGGTTCTGAAACAATCATTTCAGGCGCATCATGTACTACAAACTGCTTAGCACCAATGATCGATGTCTTAGACAAAGAATTCGGTGTTGAATGGGGCTTCATGACAACCGTTCATGCTTACACTAATGACCAATCATTAATGGACCAACCACACAAAAAAGGGTATATGTCTCGTCGCGGTAGAGCAGCAGCAGAGTCAATCATTCCTTCAACAACTGGTGCCGCTAAAGCGGTAGGTAAAGTTTTACCTCACTTAAATGGTAAATTAGATGGTACTGCATTACGTGTGCCTACAATCACAGGTTCTATCGTTGACTTATCTGTAGAACTTAAAAAGAACGTTAGCGTTGAAGCAATCAATGCAGCATTCAAGAAAGCTTCAAACGAAACTTTAGTATATACTGAAGATCCAATCGTCTCTGCTGATATCGTAGGGTCTAATTCATCTATTTTCGATGCCAACACGACTCAAATCTTAAATGCAGGCGACAAGCAAATTGTTAAAGTAATGTCATGGTATGACAATGAAATGACTTATACTGCGCAATTAATCAGAACACTTAAGTATTTCGCTTCATTAATTAAATAATCATTCGATTAGTAAAAGGCACTTTTTTAAAAAGGTGCCTTTTTTTCATTCTAAAATGGGGCTTTGAATGTTATAATAAAATTGTGATTGAAAACGCTTTTATTATATAGAAAAGAAGAGGTAAAAACATGGATTACAGAAAAGTAAACGAATGGATTACGGAAATGGCAACACTTTGCAAACCAGACCGAATCCATTTTTGTGACGGTTCAAAAGAAGAATACATAAAGCTTTTGGAACAACAAGTTTCAGAAAACAAGGCCATTAAGCTAAATGAGTCTAAGAGACCTTGTAGTTATGCGTTTTTCTCCGATCCCTCTGATGTGGCACGCGTCGAAGACAGAACCTTTATATCGTCTGTTTTGAAAGAGGATGCTGGTCCTACTAATAATTGGATTGATCCGAAGATTCTAAAACCAAAAATGACAGAACTATTTGACGGTTCAATGAAAGGAAGGACCATGTTTGTGATTCCTTTTGTTATGGGACCAGTTGGGGCTTTGATTTCACAGTATGGGATTCAACTTACAGATTCCCCTTATGTTGTATGTAACATGCGTGTAATGACTCGTATGGGTGAACACATCATGGACATCATTGAATCTGGTAAAGACTTTGTGCCTTGTTTGCACAGTGTGGGATACCCATTAGCACACAATCAAAAAGATTTACCCTGGCCATCTGCTCCAATAGATCAAAAATACATAGCACATTTTCCAGAAGAACGACTCATTTGGTCATATGGTTCGGGTTATGGCGGCAATGCGCTATTGGGTAAGAAATGTTTAGCCTTGAGAATAGCCTCTAAAATAGGCAAAGAAGAAGGCTTTATGGCTGAACATATGCTTATTTTAAAACTCACTAATCCGAAGGGGATTGTCAAATATATCTTAGGGGCGTTTCCAAGCGCTTGTGGCAAAACCAATTTAGCCATGTTAATTCCAACCATACCAGGATGGAAAGTCGAAACTGTAGGCGATGATATCGCTTGGATATTTAAAAAAGACGATGGGAAGCTGTATGCCATAAACCCTGAAAAAGGATTCTTTGGCGTTGCTAAAGGAACCTCTTATCAAACCAATTATAACGCGATGAAATCCATTGAAAAAAACACCATCTTCACCAACGTTGCGATTACCAAAGACAACGATGTTTATTGGGAAGGTATGGAGGAAGCACCAGATGAACTACTGAGCTGGAAAAAACAGCTTTGGCATAGAGGGGATAAAGAACCTGCTGCGCATCCTAACTCTCGCTTCACAGTGCCTATTGAACAAGCACCTAATCTAGCAAAGGAGTACGACGATAAAGAAGGCGTACTTATTTCTGCAATTTTAGTGGGTGGACGTCGTGCAACCACCATTCCTCTAGTAACAGAAGCTTACTCATTCAACCATGGGGTTTTTATGGGGTCTATGATGGGGTCTGAAATAACAGCTGCAGCCATTTCCAATAACATTGGTAAAGTTAGAAGAGACCCTTTCGCAATGTTGCCATTTATTGGTTATCATATCAAAGATTATTTTACTCATTGGTTTGACATGAAAAAAGGAACAAAAGAATCGGATTTACCAAAAATATATTACGTGAATTGGTTTAGAAAAAACGACAAAGGTGACTTTGTTTGGCCAGGATTTGGGGACAACTCTAGAGTTTTAAAATGGATATTTGAAAGACAAGAAGGCACCGCTAATGGCATAGAGACCCCACTTGGAATCATGCCTGATAAAGACTCTTTTGATCTTGACGGTTTAAACTTAGAACAAAACGTATTGGATGAATTATTTAGTGTAGATAAAGAGGCTTGGCTTAGCGAAGTAGAAGACTTAAGAGCGTATTATGAAACCTTAGGTGGCGTACCGAAAGAATTGTATGACGAATTAGAAGCACTTAAAGATAGATTGATGAAAGCGTAGGTGAATGAGATGATGACACTATCAAAAACAAGTAAAGGTAAAGGGCTAAAAGTCGTTTATAAAGAACTCGATCAAACACTAAGTGATCATGAAGTTCTGATTGAAGTCCTTTCCGCATCACTTTGTGGGACCGATGTACATATTTATAATTGGGATCTATGGGCTTCAAATAGAATGAATCCCCCTGTAACAGTCGGACACGAATTTTCAGGTAGAGTAATGAAAGTTGGCAGTAAAGTGGACCGTGTAAAAGTTGGCGATATTGTTTCATCGGAAACACATATTGTCTGTGGTCAATGTGAGTTTTGTAGAACGGGTAGAGGCCATATTTGCCAAAACACAAAAATCATAGGTGTCGATATTGATGGGTGTTTTGCTGAAATGATCAAAATGCCAGAATCTAATCTAATCATTGACAACAGTGGCACAGACCCTAAGTATCTATCGGTATTAGAACCGTTGGGTAACGCGGTGCACACGATGTTACATTTTGATATTATTGGTAAGACAGTTGCTGTGGTTGGCTGTGGGCCGATTGGACTAATGGGGATTAACATAGCAAAAGTAGTTGGCGCTAAAAAAATCATCGCAATCGAAATCAATCCTTATCGCATTAACTTAGCTAAATCGGTTGGTGCTGATGTTGTTATCAATCCAAAATCCGAAGATGTCATAAAACGAGTCTTAGAAGAAACAAATGGACTAGGCGTAGACGTTGTGGCAGAGTTTTCTGGCCATAAACAAGCCATTGAACAAAGCTTTAAATACATTAAAAAAGGTGGACACATGTCTCTTTTAGGCATCACCCCTGACAAGATTGAAGTGGATTTATCAAACGACATCGTATTTAAAGGGATTACCATTTATGGTGTAACAGGACGTAAGATGTATGACAACTGGGCAACTGTTTCAGCTTTGATTGAATCAAAAAAAATACAATTTGATAAGATTGTCACCCATGTGATTCAAATGAAAGATTTCGAACAGGCCTTTAAAATAATGGCCTCAGGGGAATCAGGCAAAGTGGTAATGATCCCTTAAAGGAGGAACAAATGGACTTATTTGAACTTAAGGTAGAAACGTTAAAAAAAGAAGGCGTATATCGTGATCTTCCGATCAGTGAAACGCCTTGTGAAGCAATCATCGTATTAAACGGTAAAAAAGTAATTAACCTATCATCTAATAACTATTTAGGGTTAGCTAACCATCCTAGAGTTAAACAAAAGGCCATTGAAGCTATAGAGAAATATGGTGTAGGGGCTGGCGCAGTCAGAACCATTGTTGGAAATATGGACATTCATGAACAACTGGATCATAAGATAGCGCTCTTTAAAAAAGAAGAAGCGGCGCTTGTGTTTCAAAGTGGTTTTATGTGTAACGCAGGGGTCATACAGGCTGTAACCGAAAAAGGGGATTTGATCATTTCTGACGAACTCAATCATGCCTCTATCATTGATGGTGTTAGGTTATCAAGAGCTGATAAAGTCGTTTATAAACACAGCGATATGGCAGATTTGAAACGTATTTTAGTTGAAAAAAGATCGTCTTATAACCAAGTGTTAATCATTACAGATGGGGTATTCTCGATGGACGGGGATATAGCCAAATTAGATCAAATCGTGAAGCTTGCAAAAAAATATCAAGCCTTAACTTATGTGGATGATGCACATGGTTCTGGCGTCTTAGGACACTCTGGCAGAGGGACGGTGGATCATTTCAATTTACATGGCCAAGTGGATTTTATCATTGGCACGTTATCCAAGGCCATTGGTGTCGTAGGCGGGTATGTTGCAGGTAGTAAAGCAATGAAATCTTATCTGTTACACCGTGCTAGACCACTATTATTCTCTACTTCCATGATGCCTAGTGCATGTGCTGCCATTATCGAAGCCATTACACTCTTAGAAGAATCCGATGAATACACAAAAAAACTATGGGATAATGCTAATTATTTAAAACAAAGACTCGTAGAAAATGGGTTTAATATTGGCCATTCACAAACACCAATTACCCCTGTTATGATTGGGGATGAAGCGAAAACGATGGCTTTTTCAAAAGCATTGCTAGAGGCAGGCGTTTATGTTTCTGGTATTGTGTTTCCAACTGTTCCAAAGGAAAAAGGCCGCATCCGTATAATGCCATCAGCACTTCACGATAAAGACACATTAGATCGCGCAGTTGACATCATCAAACTAACATACGACAAACTATCATAATAATTTAGGAGGGATCAGATGCAATTCATATTGGTTGAAACAAAAGAAAACATTAAGAAAATTGCCAAAATGTCAAAAACGATATGGAACGAAGCTTATAAAAATATCCTTTCACAAGATCAAATTGATTACATGCTTGAGACGTTTTTAAATAAAGAAGCGATTAAGAATCAAATTAATGATGGGTATCAATATTATCTGATTAAGGATGATAAGAACTGTGGGTTTGCGTCCATAAAAATCGAACAAAAGGTGTTTTTAAGCAAATTTTATATATTCGAAGACTATCGAAACAAAGGCCTTTTAAAGCAGTTTATCTATAAACTTAAAGACTATCAAAAAGACATCTACTTAACGGTTAATAAACATAACCTTAAAGCCATTGAGTCCTACAAAAAATTAGGCTTTAAATCCATTGATGAAGTGGTTACAGATATTGGTTGCGGATACGTCATGGATGATTATGTTATGGAGCTTTCTTATGAACTTTAATGAATTATATGAGATTGAGTCTAAAAAAGACTATTTTATTGAATTAAATGCATGCCTTCGAATAAACAGAGAAAAGACACAGATTTATCCCGATGAATCAGAAGTTTTTAAGGCCTTTGAATACGCACCACTTGAAAAAGTCAAAGTCGTCATCATTGGTCAAGACCCTTATCACGGCCCAAACCAAGCCAATGGTTTGGCTTTTTCTGTCAGAAAAGGGATGCCTTTACCGCCTTCTTTACTGAATATCTATAAAGAAATTGAACAGTCATATGACATAAAAATGGCAAAAAATGGGGATTTAACCTGTTGGGCAAAACAGGGCGTGTTGTTGTTAAACACCATTTTAACGGTAGAAGCTCATAAGCCACTCTCTCATCAAAATATGGGATGGGAAATATTTACGCTTGAAGTCATCAAAACGTTAAATCGTTTTAATAATCCGATTTGCTTTATGTTGTTCGGCAATCATGCGAAAAAATACAAGTCCTATTTGACAAATGATAAACACAAAGTGATTATGACAGTACATCCTTCTCCCCTTTCAGCCTATCGAGGCTTTATTGGGTCAGGGGCATTTAAAAGCGCCAATGACTACTTGATGATCAACAATCTTTCGCCGATTGATTGGCAAGTTAGATAAGCTTATGATACAATACACTTACAGAGTAATAAGGAAGCGTAAAGTGACTAACCATGGGATGTTGGGTTGGTACGAACACGAAATGTGGCGGTTTTCTTATGCGTCCGCTGTAAGCTTTTTTATGGTGGATCTCTATAGAGGAGGTCTTTTATTTTGAGACGTGAAGTGAAGTATTTAGCTTTGGCTGGTATCTTAACAGCCTTATCAATCGGACTGGATTTGATTGTGAAAAACCTCATACCGATGGTAGATTTTGGGTTACCTTATTATGCCATTCCATTGATTATTGGCGGCATTGTTTTGGGACCAGTCTACGGCGGGATCATGGGCTTTATGAGTGATTATATTGGGTTTATGTTGTTGCCAAAGGGCAGCTACGCCATTTTATTTGGTTTGTCTGCTGTTTTGTGGGGATTGGTGCCTGGGATATTTATCAAAAGAAACAGTAATATCATAGTCATCGCCATCGCACTTTTAGTTACACACATGTTTGCAACACTGTCTAATACCGTTGCACTTTGGTTAATGGTCTCTGAAAAGACGGCAGTGTCATCTTTAGCATTAAGGTTACCGATGCTTCCATTAAATGTAGCCGTGCTTTCTGTTGTTATTTACATGCTTAACAGTAGATTACAACCCGTATATGAAGATTTCATGATGACCAAATAACTGTTTGTGCCTAAGACGACTATTTTGATAGTCGTTTTTTATAATTTAATAAAATTCAAAAAAATTCAAAATGTATTTATTTTTCTAGTTTATAAGCGTATAATAGAAGTATGGAGGCGATTTTTTATGTTAGAAATTCAAAACGTTTCAAAGTCCTATGGACAAAAAAAAGCGAACGATCAAATAAGTTTATCGATTCTACCTGGTGATATTTATGGGTTCGTCGGACACAATGGCGCAGGTAAAACCACGCTTTTAAAAGCGATAGCCGGCATCATTGATTTTGATGAAGGAAGTATTATGGTCTTAAATAAGTCAGTGAAAAAAGATCCGATTGGCGTAAAAAAAGAGATTGCCTATATTCCTGATAATCCGGATGTATATGAATCTTTATCTGGCATTCAATATTTAAACTTCATCGGAGATGTCTTTAATGTATCTGCCATTGAAAGACAGACTTTGATTGAAAAATATGCGAATATGTTTGAACTTAAAGAAGTATTGTCACATCCGATTTCTTCTTATTCACATGGGATGAAACAGAAACTCGTGATCATCTCAGCGCTCATTCATAAACCAAAGGTATTGTTGTTGGATGAACCATTCGTTGGGTTAGACCCGAAAGCTAGTTTTTTATTAAAAGAAACATTCAGACAACTCTGTGAAGAAGGTGCCAGCATTTTCTTTTCAACGCACGTACTAGAAGTAGTAGAAAAACTTTGTAACAAAGTAGCCATCATCAAACAAGGTAAGATTGTCGCGCAAGGGTTAACTCAAGACGTTATCAAGAACCAATCTTTAGAGCACTTATTCATGGAAATTGCGAGTGAAGCCTAATGTATCTAAAACTGGTTAAAGTATTTTTCAAAGAGAATTTCTCATTAAAACGTCTATTTGGGATTAACCTTAAAAACAGTAAAGCCAAAACCATTGGGCTTATGGTCTTAATGGCTTATGTGCTTGTTGTATTCTTAGGTGGGTTTGGATTCATGTTTTTCGATTTGGCAAAACTATTGAATGAATCTGACCAACTCGGTGTTGTGGTATCATTTGCGGTTACTTATACGCTGGGGTTATCGATTATGATGGCGCTATTAAGATCATCTGGCTACATCTTTCACTATAAAGATTATGATATTTTAGCCCCGTTACCTTTAAAGGGTTCTACCGTTTTATTTGCGAAGCTTTCGGTGATGTTGTTGATGGTATATTTGACTTCAACATTCTTTGTCATTCCAATTTTCGCAGCCTATTTTTTCTATAATGGTTTGTCGTTTTTCGGCTTACTTTATGCTGTCATAGGGTTCTTGTTAGCGCCGTTGATTCCAATCGTAGTTTTATCTTTTGTGAATCTTTTAATCACGAAAATCACACAAAGACTACCCTTTGCTAAATTGCTAAATATTGTCTTGATGTTTGCCCTATTCATTGGCATTTTCGCCATGTCATTTACGATTAATGAATCCTCTGTCAATCCGCTTAATGGACAGATTGATGTGATTAGTGGGTTTGCGAAATACTATCCGCTTGTCAGATTCTTTGTCGAAGCGGTACACGAAACCAATCATTTATCCTTCTTACTGTACACAGGTATTTCCTTAATCATCTTTTATCTTTATGTAGTAGGGATTCAAAGATTTGTTCGTAAGACCAATCAGTCTAAACAAAATGCTTACATCAATCGTAATAAAAAAGTGACTTTCCAATCAAACTCAATCCGCAAATCATTGATTCTAAAAGAGTTTAAAACATACTTTTCCATTCCGATTTATGTGTTAAATACGGGATTAGGGGTCGTCATTATATTTGCCTTATCTGTAGCAAGTTTGTTCTTTAAATCAGATATAGAAACGGTTTTAGTAGAACTGACATCCATGAACATGTCATTAGTACCGTTGTTGTTGGTGGTATTTGGGTTTTCTATCACGATGACTTATACCCCATCTGTAAGTTTATCTTTAGAAGGCAAGCATTTTTGGATACTAAAGAGTTTACCGGTTGATCCTTTTGAAGTCATGCTTTCAAAGATTTTATTTAATGTATTATTAGTGGTGCCGGTTAGTGTAATCGGGGTATTGTTGCTGTCTTATTCCTTAGAATTCACGGCTGTTGAAGGCTTGTTATTACTACTTTCAATAGCGGCATATTCGGTCTTATCCTCAACGCTTTTTAGCTTTGTTAACTTATATTTTCCAAAGTTCGAATTCAATAATGAGGTTGAGGTGATTAAACAAAGCATCGCATCCTTCATCAGTGTATTTGGTGGGTTCGCCTTATTAATTACACTGTCGTTTGGGTATTATTGGCTAAACAAAGTACTTACCTATGAGTGGTGTTTGTTGATCATTATTGGGGTAATGATTGGTTTAAACTATCTTTTATTCATAGTGTTAAAAAAAGCAGCTAGAAAACAGTTTATTAATTTCTAAGGCTCACCTTAGAGTCACAAGCAAAAAAGGCAACTTTAGGTTGCCTTTTGACTTGTTTTAGGGGTTATTTTGTGGATTCTCTGTCAATGAGTTTAACGTCTAATACACTGTGGAACTCATTAATGGGTTCATCGTTTAAAAGCTTAACAAGTGATTCTAAAGCCAATTCACCCATTTTACGAATAGGTTGTTCGATGGTTGTGATATTAGGAGACACCAGCGTCGTATAAACAATGTTGTCAAACCCAACGATTTGTACTTCCTCAGGCACTTTTTTACCCATCTTGTTTAAGATATTAAGCGCATGGATGGCTAAAAAGTCAGAGGTAGCGAATACGCCATCAATTTCAGGGTGTTCTTTAATGATTTTAGTAATCGCATCAATATCTGGATTTAACAAATCCCCGTCATACGAAATATAGGGAATGTTATTTTGAACCAATACTTGCCTAAAGCCTAAAGAACGTTCAGATACCGTTAATAAGAAAGAAGGCCCTCTTAATTCTAATATGTATCTTGATCCGCCGGAAATGAGACGTTGAGCTGCGATAATACCACCTAAGATATTGTTTGATGTAATCGATGGGATATTTTCAGCTAGGATGTGGTCAACGGTAACGATCGGTAAATCAGATTTGATTAATTGATCCACATTGTGTGCATTAGAAGCGACAATGATGCCATCGATGTTATACTGAGAGTAGATATGAATATAGTCTTTCTCGCGTTTTGCATCGTCTTGCGTGTTTGATAACATGATTTTATAGCCTAAACGCATGGCTGAATTTTCAATGCCCTCAATCAATTCGGCATAAAACTGTGTATCGAAATGTGGCACAAGTACCCCAATCAATTTTGAATGTTTGTTAAAGAGTGAACGCGCAAGTTCGTTTGGAATGTAGTTTAAATCCTTAATGGCTGTTTCGACCAAAGTTCTGGTTTCTTCATTCACATAGCCTTTTTGATTTATGACTCTTGAAACGGTTGCGACACTGACATTTGCTTTTTTTGCGACATCTTTAATGGTTGCCATAGATAATCACCTCATAAATATTATATAATAATAATAGTTTTAAACAAACAATAAACGAAAGGTTGTTAATATGATTAAAATAATTGGTGCTGGTTTAGCTGGCTCAGAAGCTGCTTATTACTTAGCAAACAAAGGACATAAAGTAAAACTCTACGAAATGAGACCGAAAAAAATGACACCGGCTCATCAAACAAACTTATTTGCAGAATTGGTTTGTTCTAATTCGCTTAGATCAAACGATCCGCTTAATGCGGTTGGTTTGCTCAAACGTGAAATGCAGTATTTAAACTCCTTAATTATGGAGGCTGCACTAAGTGAGGAAGTGCCCGCAGGCTCTAGTTTGGCAGTAGACCGCATTGGATTCTCACAGTATATTACCGATAAGATTAAGGGTCATCCTAACATCGAAGTGATTGAAGAAGAGGTCACAGATATTGATACAGACTCATATACAATCATCTGTTCGGGACCGCTAACAAGTGATCAATTGTCAACTAAAATTCAAACACTTTTTGACGCTAAACAATTGCATTTCTTTGATGCCGTTGCGCCAATCATTGACGCTGCGACAATCGACTATGACATTGCATACTTTAAATCACGTTATGACAAAGGCGAAAGTGATTATATCAATTGTCCGATGACAAAAGAAGAGTATGACCTATTCTATGAAGCCCTGACGACCGCAGAAAGAGCTACTTTAAAGGATTTTGAAGTCAATGTCTTTGAAGGGTGTATGCCAGTTGAAATCATGGCTTCTAGAGGGAAAGAAACGCTTTTATTTGGACCACTTAAACCTGTTGGCCTTGAACATGAGGGGCACAAGCCTTATGCCGTGGTTCAACTCAGACAAGACGATGCAGCAAAATCGCTATTTAATATTGTTGGGTTCCAAACAAACCTTAAATGGAGCGAACAAAAACGTGTCATCCAATTGATTCCTGGTTTAAAAAATGCCTCTATTGTAAGATATGGTGTGATGCATCAAAACACCTATTTGGAATCACCAGACATTTTAAATGCCTGTTATCAATCCATTAAATACCCAAAACTATTTGTTGCAGGACAAATCTCTGGGGTTGAAGGCTATGTGGAATCAGCAGCTTCTGGGTTGAGCGCTGCCTATCATTTAGATAGACTGCTTAATCATCTTGACATTCAAGCCTTTCCGCCAATCACGATGATGGGGGCAATGTCCAGGTATATATCTACAAAAAACAAGAGTTTCAATCCGATAAACGCCAATTTAGGGATTCTGCCGGAACTACCGAAACACAAAAAAATAGACCGAAAACGTCTTTATAAAGAAAGAGCCTTAGAGGCGATGGACACTTTTTTAAATTTAAAACAAGCATAATTTAATCATGCGTTTCTATTAGGAGCTATCAATGACAAATGAAGAAGCACTCAAACAATTTAAAGACTACTTGCTATTCGAAAAACAGTACGCTTCATTAACGGTTAAAAGTTATTTAACCGACCTTGAAGGGTTTCTTTCGTTTGTGAAAAATGAAGGGTTTGCTGATTTGTTATTAGAGATTGATAGAGAACGCGTGTTTGGGCACTACTTAAATCATTTATCCTCAATTCATTATCAAAACAAGTCGATTTCAAGAAAGCTATCAGCCATCAAAGCCTTTTATAAGTATCATCACAGGGTTGGAACCATCACGCATAACGTGACCATTGGGATTAAATCCCCTAAGATTGAAAAGCGATTACCAAAAGTCGTTTCTGATCAAGAATTGGCGTTGATATATCAAACGATTGATACGACTAAACCACTTGGACAAAGAAACTATTTGATCTTTGATTTATTATACTCAACAGGCATCAGAGCCAGCGAGCTATGCAGCATTACAATCAGCGATGTCGATTTATCGAGTCAGAGGCTTTTGATACACGGCAAAGGGTCTAAAGACAGATATGTCATTTTACACGATAAACTTGTGTATGCTTTCAGACAGTATATGACTTATACAAGACCCATCTTGTTGTCAAAAGGTGATAGTTTATTCAATAATAAGTTATTTATCAACTACAAAGGTGGTCAGTTAACGGCACGAGGGTTAAGGGTTATCTTGAATCAGCTTTTTAATGATGCAGGCGAATATATCAAAATTTCACCACATATGTTGAGGCATTCTTTTGCTTCAACACTATTGAATCACGGTGCTGATTTAAGAGTGGTTCAAGAATTATTAGGGCATGAACATTTAAAAACGACTCAAATTTATACCCACTTAACGACAGAAAAAATCAAAACACTTTATAAAGAAAGTCATCCGAGAGCCAAAAAATGAAAAAAATAACCGATATGATTGTAGATGAACGTATTAAAAATAAACAAGACATTCACTTAAAAAGATTCACCGCAAGGGCAATCATCTTAAAAGACGATCAAATACTAATGGCCTATTCCAAGAAGTTTGATGATTACATGACGCCTGGTGGGGGCATAGAAGATGAACCCATCGAACAGGCTTTAATAAGAGAAGTGGAAGAGGAAATGGGTCTTATCATCCATAACATTCGTCCAATAGGGTATATTGAAGAACTTAGATTGACCGAAAATGGGTTGAACCTATATCAAAAAAGTCATTACTTTTTCTCTGATATTGAAAAGATTGGGAATAAACGTTTGGAAACCTATGAAGCGAACTTTGGGTTAGAAGCGGTTTGGGTCAATATCAAAGAGGTCATAAGACAAAATGAATACATCATCGATAAAAGACGAAAAACCCCCATTACTGGGGTTCATCCATTTTCCACATTAAAACGGGAAAATGCGATACTAAAACATGTGTTAAAGGAGCATTTACATGAGAAAATTTGAAAAAATAAAACAGTATGAATTAGAGCAGTTTGAACTGCCCCATAGAGCCACCAAACATTCTGCAGGGTATGACTTAGCTTCTGTTGAAGACATAACCATTGAACCAGGTGAAATCAAAATGGTTCCTACAGGGTTGAAGGTTGCGATGAATAACCAAGAAGTTTTACTGGTTTTTCCAAGAAGCTCATTAGGATTGAAGAAAAAGCTTTCTATGGCTAATAATGTAGGGGTCATCGATCAAGACTATTACAACAGTCCTATAAACGAAGGTCATATCATGATTCCTATTTATAACTTTGGCTTAACTTCCCAAACAATTTCTAAGAAAGAACGCATTGCTCAAGGCATATTTATATCGTATTTGAAAACCGATGAGGATTGTTTTAAAGACGAAGAAAGAGTGAGTGGATTTGGGAGTACAGATTAAATGAGTAAAACCTTTATGTATTCAACAGGTTTGCCTTGTTAAATGAAAACGATTAGTCTATAATGAAACTATACTAAATGGTATTAGGTGTGCTTAGCACATAACAGGGAAGAAAGTAAAAGCTTTCGCTGCCCCAGCAACCGTAAGATGGACAATTCACAAAATACCACTGCCAAAAGCGGGAAGGTGTGAAGAGGATGAAGTCGAGCCGGTAGACCTACCTATACTGATTAAGTACCGCCTGGGTGATGCGAGTATGAATACAATTTTTTTAATTGTTAACATATCTATATCCATGGCGGATATAGATTTTTTTATTGACAAAGGCTGGAGGAGAATATATGTCAAACATTAAAAAACTATCGCTTGTTTTGGTTTTATTAGGGCTCTTTTTTGGAGTTTCTGCTTGCCAAGCTAAACCAGATAAAGGAGATTTAGTATCTGTTAGTGTCTCTCTTTATAACGATACATTATTATATAAAGGTGATTTTGAGATCGAAGAAAACTCAAGTGCTTATGAACTCTTGGTTGAATTTTTTGAAGGCACCTATAGCGAATACGTCATGGAAGGCGAAACCGTCTACATGCTAGATACGTTGAAATATCAAACGTATGATTTAGTCCCACAATCCCAAGAGTTTATTGCCTTCTATGTAAATGGGGAATCATCAATGAAAGGGATTAGTCAGTATTATATACAAGACAATGACTCAATCGAGTTTAGAATAGAAAGCTGGTCTTAATATGACAAAAAGCATCTTCGAATTAGCACTCATTGCCATATTTACAGGTATTTTGTTTGCTGTCGAACAAGTATTAGCCTTCATACCTAATGTCCAATTAACCGTCTTTTTGCTGATTTTATACACACGTATATTTGGTGGAAAAAAGACATTTTTCATTGCACTATTACATACTTTGATGGATAACATCTATAATGGGACTTTAATGATGCATATGGTCATACCAATGGCAATTGCTTGGAGTTTGATTCCTTTGATGCTTTCGACGATATTTAAGAGATTTAACTCGAGTGTGAGTTTAGCTTTATTTGCATTTTTGTTTGGTTTTCTCTATGGGATGATCTTTATTCCGTTTTCAGTTTTCACATATGGCTATCCATTATGGGCTTATTACTTATCTGATCTACCGTTTGAATTAATGATGGGCATCTCTGGGGCTTTGTCCGTTGCGATATTGTATCAACCGGTTTATTTGATTTTAAATAAGGAACTTAGCCAATATCATTTACTAGAAGAAAAAAGATACATCAATGATTAACAAATGGCCTACCCCACAATTGGGGTAGGTTTTTTATCATTTATCGAAAGATTCATCTTAAATATGATAAAATATTAAAAAATGGAGGGTACCATGCAATCAATTAATCCTGAGAAATTTCTCGACTATAAATTCATTTCACAGCTTAAGACAAATCCATCAAAGACGCTAGGCGCGTATTTGGTGTCAAAGGCCGATTTAAAACATAATCAGTACAATAGCGAACTGTTTTACACAGATGGTAAGACCAAAAAAAGAGCACTAAAACTTAAAAATACCAGCAGTTTTATTTTTGAGAGTGAAGACAGTGTTTTGTTTAACCATACGCAAACAAAACGAGAAGAAAAAGAAGTAAAAGAACAAAATGCCATTTACTACAGATACACTTTTTCATCAAATAAATTAGAAAAGGCCTATCAATTCAATGCCCCATTCGAAATTGCGTTTGTTCTTGAGGATCAGCTGATCTTAAAGGGCACCTTTACGAAAGAGGCACACAAACTCTATCAAACACCAAAAGAAGATCGAAAAGCTTTGTTAAAGGCTTTAAAAGACGCTAGTTTGTATGAAGATATTACAGACCTTCCTTTTTATTTTAACGGCGCGGGGTTTACTTCTAATCAGCGTGAACAACTTTTTGTTTATAACATTAAAACTAACCATATAAAACCAGTATTTGACCCATTATTTAATGTGGACTTAGTCAAAATGAATAAAGACTTTACAAAACTAATCATCTTAGGAAATCATTTTTCGAATGCCCAAAGTCTAGTTACAAAAATATATGAATATGATTTAACGCTTAACCGCCTAATAGCCCTTTATGAACAAGATGATTACGCGGTATCTAATGTCCATTTTTTAGATGACTTACTTCTTTTTGAAGCCACTGATATGAAACGATATGGCATCAATCAAAACGCACACTTTTATACATTGGTCGATGGCGAATTGACGCTTTTTAAAAGCATGTTTGATTCGATTGGCAATTCACTAGGTTCAGACGTTAGATTGGGTGGTAATAATCAATATGAATCCAAAGATGGCCTTTATTTTTTAACGACTACTGAGGATGAAATCACCTTAAATAAACTCTCTTTAAAAGGGGAATTAGAAACGCTTTATACCATGGATGGATCAATTGATGGATTTGTATTCTTAAATGATAAACTTTTAATGGTTGGCCTACATCGACAGAAACTCCAAGAACTCTATGAACTTAACTTGGTAGATAAGAAACTTACGCAGTATACAACCCACAACCGTAAGGCTCTAGCAAATCATTATATCGCCAAACCTAAACCGGTTATATTGAATCAAAAAACACACGCAGTTAAAGGGTATGTCTTACTCCCTGAATCTTTTGATAAAACTCAAAAATATCCAGCCATATTAGACATACACGGTGGCCCAAAAACCGTTTATGGGAAAGTCTATTATCATGAAATGCAAGTATGGGCAAATAAAGGCTATATTGTTTTTTATGCGAACCCAAGAGGTTCAGATGGCAAAGGGGATCTTTTTGCAGATATCAGAGGCAAATATGGCACAATTGACTATGAAGATTTGATGGGTTTCACAGATTTAGTCATAAAGAAATACCCGCAAATCGACTTAGATAACTTGTTTGTGACAGGGGGGTCTTATGGCGGATTTATGACCAATTGGATCGTTGGACACACAAACCGATTTAAAGCCGCAGTTACCCAAAGAAGCATCTCCAATTGGATATCGTTTTATGGGACTTCTGACATTGGTTTTTACTTTGCACAAGATCAGACAGATGGCCATCCTAATCTAGACACTGATAAACTATGGCAACAATCTCCTTTAAAGTATGCGATGGAGGTTAAGACCCCATTATTATTCATCCACTCGGACGCAGATTATCGTTGTCCAATTGAACAAGCCATGCAGTTTTATGGAATCTTGAAACAAAAGGGATTAGACACCAAACTTGTCTGGTTTAAAGGTGAAAACCATGACCTATCTAGAAGTGGTAAACCACAAGCCAGACTTAAACGTTTGAAAGAAATCACAGACTGGTTTGAGACATATCGATCAAATAAACAATAAACTTGCCATATAAAGCTTAAAAAGGTTGATTTTCAATAGGCAATATGATATAGTTAAAAAGGCATTAAAATACACATGCTTGAACAGCCATTTGCCAGGTGCCCCTTCGGGTGGTTGAAATGGTGTATGTCAGGCAGAGGAAAATAAAACAAATGGAGGAAGAAAAAATGTCAGTCGTTTCAATGAAACAATTACTTGAATCAGGCGTTCACTTCGGTCATGCGACTAGAAGATGGAACCCAAAAATGTCACGTTACATCTACACAGCACGTAACGGCATTTACATCATCGACCTTAAGAAGACTGCTGAGTCTATCGAAAAGGCATACCAAGCATTATTTGAAATCGTTTCAAATGGTGGGAAAGTTCTTTTTGTAGGAACTAAAAAACAAGCGCAAGAAGCAGTTAAAGAAGAAGCAGCAAGAACTGGTCACTTCTATGTAGACCAAAGATGGTTAGGCGGCACTTTAACAAACTTTAAAACCATTCGTCGTAGAATCAAACGTTTAAAAGATCTATACGAAATGGAAGCTCAAGGTACATTCGAATTATTACCTAAAAAAGAAGTTATCGGTCTTAAGAAAGAAAGAGAAAGATTGGAAAAATTCTTAGGTGGCATCAAAGACATGCAAAAAGTGCCTGAAGCACTATTCATTGTTGATCCACGTAAAGAAAGAAATGCCATCTTAGAAGCGCGTATCTTAAACATTCCAGTATTCGGTATCGTAGATACTAACTGTGATCCAGATGACGTAGACTACGTTATCCCAGCGAATGACGACGCGATTAGAGCCGTTAAATTAATCTCATATGTAATGGGTAATGCCATTATTGAAGCTCAAGGTGGGGTTGTTGAAAAGTTTGAAGATTCTGAAGAAGTAAACATGCAAGAAGCTTCTAGAAATGTTGAAAACAAAGAACGTCCTAGACGTCCTCGTAGAGACTATAACAACAATAACAATAACGATAGAAAACCTTATGTAAGAAGAGACACTCCAGCTAATGCTGAAGGTGCTACTGGACTTGCAGCAAAAAAAACAAGTGAATTACGTGACCTTGCGAAAGAAAAAAATATTCCTGGATATGAAACCATGAAGAAAGCGGATTTACTTGAAGCTTTGAAGTAAAAAGGTAAATGTTAGGGATGTTATCAACATCCCTTTTATTTCATAAAAACAAGAAAAAATAGTATAATATACTTGAAAATAGGAGGATTCAACCATGGCAATTACTGCACAACAAGTAAAACAATTAAGAGATGTAACTGGCGCTGGAATGCTAGATTGTAAAAAAGCGTTAGAACAAACAGATGGTGATATTGATGCAGCTGTTACTTATTTAAGAGAAAAAGGTATCGCAAAAGCCGCTAAGAAAGCAGACAGAATTGCTGCTGAAGGTTTATGTAACTTTGTAATCGATGGCAATGTAGCAGTTTTATATGAATTAAATTCAGAAACAGATTTTGTCTCAAAAAATGACAAGTTCTTAGTATTATTAGAAAAAGTGGGTCAAGCAATCTTGGCAAATGGTTCTAATAACACTGAAGAAGCACTAAAAGGGTTATCTAACGGCGTATCTATTGAAACTGTGTTATCAGAAGCAACTGCTACAATCGGAGAAAAAATCACTTTAAGACGTGTGACTAGAATCGTTAAAGAAGACAACCAGTTATTTGGCGCTTATAAACATATGGGTGGAAGAATTGTTTCACTTGCAATATTAAATGGTGGCAACGATCAAGTAGCTAAAGACATCGCAATGCACGTTGCAGCTCAAAAACCCCTTTATTTAGACCAATCACAAATTTCATCAGAAACCATTGCGAAAGAAAAAGACATTTTAGTTCACCAAGCTATGGAAGAAAATGCGAACGAAGCTAAACCAAAACCACAAAACATCATCGAAAAAATGGTGGAAGGCCGTTTGAACAAGCAATTAAAAGAAATCTGTTTGGTTAACCAACCATTCGTTAAGAATCCGGATGAAACAGTTGAACAATACGTTAAAAATGCGAAAGCAACTGTTGTTTCATTCATTCGTTTAGAAGTAGGCGAAGGTATTGAAAAGAAAGAAGTAGACTTCGCAAAAGAAGTAATGGAACAAGCCAAAGCTTAATTTTTAACAACTTTCAATTTAAAAAATCTAAACATCGAGGTGGTTCTATGAGTTATAAACGCGTATTACTCAAAATGAGTGGTGAAGCCTTAAAAGGACATACAGAACACGGGATTGACCCGCAGACTGTCATGAAACTGGCCATGGAGATTAAAGAGGTTAAAGACCTTGGTATCGATGTTGGCATCGTTGTAGGCGGTGGCAATATATGGCGAGGTAAAACGGCTGAAGGTTTAGGTATGGACCGTGCACAAGCAGATTATATGGGCATGCTAGCAACCGTCATGAATGGATTGGCTATTCAAGACTCGTTAGAAAAAATAGGGGTACCTACTCGTGTGATGAGTTCTCTTAATGTGAGCGAAGTCTGCGAGCCATATATAAGAAGACGTGCAACCAGACATATGGAAAAAGGTCGTGTTGTCATATTTGTTGGCGGTACAGGCTCTCCGTATTTCTCAACAGATACCGCAGCAGCATTACGTGCAGCTGAGATAGATGCAGAAGTCATACTTATGGCTAAAAATGGTGTTGAGGGTGTTTATGATAAAGACCCAAGAAAACACAAAGATGCGATTATGTTCAATGAATTAACACATAGATTTGTTTTAGAACATGGATTAGAAATCATGGACTCTACAGCAGCAAGCTTATGTAAAGATAACTCGATTGATTTAATTGTCTTTAATATGAACCAAGAAGGCAACATAAAAAAGGCCAGCTTAGGTGAAAAGATTGGCACAATAGTCAAATAGGGAGATTAATATGAACGAACAAGCTGATTTAATTTTATTTGAAATAGAAGAAAAAATGGAAAAATCATTACATGCGATGCAACATGATTTTTCTAGTATACGTACAGGCAGAGCTAACCCTGCATTACTTGACAGTTTATCAGTTGAGTACTATGGTGTGGATAGCCCTGTTAAACAAATTGCATCGGTGACTGTACCTGAGGGTAACCAATTGTACATCAAACCTTTTGATCGTTCTTTAATAAAGAAGATTGAAACAGCCATTCAAGCCTCTAGTTTGGGATTACAACCACAAAATGATGGTGTTGGGATTCGTTTGATTTTACCTCAATTGACGACTGAACGCAGAAAAGAATTATCTAAACAAGCCGAAAAGTTGGCTGAACATGGTAAAGTTGCGATTAGAAACTTAAGAAGAGAAGCAAACGATCAAATCAAAAAATTGGGATTGGCCGAAGACTCTGAACATGGCTATGTTGAAGATGTCCAAAGTTTAACTGATACTTATATTGAAAAGATTGAACAAGCAACAAAAATTAAAATTGAAGAAATCATGTCAATATAACTTCAAAAAAAGATTAGGGATGTCCTAATCTTTTTTTTATGGGGTTAGTACTTACTTTTTCTAATTATGTGTTATATAATGGAGAAAAGGAGAGGATAAAATGGCAAGTAAAAAAAGTATGAGTTTATTGGGAATGATTTTAGTCATTATTCCGGTAACAAACGCATTTGGTATTGACAGATTTGTAATGGGTGACACTAAATGGGGATTAATTCGTTTGGTGGTTGGCATCGTTACAGTCGGTACAGTAGGGTTTATTCTTTGGGTAATTGATCTAGTATTCTTAATCCTTGGGAAATACAATACTGATATGCTTCAATATCTGAAATAAGTGATTAAAAAAGAGACAGCCTTTGAAGTTGTCTTTTTTTTATACATTTGTGGGACTTTTGCGTTTAATATAGGAAGTCATCGAAAAATAATGTATAATGATTTCGAATGGTGGTTTTAATATATGTATATTAACAAAAATAAATGCCAAGTCCCTGAGCACGTGGCAATCATATTAGATGGTAATGGTAGATGGGCTAAAAAAAGAGGACTTCCAAGAACATTTGGACATTATCAAGGTGGTCTTAATGTCGGGAAAATTGCTCAAAAAGCAGATGAACTCGGAATCAAAATTTTGACTGTGTATGCCTTTTCGACAGAAAACTGGAAAAGGCCAAAAGAAGAAGTTGATTTTTTGATGGAAACGCCGATCAAAGAGTTTGAAAAGTATAAGGCTAAAATCCTAGACTCTAACATCATTTTCAAACATGTCGGTCGAAGACTTGAAATTCCTAAGAAGCTCTTAGATTTAATTGATTATCTCGAAGAAAAAACCAAAACAAACACCGGGCTATTGCTTCAAGTAGCCTTTAATTATGGCTCATATGATGAGTTATTAAACGTTTATCATGCGCTATTAGAGGCTAAAGTTACAAATCCGACTGAACAAGACATATGGCATCATCTTTATGTTAAGCAACCTGTGGATTTACTGATTAGAACATCTGGCGAAAAGCGTTTGTCTAACTATTTATTATGGCAGATTAGTTATGCAGAACTGTATTTCACCAAAGTTCACTGGCCTGCTTTTAATGAAAAACAGCTTTTAAAAGCACTTAAACACTATGGAAAACGCGATAGACGTTTTGGAGGATTAAAAAAATGAAACAACGCATTATTACAGGGTTAGCACTCTTAGCAATATTTATACCAGTTGTCATTCTTGAACCGCTTTTTCTAGTTTTTCAAATCATGATGATTTTAATGGTTATCGTTGGAGCAACGGAATTGATTGGTATGTATAACAAAGAAAAGAAGTTTTCGAAAATACCAATGATTGCGACGATTGTTGCAGCAGTTTTAACCTATCTTTCAGCAGTCCTTGCATGGAGCAGCGATCCTATTGCCAACACGTTGACACCCATTGACATCAAGGTGAATTTCGTATCGATTGCAATGGTTGTTGTATTCTTTATGTTTGGGTTAATTGTCTTTTATGATGACTATGATGGCTCAGACATCGGCAAATCAATTACAATCATTTATTATATGGGGCTAGGTGCAGCAGCCATTTCTATTTTAAGGTTGATTGGTGTTAGATTTATCGTCTACTTGTTTATCGTGACAATTGCGACAGATATGTTTGCCTATTTTTTCGGAATTAAGTTTGGCAAGCACAAGATGAGTCCTAAGATCAGTCCCAAGAAGTCTTGGGAAGGCGCTATTGCTGGGACTGCATCTGCTACAATTTTAGCCTCATGTTTTGCATTATTCTACGGCTACTTGTTCGAACCGGGCACATTTTTGAATGCGACTGGACAAATGACGCTCTTAGAAAATATTTCAAGTATCGGGACAAGCCCGCTTTATATCCAAGCACTTGTGATTATACCGATTACTTTGGTGGCTTCTATTTTAGGACAAATAGGTGATTTAGTGGCATCTAGATTAAAAAGAACGTATCAAATCAAAGATTTTGGAAAGGTGTTTCCTGGACATGGAGGCGTATTGGATCGTTTTGATTCTGCAATCTTCGTCTCATTATTCTTGGTTGCTATTTTCATGGCCATGAATCAAGTGTTTCCAGCATGAAACACATTATTCTATTAGGCGGAAGTGGCTCTATTGGGAGACAAACTTTAGACATTTTAGCGGCTTATTCAAATAAGTTTAAGCTAGTTGGTATTTCACTCGGAGATAGGGACATAGACTATAATTTAGATGTCATCGAATCCTTTCAGCCTGAAATCGTATGTTTAAGAACAAATAAAGACCTTGAGACTTATAGAAGTAGTTACCCTGAAGTTACCTATTGTGTGGGAGATAAGGGTTTACTCGAACTAGCAAGCTATCCTATTAAAGGTGTTTTAATCAATGCTTTAATGGGATCTGTTGGCTTAAAACCAACGATTGAAGCGATTAAATCAGGTAAGAATATTGCCCTAGCTAACAAAGAAACACTGGTCATGGCAGGGGATTTAATTAATGAGTTAGTGAAAACCCATAAGGTAAAACTATTACCGATTGATTCTGAGCATAATGCCTTATTGCAAGCAATGCTCTGTGAATCTAGAAAAGATGTCTTGTCGATGCTGATTACCGCAAGTGGTGGGTCATTTAGAGACTTAACACGAAAACAGCTCGAACATGTGACAAAAGAAGATGCACTCAAACATCCAAATTGGATGATGGGTGAGAAAATCACGATAGACAGTGCAACCATGATGAATAAGGGCTTAGAAGTGATTGAAGCTCATCATTTGTTTCACATTGACTATGACAAAATCAAGACGGTTATTCACAGAGAATCCATCATACATGGGATGGTTACTTACGTCGATCAATCCACGAAAGCAATTTTAGGATATCCTGATATGCGTATGCCTATTTTATACGCACTCTCTTATCCAAGACACTATAAACTTGATGTTAAACCTTTAAATTTTGATACGATTGGGGCATTAACGTTTGAAAAAATGGATTTTGACCGATATCCGCTTTTGAGGCTTGCGTATGAAGTTGGGGTGAAAGGTGGCTTATTTCCTGTGGTTATGAATGCTGCTAATGAGAAAGCTGTGAAGTTATTTCTTGATGGAAAGATAAGTTTTCTACAGATTGAATCGCTTGTCTATGAGGCAGTAAATGCTTTTCACACAACCATTGAAAAGCCAACTTTAGAAGATATATTAGAAACAAATCAAAAGATTTATGAAAGTGTAGGTATTTAAATGGATATCATTATTAACATATTAGCCTTTGTGTTTTCACTAGGCATTATTGTCGCATTACATGAGTTGGGTCATTTCTTCTTTGCTAAAAGAGCCAATATTCTTTGTCATGAATATGCTGTAGGTATGGGACCCATACTTTGGTCAAAGCGTAAGGGCGAAACGGTTTATGCGATAAGGGCAATACCAATTGGAGGATTTGTCTCTATGGCTGGAGAACAAATCGAAAATGCGTTGTTATCAAAAGGCCAAACGGTTGGTGTTAACTTTGAAGGCGACATGGTTAAAGAAATCATATTTGATCAAGCAAAAAAGGCAGATAAAACAATCATAGTAGAGAGTTTTGACCTTTATGATAAAAACAATGAAGGATTATTTATTGAGGGAACAGATGAAGGTGTTATGCGCTTTTATTCAGTTAAAAAAGATGCATTCTACGTATTGACGGAAAAGAAAAGCATACAGGTAGCGCCATATAGTCGTTCTTTTGAATCAAGAAGTCTATGGCAAAGGTTCTTAACGATATTTGGTGGGCCTGCCATGAACTTTGTTTTGGCATTTTTCATTTTTATAGTGGTTGCGTCTATCCAAGGAAAACCTATCAATTCTAACAAAATTGATAGCGTTATTCCAAATAATCCTGCATATCTTTCCGGCATCCAAGCTGGCGATCGTGTCAAATCGATTGATGGCGTAACGATTTCTGACTGGAATGGCATAGGTGAAGCTTTGAATACCCTAATAGGAAAAGAAGAAATCAATGTTCTTGTAGACAGAAATGGTACAGAACTGTCCATTTTAGTTAATCCAAGGATCGATATTAATGCGATGGGAATTTCTAACTTTTATAAACAAACCATCAATGATGAAATTATTTATGGTGTCAAGCCATCTGATTCTGGCGCAGTAGTTGGAAGTTCATTTGGTATTGCGTCAAAAGTACTCAAAACAGATGACGTCATTATTGGCGTCAAATATATGTTTGATGAAAGCTCGAGGAGTTATGTAATAAATTCGTGGAGCGATTTGGCAGATGCTATTGACAAAGAAGTCGGTGGAGATGCGGTAATCACGATTATCAGAAACGGTGAATCTAATCCAATTGAGGTTCCACTAGAAATTTGGGAAGACGGTGTTTTATCTAGTCAAGGGGTCGCTAAGATTAAAACAACCTTAGGCATATCACCTGATACAAAGTTTGATTTTGGTTACGCATTCATAAGCGGCTTTACTGGCATCGGCAATTCAGTCAATCAAGTCATTGCTGTGATTGGGTTATTATTTGGGGGTTCTGACCAAATTTCAGTAAGCAGTTTGTCAGGCCCTGTTGGCATTTTCAACATTGTCGGTCAATATGCGCAACAAGGGTTTGCAGCGTTCTTATTCTTTGTAGGTTTTTTATCAGTGAACATTGGTGTAATGAACCTACTACCAATCCCAGCGCTCGATGGTGGAAGACTGGTATTCTTGGGTATTGAAGCAATCACGAGAAAACCGCTGAATCGAAAAGTAGAAAACACCGCAAACAACGTTATGTTCATCTTGTTAATGGCGTTGTTTGTATATGTTACGTTTTTTGACATCATGAGGTTGTTTTAATGAAGATATATACTAAAAGAGGCGATTTGGGTGAAACGGATCTCATTTCTGAACGTGTCAGTAAATCAAACAGTGCCATTCACTTAGTTGGAGAACTGGATGAAGCGTCTGCTAGATTGGCACTTTGTAAGCATTATATTAAAAACGAATCACTCATTGAAGAACTGTCTAAAGTGGATCATTACTTGTTTTTGATAGCTTCGATGATTGTAGATAACAAACGCGTTTTAGGGTTAACTTTAGATGAGGATGCCATCAAACAGTTAGAAGAAGCGATTGATGTAATGGATATCAAGTTAAGTCCGCTTAAAAGATTTATTACCTATGATGGGTCATTGGAAGCCATCCATGTCTCATTACTCAGAACACAAATTAGAAAAATCGAAAGATACCTCGTAGATTTCGAATGTGAAAAAATCATTTTGAAATACTTAAATCGATTATCAGACTATCTTTTCACCTTAATGCGATTTATCAATTTTTCGAACAAGCAAGAAGAAACATTTCGAAAATAAACAGACATCAAGCCACTTTCTATATATTGAAAGTGGTTTTTCTTTATCTAGGCCACTCACACGTATACGTAACACGCATGCGCATTTTTAAAAGATAATTGTATTTTGATGGCGTATTGAAGCGAAAAAAATATTTTTTTAAAAAATGTGTGTTTTTAGTTGACTTATGTTTTTGGATGAGATAGAATAATACACGGCTGATACGAAAAGCCCGTTGCATTCGAAAAAAGAACAAAAAATAAATTTAAAAAAATTGTTCAAAGTGGTTGACTTAAACGGTTTGCCGTGTTAGAATGAATGAGCGCTCAAATGAGTCGCAAACAATAGGTCTTTGAAAACTGAATGATGATGAGGATATTTAGAACAACAAAGAAAAAACAATTCTGAATGAGAAGTCAGAAAACATTAAGAGCTAATTCTTACAATTCAAATAATTTTTTGGAGAGTTTGATCCTGGCTCAGGATGAACGCTGGCGGCGTGCCTAATACATGCAAGTCGAACGCACTACTTCGGTAGTGAGTGGCGAACGGGTGAGTAACACGTAGGTAACTTACCTCTAAGACGAGGATAACGGCTGGAAACGGTCGCTAAAACTGGATAGGATCATTTGAGGCATCTCAGATGATTTAAAGGGGCTTTCAAGCCACACTTAGAGAAAGACCTGCGGCGCATTAGTTAGTTGGTGAGGTAGAGGCTCACCAAGACGATGATGCGTAGCCGGACTGAGAGGTCGAACGGCCACATTGGGACTGAGACACGGCCCAAACTCCTACGGGAGGCAGCAGTAGGGAATTTTCGGCAATGGGGGAAACCCTGACCGAGCAACGCCG
>JAVESF010000028.1:0-6393 GCA_034006765.1 Acholeplasma sp. | reverse complement strand
AATGCACGTCAGCCAGTGGTTGGATTCATAGTCTGCAGAAGGATTGGTCAGGAAAGAAATACCGGGAATGTTTCCTTCCAGCCAGTGGTTGGATTCAAAATCCACCGAAGGATCGGTCAAAAACGAAATCCCGGGAACTGTGGCAAAAGTAGTGTCTGAACCTCCCAACAACCTCCTATACATCCCATTGATCGCCCGGCGGCGCCGCACAAACCCTTCCAGCCCCAGCATCTGGCCTCGGCCTATACCGGCGCAGATGTTGCTCAGGCGGTAGTTGTAGCCAATCTGTGAATGCTGGTAATGCGGAGCCTCGTCTCGGGCCTGGGTGGCAAAAAACAGGGTCCGCCCGGCCTCTTCCACGGTAGAGCACACCAACGCACCGCCGCCCGAGGTGGTCACCATCTTGTTCCCATTGAACGACAGGCAGGCAAACTGCCCAAACGTGCCACAAGGCCGCCCCTTATACGCCGAGCCCAACGCCTCGGCAGCATCCTCC
Source organism: Acholeplasma sp. (assembly GCA_034006765.1). Taxonomy (GTDB): domain Bacteria; phylum Bacillota_I; class Bacilli_A; order Acholeplasmatales; family UBA5453; genus Paracholeplasma. Next base: position 5,897 of record JAVESF010000028.1, on the reverse strand, counting down.
AATACCGGCACCCCATACTTCCCGGCCACCCGCATGATAGCATCCATAGGCGCAGGCATCCCGTACAGGTGCACAGGAATCACCGCCTTGGGCCTGCGCCCCGTCACCCGAATCCTGTCCGCCAGGGCCACCTCCAGCAACTCGGGGTCCATATTCCAATGGTCAGGCCGGCTGTCCACAAAAACCGGGCTGGCGCCCAGGTACCTGATGGGATTTGCCGAGGCAGCAAAAGTGAAGGACTGGCAAATAACCTCATCGCCCGGCGTAACGCCCAACTGCAGCAACGCCAAATGGATAGCCGCCGTCCCCGAACTCAACGCCACCACCCTTCCCTGCTCCAGCCCCAGGAAATCTTCCAAATCCCGCTCAAACCCCTCCACATTCGGCCCCAGCGGCGCCACCCAGTGGGTGTCGAAAGCCTCTTGGATAAAGCGTTGCTCATAGCCACTCATGTGGGCCAGAGAGAGATTGATTTTACTTAACATAATTATATATGAATAATTCAGTTTCTTTTCTTTTTGTATCTATCAGTGTATTCGGATTCTTTCATTAGTATCACTTTGGCAGGAATTTTATATCTAGATAGCTTGTCAATACAATAAGAAGTAACAATTTTTTTAGCTTCTGCTACTTTAAAGATTGAATTAAACAAGATTTTTGCTACCACCATTTGACCCGTGATTGGATTAGTCTCTCCATACACAATACAATCCATTACTTCGGGCATTTGTAATAAAACAGACTCTACTTCTGCCGGTAAAACTTTCTCGCCTCCCACATTAATTATCTCACTATTCCTTCCAATTATCTTTAAATATCCATCTTCAGATTCTTCTACTAAATCACCTGTTTTAAACCAACCGTCATTAGTAAAACGCTCCATACTGGAATTCAAGTAACCCAGGATTTGAGTCTTACTCTTTATCCATAACTCACCGTCTACAATTTTGTATTCAGCATTTGGGTCGTCAAATTTTATTAATGTACTCGTGGAAGATTTACTGGACATTTTTGAAATACCCGTTTCGCTTGTTCCAAAGGTTTGTAAAAACCTTGCTTTAGGAAAAACATCTTTTAATTTTAACAGCAGACTTTCTTGCATTGCTTCTGTCCCGTAGGTAATTAATCTTAAACTTGAAAGATCGTGTTTTTTAAAAGATTCACTAATTATAAGCAGATTAAGAAATGTAGGAGAAGCTGGAAGAACGTTTACTTTGTATTTTTCAATAAGAGAACTTACATGTTCTGGATCACGGTAAGTTGGAAAGACCATTGTGACACCCATTGAGAGACAATTTAACAAGGTGTTTAATCCTCCAATGTGATCAAACATTAAGAAAATCAAAAAGACTAATTTTTTCCCCTTCTTATCTTTATATGTATCAATCAAATTATCTAAATCATGAATCATTGCTTTGGGCTTACCCGTTGATCCGCTACTAAAGAGAATAAGACCTGAACTATTTTTGGCATGTAACTCACTAATCAAAGGATGCGGCACATAAGTTTTCTCATTAGCTCTGATATCAACACCTTGATTATTTATATATAGCAAATAATTACAGCCACTTATCGCTATTCTCTCATCAATCTCAATTTGAATCTTGCTAGTAATTGGCACAACAGTATTCTTATTTTCAACTAAAGCAAAAAACAAAGCAATTGACTCAAAAGAGTAATCAGAAACAATCGCAACAATCTCATTACTCCCTTTAGGGATTTTATCTTTGATAAGATTATAATACTCTTTAATTTTATTATATAAATGTTTGTAGGAATAGCTTATGTCTTGAAAAATAACAGCTATTTCTTCTTCATAATTAACAAAGGACTCTATTAACCAATTCATCTTAATTAATATTCTAGTTTATACCACCTAAATAAATGATTTGTCCGGTAATAAATTCGCTTTCCTGTGAAATAAAAAACTTAATAACATTTAATACGTCTTCAAATCTTCCTAGTCTTTTAATACTTTGCCTTTCTATTAGTTCTTCTATCTTATTTTCTGGTACGTTTTTAATTAAATCAGTAGGTATGGGAGTTGGACCTACTGCATTAACTGTTACACCATATACTCCAATCTCTTTGGCTAGCACTTTTGTTAATTGTTCAACTGCTGATTTTGAAGATGAATAAACCAGTTCACCTTCCAAATGTAGAGGAACAGCTACCGTTGAATAATTAATAATTCTTCCTTCCTTATTTCGAATCATATATTTTGATACCTCTCTGCACATTAAAAATGTACCCATATAATTTGTATTAAACAGTTTTTGAGCTGTTGAATAAGGAGTTAATAGTATATGGTTCATCGATGCTGCGCCAGCATTATTGATTAGAATATCAATCTTTTTATGCTTTTTGAAAATTTGCCGAACCATATTTATAACTTCAGGTTCATTTGAAATATCAATGCAATAATGTGTATAATTTTCATTTTCTATTGTTGAAGTTCTTCTGCTGCAACCATATACAATATCACCCTGTTCAAGAAAATAGTTACTTAATTGAAAGCCCAATCCTTTTCTTGAACCTGTAACAATAATCACTCTATTCATTTTCTTCTATTTCAAGTTGTCTTGCAATATAATTTGACAAAGAGCCTGCAGAACGAAAAGGACTGATTCTTGATGACATAGCAGCTTCTGAAGTTAATGTTATCTCAATATCTTTATCCAAAAAAGCTGTTTCAATATCAACTATAACATTCACTAACCCCATCGAATCAAAGATTCTGTTTCCTCCAATTAATGGAGTGTTTTTGTTTATGTCAGCAGTGATACTATTAGTATCACAAAAATCTTTTAAAACTTCAAAGACAATACTCTCAATTTCTTTATACAACATATTTTATTTATTTATGGGTTTATATAACTTCGTTTTTGTTAAATTACATGCAATACTGCCCCAAGATAATCCTACTCCAAAACCACTTAAAATAACTCTATCAAGAACATTGGAATTAGATGAATATAAATCTGATAAAAGTAACGGAATAGTTGCCGGCCCTGTGTTACCATAATTAGTGAGATTCATTGGAACTCTTGTCTCTTCCACTTTCATTTTTTTTCTAATTGTATTAATCATAAATTTATTTGCTTGATGCAAGACAAATAAGTTAATACTCTCTTTATCCCAATTCACGAATTCTATTAAGCTGTCTATGTTTTTATGAACATTAGAAATCGAGAAGTCAAAAATTGCCATTCCGTCCATATAAAGATCCTCTTGGGTTCTTCCATTTCCATCTTCATCAAATTCTAGTATTTTAGTCACATCAGAAGATCTTATTCTAAAACCACCTGCAGGAATTATCAACCGATCATACCCACCACCATCAGAATTTATATTAAACCCAATATCATCTGCTCCCTTCTTCAATAAAGTTGCAGTACCACAGTCTCCAAATACCATACGTAGAGATTTGTCTTTTGGATTTATCATTTTTGTTGACGTATCACCTGACAGAACAAGAACATTCGTACATGCTCCCGAATTTATCCATAGACAAGCTTGAAATAACCCATAAATATAACCGGAACAACCATAATGAATATCTATACATACAGTATCTTTACTTAAGCCCAATCTGTCCTGTAATATTACTGATGTTGAAGGAACTAGATAATCTGATGTTTGAGAAACAAAAACCAATCCATCAACATCTTTTCTTTCAACACATTCATTTCTCAGTAAATATTCAGCTGCTTTAAAACACATATCAGATGACGTTTCGTCTTTATCGGCTATTCTAATTCTTTCTATACCTGTTGCCCGAATAATATTTGCTACTACTTTCTCGCCAAATTCTTTTGATAGACTAGATAATTCAAATACAGTCTCTGGTAAATATGAACTTATTGATGTAATATTTATGTTTTTTATTATTGCTTTCATACAATTCTATAATAGTGTATATCCTCCATCAATTAACAAATTGGAGCCTGTAGTCCAGGAACTAGCATCGGATAGCAGATAAATCACAGCATACGCGACTTCCTCAGATTTTCCATAACGGCCAAGTGGATAGCGTTTCACATCCTCGTTGAGCTGATCTTGAGTAATCGCAGAACCTGAAAATATATCAGTATCTATCATGCCCGGATTAACACAATTTACCCGTATCCCTTTCGGTGCTAAATCAAGAGCAACACCTTTCACCAATCCGTTCACAGCTCCTTTTGAAGAAGAATAAATCGAAGAAGCTACTGCAGAACAATAAACGCCCGAGACAGAAGAGATAAAAACGATAGAACCTTTTTTAGATATTTTCTTAGATTTTACTAGAAGTCGTGTTAATTCTGTAGGAGCAAAGAAATTCACATTCATAACCTCCTCAAAACTTTCACGATGTGCAAAAGCAAACGGTGCAACTTTAGTCAATCCGGCACAATTCACCAATCCATCTAAAACAGGAAGACTTTTACACAATTCCTCCAAATCCTCTTTAACGGATAAATCAGCAAGAATAAACTGATGCCGATTACCATCCAATTGAGACAATGTATCTTTCAACCGTTCTTCATTTCTACCACTGATAATTACCTCTGCTCCCACTTTGGAACATTGAATCGCAATTGCTTTACCAATTCCGGATGAAGCACCGGTTACAAAAATTGTCTTACCATCTAAAGAAAAAGGATTATGCATCACAGAAGATTTAGTAATTTATTAAATTGGAACAAAACCCACAAGCTGATACTCCAACTTATTTTACATTATTAATAGATAGGAAGCTCATTATTTTCTGCTTTTAACTACTTCAAAAAGATCATATATTGTTTGAGCATTTTTTATATCATCTCCTTTAATTGTTACTTCATACTCTTCATCACACATGGCAATAATAGATAAAGCAATCAATGAACTCCATTCATCTAGTTTTTTAAACTCTGTTTCTAATGATAACTCAGACGCATCCGTATCTTCAAATTGATCTGCGAAATTGTTAAGGAAATCTTCTTGTTTCATAAAAATAGCGTTAAAATTAGTATTTAAGTATTGATGCAGGGTTCCCTATATAAGTTGCCCCATCTTTAGTTTCTTTCAGTATTAAACTACTTGCACCAATTACAGTATCATTTCCTATTTTGATTTGTTGTAACACAACAGAATTAACACCAAAGAAATTTCTATTTCCAATTATGACTTCTCCGGAAATTTTTACAGAAGGCATAATTGAGTTATAATCTCCTACAATCGTATCGTGCCCTATTGGAACAAAACCATTAAGAATATTAAAATTACCAAGAGTGACGTTGCAACTAAGTAAGCAACCGGAGCATAAAATATTCCCATTTCCTATTCTAACATTGTTTTTATCTAGAAAAATCACATCAGGAGCAATTATATTGGGGTAATAAACATTAGGTGCTTTAATATTCTGCACTATTTTCTCAACTATTTTAGGAGACGCAATCGCAATTACTAACGCTAATTTTTCAATATGAGAATTTATTTCTAGCATACCTCCCAGTACTTCGCCATATTCATTTCTTGTACCTATCGGTATGCCATCATCAAAAAAACCGATGATATCCCACTCCCGTGACACTTCGTTAATTTTGTTAATCAAACAAGCAACCTCCCTTCCAAATCCTCCTGCTCCGTATATAGCAATTTTCTTCATAATTTATTTCCATTAAATACTTCCATGGTGGCATTTGTGTCCGAATTGATTCCCTCTCTTTTGAAAACCTTCCGGATTGTTCTCACCATTATTTTATAGTCCAAAGATAAAGAAACGTGGTCAACGTACCACGTATCATGAGCAAATTTCTGCTCCCAACTGAGTGCATTCCGCCCGTTTACCTGAGCCCATCCGGTAATGCCCGGGCGCACTTCATGGCGTCTGCGCTGCGAATCATTATATAACGGAAGGTATTGCACCAGCA
>JAVESF010000013.1:0-41039 GCA_034006765.1 Acholeplasma sp. | reverse complement strand
CATTAATGAATTTGGATAGTTCTGTTTTCGGATGACTCCTAAATAAAATGTGAACATGATCTGAATCGTGGTTCCACTCAATTAAGGTAATATGATAATTAGTAGCTATATTTTCAAAAATCTCTTTTGCACGATTAGAAATGTCATCTGTAAAGACTTCACGTCTATATTTAGTGACTAAAATCAAGTGATACGACAACATAAAGACTGAATGTAAATTTGTGTCTAATTTTAACATTATATAGCCTTCTTTCCGTAATTATACCGAATGTTTATTATATTAATATTATACCATATTTCATATGTAATATTCCACATAAAAAAACAAAAAAATTAATTCATCCCGCTACCTATAGAGGAAGGGGACTTCTTGATTAGATTGTTAAAAAATAAACAGTCATAACTCTCAAAAAAAGAACCATTAAGAGGATTTAAATCTCCTTATAATGGTTCTTTTAAATTATTAAATTGACTTAAACAATGTTGTTGCTTAAGCTTCCTATTTAAAACCACTCTACCACTCATCAGAGAATCGATAAAGAGATACCACGTAGGACTGCTCTCTCCATCAATCATACATTAGTCTTTTTTAAATATTGTTAACATTTTCGCACAACTCTTCATTAATGTCAATAGATTAAACGATATTTAAAACTAACAAATGACAAAAAACTAATCTTCTAGGTGAATTCTGGTAATCGTTTTAAGTCTTAGGTCTAATAAAACTGCATTGAGCTGATTTTTGGTGGCAGCTACCACATTAGATAAAGAATAGCCGTATAAAAACCTATTGACTACAATTTCCTTGTCAACCCCAATAACGCCATCGAGTGGTCCTGTCATACCGACATCCGTAATGTACAATGTCCCTTTTGAAAGTGCCCTCTCATCAGCTGTTTGAATGTGTGTGTGTGTGCCAACCACAGCAGATACTCTTCCGTCTAAAAAATGACCTAAAGCAACTTTTTCAGACGTTGCTTCTGCATGAAAATCGACAAAAACATAGTCAGATCGGACTTCTTTAATAATTTTATCAATTTCGTGAAAAGGCGACTCTAAATTTGCATTCATGAACGTTCTACCTAAAGCATTAATGACAAGTAGCGTTTGATTGTTATACTTAATCAAATCATACCCTTTTCCAGGGGCTTGTTTGAAGTTTATGGGTCTAACAACGTGCGAATCATCGATAAAACTCGTTAATTCATTTTGTCCAAATACATGGTTGCCCATTGTTACACAAGAAACACCTTTTTGCATGAGCTCTTTGTAAAATTTTTGAGTAATACCTCTGCCATTATTTGCGCTATTTTCAGCATTTACAATGACTAAGTTAGGCTTATGAATTGCTTTGAGTTCTTCGATGTTATCCAAAAATATCTTTCTTCCGGGTTCACCATAGATGTCTCCTACAAATAAAATTTTCATGTTGACCTCCTTGTAAAGAAAAAGGAGCTTTCGCCCCTTTATTTTGCAATATCTGTGGCACGTGTTTCTCTAACAACAGTCACTTTGATGGTTCCTGGGTATTGAAGGGTTGCCTCAATTTGTTCTTTAATTTCACGTGCTACTTTAAATGTTGATGAATCATCAATTTCATCCGGTTTAACAATGACTCTTATTTCCCGACCCGCTTGGATTGCGAATGAGCGTTCTACACCAGCTACTTTATTTGAAATTTGTTCAAGTTGTTCAAGACGCTTAATGTAATTATCCATTGATTCACTTCTTGCACCCGGTCTTGCAGCACTCAATGCATCTGCAGCTGCTACTAATACTGCAATGATAGATTCAGGCTCTTTATCACCATGGTGTGAAGCAATTGCGTCGATGACTTCTTTCGGCTCGTGGTATCTTGAAACCAATGAAACACCAATTTCAACGTGTGATCCCTCGACTTCGTGATCAACTGCCTTACCGATATCATGCAATAATCCAGCACGTTTAGCAAGTACTTCATTCTCACCTAATTCTGCGGCAAGTTTCCCTGCTAAGAATGCAGTTTCAATTGAATGTTTCAATACGTTTTGACCGTAACTGGTTCTAAAACTCATACGACCTAGTAATTTCACTAAATCTGGATGTAGTTTACCAATACCAGTCTCGAAAACAGCATTTTCTCCTGCTTCTCTGATAAACATGTCGACTTCTTGTTGGGCTCTTTCAACCACTTCTTCGATACGACCTGGGTGAATTCTTCCATCTTCAACTAATGATGTTAATGCTCGTTTAGCAATTTCACGTCTGACTGGATCAAATCCACTTAAGACGACTGCTTCTGGTGTATCGTCAATGATTAAGTCAACACCGGTTAATGCTTCAATGGTGCGAATATTACGTCCTTCTCGGCCGATGATTCGCCCCTTCATTTCATCTGTTGGTAGCGTCACAACTGAAACAGTTCTTTCGCTTGTTGTTTCACTTGCGTATTTTTGAATAGCAAGTGTTAATAGATTTTTCGCTCTGCTATCTACTTCAACTTTTGCTTTTTCTTCCTCATCTTTAATGTAAAGAGAGATTTCTTCTGCCATATCATGTTTAACTCTTTCCATGATGATAGCCTGTGCTTGCTCTGTGGAAATTCCTGAAATTTCCATTAATTTCGATTCTTGTTGCTTTAAAATGTCTTCCACTTTGCTATTTAATTGTTCAAGTTCTTGTTTTTTATCATCAAGTTTAACTTCTTTTTGACCTAAAAACTCTTCTCTTTTATCTAAGTTAGCAGATCTTCTATTTAACATTTCATCACGTTGAGTTATCTTTGTTTCCAAATCAATAACTACTTGTTTACGTTCTTTCATGTCACGTTCGAATTCGCGCTTTTGATTATATATATCCTGGCGCGCTTCTAAAATAGATTCTTTCTTAAGTTTTTCAGCTTCTTTTCTTCCATCTTCAACAATTTTCTCAGCGGTTTCTTTAGTAGCTCTTAGGCTTTTTTCGTGCATCTTTACACGTATGATAAAACCTGCTACAGTCCCTACTGCGATTCCAAGCAAAACGGAGACGATGATTTCTGTTAACATCGTTAAGTCCTCCATTTTTTAGTTTTGTTTCTACATAAATTTTAAAAGTAATTTGAGCGTTCTTTATCTAAAACAACATCTAATTGAGATAATCAATTCATTGTATACTACTCTTTAATTATATAGTAGTTATGCCATTTAGTCAACGCATTACATTTCATCTTTTATTTTAAATTTATATATAGTATAATAATAGAGATGAAACGAGGTTTACTATGAAAAAATATCAAAAAACATCTAAATTTAATTGGATTTTGAAACACAAATTGCTTGTTTTTGTTTTACTAGTGCTTGTTGTACTACCATTAATTATGATACCATCAATTTACATAATTCAGTACAACTCCAACAAGCCCATCTTATTTGAAGATAAAAATGCTGAAGTCACTTCACTCAAGAATACGCCGTTTGAACTTAATTATCAAGTCATTGAAATGCGTGAAACTTCAGATGACTTAACGGGTGGCTATTATAGAGTGCGTTATACATTGACTAAGAAAACGACTGTTAATTCGATTTCAAATGTAAAGTTAACCTATCAAATGTCTACAAACTGGGATCGTTACACTGCTAATTCTACAGAACAAATCAATCCAATCGGTTCACAACGAATTGCACAAATTAATTTCAACTATGACCTAAATCAATCCGTCTTACCCTTCGTAAAAGTTGGAATACCTGTACTTTATGTAAAAATTGCATACACAGAAACCATTTTAAATAATGAATTTGAAAAAGTTGTATACATTAAACTACCGTATAACTACGTTGATCATGAAACTGTTATTATTCCTGCATAATTATTAATTTCGAACAAAAGGGTATCTCCGCAAAGAGATACCCTTTTTTTTTATTTTAAATGATAACTTTGTCTTACTTTTGTTTCGATCGCCTTGGAGATATCTGCATGTGTTTCTAAAAATTCTTTTGCATTTTCTCTGCCTTGTCCGATTTTTTCGCCTTCATAAGCATACCAAGCGCCGCTTTTCTTAACGATGTCTAGATCTGAGGCTAAATCAACCAGTTCTCCCATTTTTGAAACACCTTTTCCATAAACAATGTCGACCGTTGCAGTCTTGAATGGAGGTGCAACTTTGTTTTTAACAACTTTAATGTTTACTTTGTTCCCAACGATGTCAGTCCCAAGTTTAATTTGCTCAGAACGTCTAATTTCCAATCGAACCGACGCGTAGAATTTAAGGGCTCTACCACCAGAAGTTGTCTCTGGGTTTCCAAACATAACCCCAACTTTTTCTCGAATTTGATTGATAAAAATGGCAATTGTGTTGGTTTTACTAATGATCCCAGATAGTTTACGCATTGCTTGTGACATCAAGCGTGCTTGTAGGCCTACGTGAGAATCCCCCATTTCACCATTGATTTCCGCTTCCGGAACTAAAGCAGCTACAGAGTCAACAACCACAATCCCCACTGCGCCACTTCGAATCAGTGCTTCTGCAATTTCAAGGGCTTGTTCTCCAGTGTCAGGTTGAGACAAAATCAAATTGTCAACATCAACCCCCAACGCTTTTGCATATTGTGGATCTAACGCATGTTCAGCATCAATAAAAGCTGCAAAACCACCCGCTTTTTGTACTTCAGCAATTGCTGACAAGGCAAAGGTCGTCTTACCTGAACTCTCTGGGCCGTAGATTTCGATGATTCTTCCTTTAGGATATCCACCAATACCAAGTGCTACGTCCAGTGAAATTGAACCAGAAGGGCTTGAGTCCACATGACGGTCTGCCTCATCTCCAAGTTTCATAACAGACCCTTTACCATATTGTTTTTCTATTTGTTTCATTGCATTGAGCAATGCTTCCTGCTTTTTCACGTCCATAATATTCCTCCTTAATTAATACATACAACCTACTGGTCATTTTTACTTTTAAATAGATTCAAAGACTAAATGTCTGTTTTTGTAAAAATACTCAACACCTGATAATACAGTCATAACCAAGGCAACCCATAGTAAAACATTTCCAAGCCACTCTGTTAGACCAAAATCATTAAACAGTAATACAGTTAATGCGATAACGGTCGAAACCATCTTTAGTTTGCCAAACATACTGGCGGCAATTACACGACCTTTTTCAACCGCGAGTAATCTAATACCTGTAACGATAAATTCCCGAGCTACGACAATCAACGTCATCCACCACAAAACTCTATTTTCTGTTTGAAGGTATAAAAACGCTGTTAGAACCAAAAGTTTATCTGCAATCGGATCGGTGAACTTGCCAAAAGTAGTCACTTGATTGTTTTTTCTTGCAAGATAGCCATCTAGAAAATCTGTAAAACTAGCTAAGACAAACAGTATTGCAAACAAAAGTTGCCCTAAGTTGAGACTAAAAATTGTATCTGTTGTTTTAAGTGGTTCAATCATTAAAATGATGACCATGATTGGAATGGCCACCATGCGACTTAAAGTCAATTTATTGGGTAGTGTCATACATCATTCTCGCTTTCAATTTATTTTAACATATTTTCGGTTTAATAGTTGCATTTTAGTAACTCATTTGGTATAATTTGAGTTGCTTATCACGGGAGGTGACATCATGGCTAACATCAAACAACAAATCAAGAGAAACAAAACTAATGAAAAACGTAGACTAATTAATGCTTCATTCAAATCTTCTACTAAAACTGCAGTTAAAGCAGTAATAAAGGCAGTTGAGGCAAAAGACAAGGAAAAAGCTTTAGTAGCAGTTGCTTATGCAAATAAGAAATTGGATAAGGGACAAGCTAAGGGTATTTACCATAGAAACTATGTCGCCAACCACAAATCACAATTAGCAATCCTAGTTAACAGTCTATAATCACATCATTGATGTGATTTTTTTTATCTAAATTTGTACAGTTTCTCGATTTCTAAACGATTCCCGTATTGAGGTACAAGTTTCACATGAGATGCCAATGGTCCTCTCGGTGGGTATTTAGGGTTATATCCGATAACGTTGATGTAAGCATCCGTGGTATCGCGCTCTTTAATCATTTGTAATAGAACATGCAAGGTAGCCTTGATATCATCAATGGCTCTGTGCGTGTTTTTTATTTCTACGCCATATGTAGACACAGCATTATCCAATTTGTGCGGATAAGGGTGGCGATCTTTGTAAAGTGCCATGACGTCCAAAAGATCGTTGTTGATTTCAAATAAAGGGTCTAATTGGCGACGATAAAGCGCCTTCAAAAAGCCATAATCAAACGAGATATTATAAGCCACTAAAAGGGTTTTTTCATCATATAATCGATGTAGTGCCTCAAAAGCTTCTTCTTCACTTACGCCTTGTGTTAACAACATATCATCGGTGATATTGGTGATTTCAGTAATTTTTGTAGGAAGTGGCTTGTCTTGTCTAATTAATACAGACAATTCACTTTCCAAACGATACTGCATCATAGTCGGGTCCCTTTTCAGTAAAACCGCACCAATTTCAATGATGCGCTCTGTGTTAGGGTATAACCCGGTGGTTTCAAAATCAAATAATAAGATTTTTTCATATTTTTCTACTAACATAGTTAAACCTCCAATAAGAATAGTTCTAATCCTAGTTTTTTATCGATACGGCCGGACTTAATATCATAATCCAGATTGGAAAGTCTTTCATACAAGGACTCCAAGTCTGTTTTTTTAATCTGTTGAGCATTTTTAACCATGTAATAGGCTTTATTAGACTTAACACCAAAATAAGAAGCGATCATGTCTTGTGTATAACCTTTATCTATTAACTGCCTAGATTGGATGGTTTCTTTTAATTTGATTGAAATCGATGAGATGATTCTTATTGGGTCTTCGTTTTTTTCTAATAGGTCATAGTATACTTCTAAAATGCGTTTTTTATTTTTCGCAATAACTGCATTCGTCAACTCAAATATATTTTCTTCCAAGTTTCTACTTACAAGCTGTTTAATGTCTTTCAACGTGATGCGTTTTTCATCAAATGCAAACAGTTTTAACTTAGATATTTCATTATTCAATAGTGAAACGTCATAATTAGTTCTTTCTAATAGTTCGTCGATTGCAACCTCTTCAATTTGGTATTTAAGCGCGTTAAACTGAGTCTTAACGTAAGGTTTGAACGCGTCTTTATCCATGTCCTTAACTGTTTCAATCCGAATGTATTTTTTAGCTTCCTTAACCACATTCAAGCTGGAATCCAGTCCCTTAGTTGTCATAAATATGACGGTTGTATCTTCATTAGGACTATGAAAATATCTGATTAAATCAGGGAGTAAGTCATCTTGCTTATCTTCATGAAAAAACCATGGATTCTTCACCTTGATGATTTTTTTATCCGCAAAAAAAGAAATTGTGTTCATTTCCTGTAATAATTGGTCCATAGATTGTTCGCTTAAATCATAAGATAAGACATTGAATGGATCCACGTCCAAAGTTTTAACCAACGACTCCACAGCGTTATCGACTAAAAACATATCATTGCCGGTATATAAGTAGATTAAATCTGGCATGAAAATCGCCCACTTTCTATGTACAATTATACTACAAATAAGGTTTTTTGTGTATCATAATGCGACATTTCCGTCTATAAAAATCAAACACGACGGTCACAGTATGATTTTCTTTAGTTTGGAAAATCTCAATGTTGCGATTATGGTATCTTTTTACAATTTCAATATCTGGATGGCCGAAAGCCCCTTCTTTGGATGAGACAACCACAAACTTTGGCTTTACTTTATCTAAAAACAATTCACTCGATGAAGTCTTTGACCCGTGGTGTGGTGCTTTCAATACATCACTTTTTAGATTTTCTTGGTAGACATCCACTAATGCTTTTTCTGCTTCTTTTTCGATGTCTCCAGTAAATAGATAGGTAAGGGCTTGGATTTTTGTTTTGATCACTAACGAATTATTATTTAATGACTTAAAATCTTTCACTGGTCCTAGTACGTCCACTTTTATACCTCCACAAAAAAAGGTGTCACCCATTGAAATAGTTTGTGTAGTCGTATTGGTCTGTCTAAGTGAATTAACCAAAGATTCTTCTTCATACTCACTGATTAAGATTTTTTTAACCGTCATTTTTTCAATTAATTCAAATGCCTTCAAGTAATGGTCTTCATGACCATGTGTAATCACTAAATAGTCAACAGTCTCAATATGATTTTGTCTTAAGTAATTGAAAACATCTCCATAGGCATCTAAAACCATCACACAACGGTTATGCTTCGCTTCAATGATACTTGTATCCCCTTGTCCGACTGCTAAAAACGTTACCTTATCATAGGGGTTTAGCAGTCTAATGTTTGGCAAACATAAGATGAAATATAACAAAATTAACCCTTTCATCCATTTCAAAAGTGCGTTTCGTTCTAAATAGAAATACCCCCATAAAACTAAATAGACCAAAACGTATATGCCATTTATAGCTGGTATTCTGATGCCAAACTGATTTTGTTCAATCGTGTTCAATAGAGTTAAGATGAAGGTGAAACCTTCCTCTAATGTGACGGCAATAGGTTGATACAAACTAAGCCATGACAGCGGCAAAATGGTATAGGCGAATACCGACATTACAAGTGGTGCCAAAAGAAAAGCAATTGGAAAAACAGCGGTCTGAAAGCTAGATATAAAAGGTAATATCAAAAGCTGTACATAAAAAGTTGTTTGAACTGTCTTTAAGAAAGTTGTTTTTTGTCCTTCAAGTATAAAATAAAAACTCGTCAAAAAAGTCAACACGAATGCCGTTTGGAAAAACATGGCTGGATTCACAAGGACCATCAGAATGAATGTGATTGAAAGCGCATCTAGCCTTGTGATATGTTTGTGATGACTTCTCGAAAAATCAAAAATAACAAATTGTAACGACGCCCTTAAAAGCGAGATTGGTACTCTAGTCATAAAAAGATATAAAGCCAAGACACTTGCGTTTAAAACCGTTTTAGTCTTTGGTTTAAAGGGTTTAATTAAAAAACCTAACACACTCATCATGATTTGAATGTGAAGACCAGACAAAACAAACAAATGACTTAACCCTAAATTCGAAAATGTGGTTTTGTTCTCAAAGGCATAAGTGCCCAATACTAAGCTTTTGACAAAGTAACGTGCATTTTTCGGGAGTGTTTCAACGTATGTTTCAATCGATTGTATGAGTTTATAAGGACTTTTGTTAATCTCGACTAGCTCATAATCCGGATAAAGAAAGTATCCGTACACCTGTTTGGATTCATAATATAATTTCAAGTCAAACCCGTATTCAAACAGTGAGCTTTGATAGCGTTTAGGCGCTTGGTTCACTTTTATGATTGAACCTACTTCTAACAGCATATTGCTGGTTAAATGATACTTGTCTCGCCCGTTTTTCAACGTGTAACGATAGGGTTTAGATTCATCTACATATAGGACTTCATAATGACCTTTTGGTTCATGCTTTACCCATTGATTCAAAGTCATGATGCCAAATCCAAGAAATGCAAACCCAATCGCCAAGTATCTTAAGCGGTGTTTTCGGATAAAGTAGTAAAAAACAAATACGAGCACAAGGTATATGACAGAACAATAGGTTAAGACACCAATCAAACACCCAATCGCCAAAAGATGGTGATTAGATGGTAATAAATCTTTTAAGTTTTTCAAAAGTTTGTTCACCAATACCTGAAACATTTTTTAACGCTTCGATCGCTATAAAAGCACCATTTTGATTACGATAATCCACAATTCTATTCGCTGTTACTTCTCCAATTCCAGGCAAAGTCATCAATTCTATAATAGATGCTTGATTGATATTTATTTTAACCAACGCTACCTCATCAAGTCTAGGGATTTCAATCCTCACCGCTTCCAAAATAGGTTCACTTAAATTAAATGAGGTTAAATCCGCTTCTAACGTTGGTCCTAATGCGTAGTTGAAAAGCGTTTGATAAGTCGTCCCCTTTTGAACTTTGTAAACCCCTGGGAGATTAATCTCACCATATAATTGAATTTCAATTAATGACGGCACACTGATGGTTTCTATAAGTGTTTCTGAATTGGATTTAGAAAACAGTTTTGGAACCAAAAGTAACCCCCCTAATGCAACGATAAAAATACCTAGTTTAACTTTATTTTTCATGTAATCACCCGTTTAATCTATACCATCTAGTCTATAAAAAAAAAGTAAAACCGATGGTTTTACACTTTTTTCTAAAGGGTTGCTTTGACGTAATATTTACGTTCATCAGGTCCTTCTAATAGGTTTGTTTGAAATCCGAGGTTATGGAGGATATCCAAGTAGTATTTAAGCGGTTGAATGGTTTGATATATAACATAATCTTCATTTGTTTGAATGATATGCTTCATTCTATTCTGACTCACTTTAACCACCCATCTATAAGGAAAAGGTGTTGTGTCCTCTTCAATATAGCCATCCATTTCAACAAGATACTCTTCTTTATAACAGTCAAATAATAAGATACCAGTTGGATTAAGTGCTCTTTTAAGATTATTAAACACTTTATTCAATCCTTTAAAATAATTGACCACATCATTCATTAAAACGATTTGATCGTATTTTTTTACAATGGGTTCTCGCAAGTCATGTTCATATAGTTTGGCATAAAGCTGTTTAGATCGAAGTTTTTCCTCTGCTAGCCCAAGCATTTGCCCATCTAAATCGATACCTTCTACCTGATAGTTGTCCTCTAACAATGGGATTAAGAATACCCCTGAACCACAGCCAGCATCCAAAATCGTTTTTGATTTGTTTAGATGTTCTTTTAAAAAATTGACAATGCTTGAATAGTCAATATCACCAACTAACGCTTCGTAAACACTTCCAAAACTCATCTTTAGATATCCAATCTTTTTAAGCCCATAAGGCGCTTATCGAAGCCATAAAATTCACGTTGTTCACTAGAAAAAATATGCACAATAACGTCTTTTAGATCAATAAGTAGCCAGCCGCCTGTTTTGCCTTCTATACCCTTAATTTGATTGGGTAAAGCTTCCTTTAGATAAGAAATCAGTGCATTTGCTTGTCTTTCATTTGCAGTAGCTACCACAACATAATCATAAAACGGACTGGATTTTTCCATGTCATAAACTCTTACATCTGTCGGTTTAACCAATTCAATTGTTTTTAATGTTATTTCTAATAAATTCATTTTTTCTCCTTATAATAAGCTAAGCATTGTTGTTGTTCAATATGAGGCGTTATCCCTTGTCTTAAAAGGTGTGCGATTGTTAATTCGAGCGACTTAATGTAAGCTTTCCTTAAGTTTTTAAGTGCTAGCTGATGCACAATCACTGCGTCTTCAAATTGACGATTGGGTTCACAAAAATCAGACACGACAATGATCATTGTCTCCAAAGTCATATCGATTTTTCCCCACATGTGATTGGCTACAGCCTCTAAAACTAGGGAATTGTGTTCGTCTTCTATTTTTTCTAAATACGCTTTGGCTGCCAAAGCATGATAGACGACTTTAGCCTCTTTATAACGTTCAATTAAGGCTTCATCATCAATCAATTTGATTTGTTCTTCAATCGAATCGTATTTGCAAATATCATGTAACAAAGCAGCCTTTTTCAACACCTCTTGGTTCCCGCCATAACGTTTTTGAAGTTCAAATGCGCGTTCGCAGACGCCTTTCACATGTTTGATACGATCTTTGTGCCCAAAAAGTTTTTTGGTTAGGATAGCTTCTATATCCATTAGTAAAGTGCCTCCACAACGGTGACACGCAATCCAACTGGTGCGTATATTTCAACGGTTGCTTCGCCAGATAGATGGATAAATGCGACATCCGCAATTGCAATCTCCATTTTTTGATGCCCTTTTAGTTTGAATTTATGCTTTTTAAATTCTGTTTCAATGCTATTATTAAATAAAGCATTTTTACGCGTTTCAAACTTTAGATAGGTTTCATCATACTTAGTGCGGTGAAGGTTCATTTTACTAGATGTATAAAAACTAATGCCTTTGAATCCACCCTCTAAATAGGAAAATACTGCAATGCCATCTAGATAAACACTTTGTCCTTCGTTAAGTTGATAAATGGTTGGTTTAACCCTAGTTTCAATGGCTAAGTCCTTGTAGGATTCGTAAGGCAAGAATTCTGCAATGCCACCTTCTAGAAAGATACCTGGGGTATCAATAATCAATTTATCTTGATAAGGCATTTCGAAAGTGCCTTGTGTTAGCCCTGGTTTTTTGCCTGAAAGGACGGTAGTCTCAACGTGTTGTTTTTCTAAAATTCGTTTAAACAACAAAGACTTCCCTGAGTTTTGAAAACCCACCAAATATATATTGTGATGATTTTGATAATAATTTAAGGTTTGAATTAATAAATCAATGTTATAGTTCTGTAAAGCAGACACAGGAATGATTTCTTCAAATCGCATCTTCAAAACGTTTGCTTCTTCGCGGATTTTATGTATCATTCGGTTGACATTGACACTTTTTTCAAGTGTGTCTAAGTGATTAAGCACTAAAATGGATTTTGAATTAGGAAAATGTCTGTCTAATCTATACTTAAGTCTTAACGATAAGTGATTCACGGAAAGGACATAGACGATTAAAGCTTCCTCTTTTACATAAGGCATGTCCCCTTTAATAATGGTTTGATTTTTTACTTTCTGATAGTGTTTCAGATTGAAACAATCCATGCATAAGTCATGATCAAGTGATTTTACATACCCTAGTGCCTGTTCAGAATCACTTTGCAAAATGATGCCGCACCCATTACATTTTTTCATATTTAAACCTCTTTTCAAAAAGCGCTTTGTGGTGTTTTCTTGCCTTGTTAAGAAAGAAAGCTTCCATCTTTCGGTTAATACGAGTAGGTAGAATGTCTGATTTTTTCATAATTGGATCAACGTAAATGGTGTAAAAGCCCATACGATTGCCACCTAAAACATCTGTCATGATTTGATCACCAATATTGAGTACTTTCTTAACATCCTTTTCATTCAACATAGTAAGTGCCTTTTTAAATCCCTTTTTGAGTGGTTTGCGCGCACTTGAAATGTAAGGATAGTGAAGGTTTTTCGAGAATTCAGAAACCCTTTTTTGATTATTGTTGGAAATCAATAAGAGTTTGAATCCTATCGATTCGATTTTCTCTAATAAGCTGATTGTAAGATCTGTTGGTTCATGCTGTTGGTAAGAAACGAGTGTATTGTCTATATCTATTAAACAGACTCTAAACCCTTTGTCATATAAACCTAAAAAATCGATGTGATTCACCGATTTTTGATGTTCGTTTGGAATAAAATTTACATACCTTTTTTTTACCATACTACTTAATATCTAGAACTTGAACGTGGAATACTTTGCCTGTTTCTAAGTGCACTTCAAGTGTGTCACCTTCAACTGCGCCAATGATTGCTCTACCTACAGGTGAATCTGTTGAGATTTTGTTAAGCATTGGATTAGCTTCGATGGTTCCAACCAGTTGATAATCCACTGTTTTTTTCTTTTCAACAAACAGTAAAGTCACTGTCTTACCTGTGGTTACTTTATTATCAGATGAAGCCTTAATGAGTTTAAAGTTTTCTAAGATATTCTCAATTTCTTTGATACGTGCCTCAATACGAGCTTGTTCATCTCTGGCAGCATCGTAATCAGCATTTTCTGATAAGTCACCTTGTGCGCGAGCTTCTTGTAAAGCCACAACGTTTTCGGGACGTTTAACATCTTTTAAGTGTGTTAGTTCAGCTCTTAACTGATCGACACCTTCTTGGGTCAACTCAAAGACCTGTTTATTTTTTGCCATAAAATCACTCCTTGTTTTTACATTCTATAATTATACTATAATTTCTTAAATTAAGATAGTTAAAGATGATGTTTCTTCAACGCTTTTTGGATTTCTTTATGTCCTGGCATGATAATATCCAACACATCATAAAATGGTTTTTGATGGTTTGGGACTAATATATGTGCATATTCATGTAACAAAACATATTTAAGATAGATGGTATCTAGTTTTGCCAAGAAGGCATTTAAAGTAATTTCTTTTTTTACAATGTGACAACTTCCATATTTGGATTTTAACCATTTCACTTTCACCGGAACTAGTGGTAGTTGAAGTGGTTTTAAAGTTTCTTTTAACCAGTTTTCATGCTCAATAACTTTTTTTTCCAATTCTTTTTTGTAAAACATCTTAAGGGTGTTAGCTTCGTCAAAAGGACTCGTAATTTGAATGTCATCACCTACGACATAGGAAAACTCTGATCCTTTTTTAATTGAAATATAGAGCTGTTTACCAAAATAGGTTGGTAGTATTTGAACTTGGTGTGTTTTTTGATAAAAAGAGTCAAATTTCTTTTGAATAAAAGTCTTGATTTGAGCCTCTGTTATGTGTCTTGGTTTGCTAACCACGACATAACCAGGTTTAAAATGAAAATAGGCGTGTTTGATTTTTTTAGGCTTTAGGATTATTTCGATACTTAAACCGTTTTTTTCTACAATCATAAGACTTTTCTTAGCATGTCAAATGCATGAACTTCAAAAGGGACTTTCACCTTCAAAATTTGTTTAGGATGTCTGGCCGCATCTAGTTTGTTCATTGATTCATCGTAAATATTAGCGATGGTCATTTTACGCTGATACCTTGGGCCAACAAACTCGACAGTTTCACTTGGTATAAAGTGATTTCGTTGTTCAATGGTTGCGTATTGAGTAATGGGGTCATAATCAATGACAATGCCTAAAAATTCTTTGGTTGGTTCTTCATTTCTCAAGTTATACAGTTGTTGTTCTGCCTTTGGCATGCCCGCTAAAAATCCATGAGAGGTCAATCTATTTTCTGCTTTACGAATTTCTTCTTCGTAGAAGTTCATATCTTTAACTGTTTTTGTCGCGATATATTCATCCATTAACAAACGGTAAGTTCTAACAACCGTCGCGATGTAGTGAATGCTTTTCATTCGACCTTCAATTTTTAAAGAAGAGACATTCGCATCCATTAAGTCAGGAATGAATCTGAGCGTTTGAAGGTCTTTTGAAGACATTGAGAAAGGCATTTTTTCATCGGAGATTAACTTATCATTGGCATATAAATCATAATTCCATCGGCAACTGTGTGCGCAGCCACCGCGATTGGCGTCTCTGTCAGTCATATTATTTGATAGTGTGCATCTTCCACTGTAAGAAGCACACATGCCTCCATGAATAAATACTTCAATTTCAACTTCAGACTTCTCAGTAATCGCTTTTATTTCATGAATGTCTAGCTCTCTACCCAAAACAACCCTTTCTGCGCCCATATCTTTCCAAAAAGCAACGGCATTTGAATTTACAACCGATTGTTGAGTTGAAATATGGACAGGGATCTTGGTGTGTTCTAAAGCTGTTTGAACTATGTAAGGGCTGGCTGCGATGATTGCATCAACGGAAGCTTCTTCTAATCCCTTAAGGTATTCAATCAAATCTTTCATATTTTCATTATGTGGAATGATGTTGGTAGTCACATAGAGTTTCTTTCCATGCTCGTGGCAGAATCTTGCGCCCTCTTTAATGTCTTCTAAGGTGAAATTTGAAGCTCTGGCTCTAAGGCTAAACTCTTGTCCGCCAATAAACACGGCGTCAGCTCCGTATAAAATCGCTATTTTTAGTTTTTCTAAATCGCCTGCTGGCGCTAATAATTCGGTCATATGGTTACCTTCTTTGGTTTGTAGACAGTCTTCTTGAAGAAAAATCCAGTATCCCACTTTTCTTGATATTGTTGTTGAATCCTTTTTCTAGAGGATTCATTAGGGTCTAAGAAACATTTTAGGACCTCAAGTGCGTACAGATCATCGTGAAAAATCGTATCAATGATGACATAATCTACGGCGTTTTTCAATTGGTCTTGATAGTCAATGCCAGAAAACACATTTTCCCTGAAAATATGTGTGCCTGCCTCATCTTCCAAAGCTTTATATCTAAATTCGGGTCTTTTCTCTTCTACAACCGTTAGATTTCTTTGATTATGATAAAGGTTAGGGGTTTGTTTGTTTTCAAAATAAGCCTCTATCAGCTGTCTTTTGGAGTAAAACATGTTTAAATACCCATGAATATACATGAACAAGTGAAACGGACGGTTTGAACCAATCGAAATAATATCTTCCAATGTGATTTCTTTTGCCAAAAAAGCCCCTTTTATCCCATATTCACGATAGTAAAATACATCAAATACATTAGTCAGTAGTGTTTCAGGGTTATAAATCATTTTAGAGGATAACCCTAAACGTTTCAACACAGTTAAGACCCCAATATCTGCTGCAACATAACCAGTAACACTTGGACTGTCAACGGCTCTGATGAATGCTTCATAATGGTGTTCATCTTTATCATGCAAAATCCGGTTCATCATGATGAAGCACTCTTTGTTAAAAGAAGCAGATTTTTCTGCTATTTGTTTGATTTCGTTTACATCAAAACTTCTGGTTAGACGTGTCGAAACCAAATCTTGTCCAACTAAAAATCCATCACAATGGTCTTTTAACATATCGATAGATTCAATTTCAAATAATGTTACGATTTTTTTCATAATGACTTCCTGACTGAAACACTCATCCCATCACCTATATCAGTGAAGGTGGTATCGAATGCTTCATTGTTTTTTAAAAACACTTTAAAAGCATTTAACCGCTTTATAAGGTTTCTTGTGCTTCTTGAAACTTTTGTGATATCTAAATGGTGAAAATTGAGATTATCCGCAATAATAAACCCATTTTCACTTAAGTTTTTTTGGTATTTCGTGAAGAATTTTTCATATTGTGCTTTGGCTGCATCGATGAACACACAATCGAATTTTGTCTCAAGTTCTAAGTTCAAGGCATCCTCTAAGATGACTGTGATTTGATTAGAAAGATCAAACGACTTGATGTTTAATAAAGCTTCTTGATACCTTATCTCATCACGTTCAATGCTTACAACCTTACAACCTGTTAACAACGCAATTGCGATTGCGCTGTACCCTACGGCAGTCCCAACTTCTAAAACTGTTTTTGCTTTTTGATCCAAAATGGTTTTTATCAAAAATAAAAGCCCATCGTCAGATAGGATTGGTATATGATTCTCTAGGGCCTTTAATTTTAAATCATCAAGCTTCTTCTGATTCGTCATCGTCTTCGTCTGCATCGTCAGATTCTTGGTCTTCGCCTAAATAGTTTTCTAATAACTCATCTAGCATTTCCCATTCTTCGTCTGTTTGCACATCTTCAAAATAGCCTTCGCCATTCTCAGTTTCAACGAATACTGCTGCGCTTATTTCATCACGATCAGTAAACTGAAAAACCACATAGTTTTTTTCGTTTTCTTCACTGTAATGTGTGAATAATATGTCACACATTACTTCTTCTCCATCATAAATAATGGTTAGTTTGTTGTCATCCATTTAAATATCTCCTTTATACTCTAGATAGCTTTGTAATATGACTTGTGCAGCCATTTCATCTTTTTTCTTTTTGCGTTTGTCTTTCTTGATACCCACTTCAATCATTTGATTTTGAGCATGAAAGGTGGATAACCGTTCATCCCACAGAATGACCTCAGCTTTTGTATTTTTTTCAATCAGCGCTTTAAAATCTTCACTAATCTTAGCACGAATGCCTACGTCATTGTTCATGTGTTTTGGATAGCCCAGTACCACAACATCCACTTTTTCTTTGTTGATGTATTGATTAATAAATTTTGAGGCATCCTCATAATGGTTTTCGTAAAAGCGATGCGTCATCAATGCTTGTGCGATAATGCCTGAATCACTTCTGGCAATACCTAATGTCTTTTCACCTAAGTCTAGGCCGATATAAACCATCAAAACCACTCCTTGAAGGACTCAACAATCGCATCTATCGTCGATTTATCTGATGTGCCACCTTGTGCGAAATCTGGTCTTCCACCGCCAGAACCCAAAGAGATACTTGCGGCTTTTTTAACCATTTGATTCGCGTTTAAGGTTCTTGTTTTGCATAGAAACATCACTTTATCTTCTGTTTCATTGATCAAACAAACTGCCTCTGCATTTATTTTATCATAAATTGCGTCTACGAGTTGTTTTAAAACATCTTTGTCCATATCTTTAACAACAATGATTGGCGTCAAATCACCTTCGGTGTAGTATTGTTCTAAATTTAAGAGGGCATCTTTCTGTTTGATTTGTAAAAGTATTTTTTCAAGTTGCTTGTTATCTTCTTTGATGAGTTCAATAAAACTTCGATAATCGATAAAGTCATGATAACTACCCGTTGGGGTTGGTTTCGTTTTAAATGTATACTTAAAGGATTCATCCAAGGTTTTAATTTCATCTAAAAGCCTTTGTTGCTTACTCATGAGTGACTCTAGTTCTTCATCATAGCTTGTCAATGCTTTTTCGATGTTAGATACGACATCTCCGCTTACAGCTTCGATACGGTAAATGCCAGAGCCAATTGATTCAAATGACGTTATCGCAAAACGGTTTATTTCTCGTACGTTTTTAACGTGTGTGCCTCCACAAAGTTCAATGGAGTACCCACCAATATTCACCACTCTAACAATATCATGATATTTTTCACCAAACAGTGCCATTGCGCCCATTTTTTTAGCTTGTTCGATCGGCATTTCATTCGTTACCACTTCAAATTCACTTAAAATAGCTTCATTAACCACTGCTTCAATTTTTAGCAATGCTTCTTTTGACACGGACTCATAATTGTTAAAATCAAATCTTAATGTGTCGTTTGTGACCTGTGAACCTTGTTGGTTGACATGTTCACCTAATATCAATTTCAATGCTTTGTGCAAGAGATGGGTAGCCGTATGGTTCATACAAATACTTTGTCTGTGCATAACATCTACTTCTGCTACAACCATTTCACCTTCATCAAAGGTTTCTTCAATGATGTGCAATGCCTGATTATTTGGGAGTTTTACGACATCAATAACAGGGTATCCATTAATTGTCCCTTTATCTGCGATTTGTCCACCCATGGTCGCATAAAACGGTGTTTGATCTAATACAATGCCGTTGTCAAATGCCTTAATAACTTCACTTCTAGTTTTTAAGGTATGATAACCTACAAATGTCGATGGCGTCTTAAATGCTAAATAAGCAGCTTCTTGAGATTTCATTGAACTGTTTTGGGTGCGATTTTTTCTTGATAATTCTTTTTGCTTTTCCATGAGTTCATAAAAACCTTCTAAATCAACATTTTTACCTTGTTCTATCGCAAGTTCTTGCGTAAGTTCAATCGGAAAACCATACGTATCATACAGTTTAAATGCATCTTCCTTTGGAAGTATCGAAACAGTTTCCAATGCTTCTAGTAAGTGTTTTTCACCTAAAGATAGTGTTTCTAAAAATTTATTTTCCTCTGCCAAAATGACCCTTTTAATCATGGCCTCATTTTGTAATACATTTGGATAAAATGGCGCCATAATGTCTTTAACATCATCAACAAGTAAGTGTAAGAAGCTATCAGTTAACCCAAGTTTTTTACCGTATTTAGTGGCGCGTCTTAGCAATCTTCTTAACACATAGCCTCTACCTTCATTAGATAAAATCGCACCATCGGCGATTGCCATGGTCAACGTTTTAATATGATCGGCAATGACTTTAAAAGCCATTTGACCATCATAAGCGATCCCACTGAGTGCTTCGGTGTGTTTAATGATTGGCATGAACAAGTCTGTTTCAAAATTCGTCTTAGTCCCTTGAATGACACAAGCAAAACGCTCTAAACCAGCGCCTGTATCGATGTTTTTATTCGGTAATTCTTTATACTCGTTTCTAGGTGTGCCGGGCTTAGCGTTATATTGAGAAAACACAATATTCCAGATTTCAATGAAACGTTCGTTATCCAAATCTTGTTCAATTAACACTTTACCTCTAGCATCATAGGCTTCGCCTCTATCAAAGTAGATTTCAGTATCAGGTCCGGATGGGCCTTCTCCAATTTCCCAAAAATTCGATTCAAGTGGGATTAAATGGTCTTTTTGAACACCCAACGACAGCCACTTGTTTAGCGCAACCAAATCATCAGGATAGTAAGTCATATAAAGTTTATCCACAGGAAAGCCAAAGTAGGCATTGCTTGTAAGTAATTCAAATCCGTACTCAATGGCTTCTTCTTTAAAGTAATCGCCTATTGAAAAGTTCCCAAGCATTTCAAAAAACGTGTGGTGTCTAGCGGTTTTTCCTACGTTATCAATGTCATTGGTTCTGATGCACTTTTGGATGTTAGTTAGACGTGGTTTTGGTGGAACTGCTGATCCATCGAAATACTTTTTCAGTGGGGCAACCCCTGCATTGATCCAAAGTAGCGTTTTATCACCCATTGGGATCAAAGAAGCACTTGGTTCTATTTTATGGCCTTTATCTTCAAAAAACTTTAACCATGTTTCTCTTATTTCTTTGGCTGTCATGTATTTCATTGTTGTCCTCCTGCTAATCATGCCATTTGTTAATAAATAAAAAAAGCCCTTAGATATTTAATCTAAGGACGAATAAATCGCGGTACCACCTTAGTTCTATAGAATTTCTATAGCCCTTAATTTGCTGTTATGGCCAGCTTACCTTTTGCTCCTAAGTAGCTTCATGATTGCATTATAGTTACTCACACCACACGTAACCTCTCTTGTATAAATTCATCATTACTCATCTTAATCATCGCTATACAACTTATTTTATCACAAAAAGAATAATTTACAAGCAAAATCAAAGTCTAGTGTTCAGAAGCATTTCTTGATGTTTGCCTGACTCTATTTTTATATTTTTTAGCCCCAATGATGAATTGATTATCTAGACAGTTTGTTTGTTTAAGAACTTCTTACTTACCAACATAACGCCAAGTGATGCCCATATAGCGACTAAAAAGTATCGTATAAAATCTAGCGTAAAATCAAGTGTACTTGGATTGGTATCAGCAAGGCTACCATAGGGAAGTATGACTTTTAAACCTTCTTTTAATAAAAGCGCTACTGAAAGCCCAATAACCACTTTTAACACTTGTATAGATGCCTTTTGATTCACTTTGCACTTTACATACATTTTTTCAATGTAGTACCCAATACTTAAGCCAATGTAAGCGCCGGCAGCAACATAAAGTTGTTCTTGTTTAACAAAAAACATTAATACAATCAAAATAGGAATTGGATAAAGGGCTCTAATATGTTCTTTATTAGGATTGCCGACACCCAATAAAAACATAAATAAACTACCCAATATGAGTCCCAATAAAAGCCCAACAACAACATCTTCTAAATAATGCTGTCCCAGATAAACCCTTGAAAGTGGGACTAATATGATCATCAAAATCATCAAAACTCTTACCCATTTTGCATAATAATACTCATTCCAAAGGTTTATGCCAATTGCTCCAGATGCCTGGGCATGTCCGCTTGGCATAGATGAGCCGTGGGTTTCTTGCAAAATCGCTCTTGCCCCTTCTTGATATGGTCGAGGTTTATTCGTTACTGCTTTTAAGCCACCATTAATAAAGGCACTACCTAGAAAGGCAATCATGAATCTAAAAGCGAATTTTTTGTCAATCGTCCAGTACAAAATAGCCGATAGTAATATGAAAAAATACTGATCACCTAATTCGGTGATGATTCTCATAATAACATCTAAAACTGGGTTTGAAAACTGTTGTAGAAACTCAACTACTGCCATTGTTTTTACCTCGTGTAATTTTTTTGTTTATCTTATTTTTAATTCGATTGCGCTTATGCTTTTCTCTATTAGTTATAGCGCGTTGTTTTTTTAAAGCCTTTATCATTTCGAAAGTATCTGCAGATGGTTCAATATAGGTGAATTTATCAATGAACTTAAACGTTTCTTTTAGCCCACTGTTTTTTTGCATAATTCCGATGTCTTTTAGTCTTTGAACGACTTCTTTAGCTACCAAATACCCGTAGTTTTGTCTTTCCGTTAAAGCATCCTCAGAAAATCTAATGATGTCATAAGCATCCTGTACAGCTTTTGATGAGAAGACACTTAGATCTGTCATGTTTATCAGAAGTATTTTTTTATCCATATAAGGTCTAACACTAAAATGGTGATCTAATGGAACTGCAATAATGATGTCGCACCCTAAATCCACGAGTACATCAATGGGGTTATTATCCACCAATCCTCCGTCAACATAAGGTTCTTCATTAATATAGGTAGTGCCAAAAAATAGGGGGATTGATGCGCTAGCAATTACAGTTTCATAAGGATGTTCATGCTTATTCACATGAAACACAGTTTTCTCATGATTGTCTTTTCTGATTTGCGAAATCAGTTTTTTTGTGTCAATAATCTTTGAAGCAACACAGTAAAGTTCCTTATCTGCATTGGTCAAATCTTTTTTGTTGATGTAGTGATTGAATACATCTCTTAAAACATCCAGGCTATAAAGACCTTCTTTATCTTGTTTAAATCTCGTAAACCCTTTTTTATAGAAACTCGATTCTTGTGCATACTCCCACACCTCAGACATTTTATTCACATCATTAAGTGTGACCAATAATAGTCCATTGATTGCGCCAATTGAAGTGCCTGCAATCACATCAATATCTTCGATGAGCTTCGATTCTTGGAGTGCTCTAATTACCCCAAGTTGATACCCACCCTTTGCACCCCCACCACCAAGCATCAAACCAATTTTAGGTTTCATCTCTTGAATGCATCCTTAAGGGTTTTTTTTATGTACATTTGGGCATCTTTTTCTTTAAGATCTTCTCGCTTATCAAAGAGCTTTTTACCCTTTGCCACTGCGATTTCCAGTTTGGCTAGACCTTCGTTAAAATACAGTTTTAAGGGGATAATGGTAAACCCATCTTCTTTGGCTTTAACTTCTAGTTTTATGATTTCTTTTTTGTGCATCAATAACTTTCTAGTCCGAGTTTCATCGTGGTTAAAAAGATTGCCATGATCATAAGGGGCAACGTGCATATTCACAATAAAAATCTCGCCATTTTTAATCGAAACAAACGCATCGTTAATGTTAGCTTTATGTTGTCTAATTGATTTAATTTCTGTGCCCTTTAATTGAATGCCTGCTTCGTAGGTTTGGGTGATGAAATAATCATGCCTTGCCTTTTTGTTTTGGGCGACTATATTTTCTTTCATTTGTTTTTTCCTCATTTACTAAGAATGTTAATTGTCTTAACTTAACGTCAACATCCTTTAATTTCACTTTGACGGTTTGACCAATTTTAAAAACTTGTTTATTAGCTTTGCCTTTAAGCGTTAGTGCTTTGTCATCAAAATAGTAATAATCATTCATCATACGCATCGGACATAAACCTTCAATGCCATTTTCAAGCCTTACAAATAGACCTGCTTTTGTCACACTGGAAATCACAGCATCAAACGTTTGATTCAGTTTATTTTCCATAAATTGAGTCGTTTTGAGCTTATCGGTTTCTCTTTCGAGCTCATCTGCTTTTCTTTCCATGATTGAACAACGTTCGGATGCAACATTCACATAGGCTTCATAGTACGCATAGTTTTTATCAAAGTCACTTGTATCAATTAAGAATGCTTTAATTAATCTATGTAATAATAAGTCAGGGTAGCGTCTAATTGGTGATGTAAAGTGTGAATAGAATTTAGAGGCTAATCCATAGTGTCCAATGTTTGTTCCGCTATATTCAGCTTTCTGCATAGAGCGCAAAAACAGTGTATGAAATACCATTTCGAGTGGGTGACCTACTAATTTGTTAAGTAAGTTTTGTAATGTCTTAGGGGTGATATGAGATACTTTAGGGATCTTGATGCCTAGTTCTTTAATCATCGACATCACTTGTAAAAGTTTATCTGGATTAGGTTTGTCATGGACACGGTATATACATGGCAATTCCAGTGATGAAAGATGAAAGGATACCGTTTCATTAGCTAAAACCATGAATGATTCTATCAATGCTTGGCCTTTACCTGTTACATATGGGTGAATGTCAATAATGTGTCCCATTTCATCTGTCTCATACTTAAATTCCAAACTTTTAAAATTTAATGACCCTCGTGAAATTCGTTTTTGTTCAAGAATGTAAGACAGTTGATACATATCTAATATGGTTTTCTCAACTTCTTTGTTTACGAGTGGGACTTGATCGTCTAAAAACTGATTAACCTCATCATAGTTTAAACGATAATCTACTTTGACCCAAGTTTGTTCAATTTGGTGTGAAATGGGATTACCATACGCGTCTAGTCTCATCGTAACGCTTAAACACTTTTTTAATGTGTCCGCATTTAAACTACACAGGTCATTGGACAGTTTTCTTGGTAGCATGGGAATGACTCGGTCCGCCAAATAAACAGAAGTCGTTCTTTCAAAAGCTTCTTTTTCCAAGAATGAATTGGGTTTAACATAGGCTGAAACATCCGCTATATGAACAGCTAAAATATAATCAGTACCTTCTTTTTTCAAGCTGATGGCATCATCTAAATCCTTAGCGTCTTTACCATCAATGGTGATGATTAACTCATTAGAAACGGTTCTTCTTAAAGCGGTGTCTATAGATTTAATCTCTTCTGCTTCTTTAAGGGTCTCTTCTTTAAACTCATATGGCCAATTCGCTTCATATACGAGTTCCAAAATGTCCATTCCAGGGTCTGTTTCAAACCCTAATGTTTCAATGATTTTACCAAATGCTTTCTTACCTTCGAAGTCAGTTAGTTCAACCAGTAAAACTTCTCCGCCTAAAAATGCTTTAGCTTCAAGTTCTAACTGCAATCTAAATGGCTTGATTGGTAAAAATAAAACCGTTTGATTCATTTTCTTTACATGAACAACCAATTGTTTGGTTGTTCTACTAAGAACGTCTATGACTTTGTTTCTGGCACCAACGCGCACCAAAACAACATCGCCATCTAAGCTCAAACCTAGGTCTTCTTCATAGATGTAAAGATCATCACCTTCTTGAAGTAAAAAGGCAAATCCTTGGTTTTTAATATCTAAAGTTCCAACTTTGAGGTTAGGTTTTAATTTATATAATCCATTTTTTTGTTCTATACGCTTATTAGCGACTAAACCATCTAGGTCTTGTGCTAAAAGGACCTGGTTCATTTGAGTTGCTTCTAGAAGCATTTCAAATGTATAGGTTTTATTATCTTTAAAATATTCAAGTAATGTCATATCGTTCACCAACTTATCTATAACAATTATATCACACACGCGCGCACAACTTAAACTTATTCCAAATCTTTTACAGGACAAAGGATTATTTACATTTATAAAACAACGTTTAATAAAAATTAAAAAGCACTCAAATATCTGAAGTGCTTTTGTTTATTAATAAACCTTGAAAGAGGGGACTATCAAAGTTTAAAAATCTAATAATATGTCGCTTATTCAAGCGATTTTATGATAAAATAGCTTATGAACTGAAAACAAGATTACTGTTTTATCTTTTGATAAGACAGAATGCTTTCCAAAAGCTTTTTTGTAGATAAGTGGTCTTGTTTGTTCGATATGTAATCGTTATTTAGTATTTCGTCGATACTTGATTTGTACCAATCTACTAGTTTGCCTACAATAA
Source organism: Acholeplasma sp. (assembly GCA_034006765.1). Classification (GTDB taxonomy): domain Bacteria; phylum Bacillota_I; class Bacilli_A; order Acholeplasmatales; family UBA5453; genus Paracholeplasma. Next base: position 15,577 of record JAVESF010000013.1, on the reverse strand, counting down.
CCATTATCATTTTTTCATTGTGTTCATGCATAAATCGCTTTAACGCATCAATGTAACCAATAATGTATGGATTTCTAGTATAATTTGTAATGGTCCCAGAAATCCCATTCAATTCAATTTCTAGTAAATCAATGTCCATATCACTAATCCTCCGGTAATATATTTACAAGTTCAGGGAAGTCTGGATCATCAAAATCCAGTGTAACGTCACCATTTGGTACGTAACTTAAAGTAGTTTTTACGCCATTTGATAATGACGTTAAGATAAGTGCAAATAACAATAACAAAAACCATTTACGCATTGTTTTATCCTCCCTACACTTATATGATAAAACGAATTAAACAATAAAACCACGGCACATCTGTCATACTTTTGGAGGTTTTTTATGGAAATTGCGAAGCTTTTGATGTTTATGGACAACTTAAGACACGAACGAAAAGTATCTCAAGAGAACTTTTTGTATGATATTGTTTCCCAAAGACAATACTACAGATATCTAAATGGTGAATCATTACCTCCTTTTGATATCGTTATTGAACTATCAAAACGTCTTGATATGACTTTTGATAGATTGATCAATCAGTTTCAGCAAGCTTCTGAAAAAGAAACATTAACTGTCAAGGCCTTCTTCAATGCAGTTATTTCGCGCCAAGATGAACTGGCCATACAACTTTTTGAGCAGTTCAAAAGTGAAAAACTTATTGAACAGTACAACCAAAGATTTATTTTAATTGGAAAAAGTCTTTTGGATTTTAACCGCGAACGCTTACCTAAACACCAATTAATCACAGTATTAAAAGACTCTATCGATTTCAACAAAATCATGAAAAGTTCTTATCTTCAAGACTTAGAACTATACATACTAGGGTTAATTATGCAATACAGTGATCAAGACCGAAAATCTATATTAAAACGCATTCTAACCTTAAATAGTCAAAACAAGCTTTATACCTCTGGAAATAGGTTTTACATTTCCCAAGTCTATTTTTGGGTTTTGAAAAATTTAGGGGTTGAAAAGCGTTTTGACGAGTTAATCAGTCTATCAGACGATGCAATCTCTTATGCTTTGAGTGAACATTCGTACTACCTTTTAGAATACTTTTATTACTATAAGGCACTTGCCTACTACAAGAAAAAGGCCTTTGATTTATTTGAAGAAACCTTATTAAAAACTCTGTCAGTTTTATGGATTCTTCCAAAACAAGCTCAAAAGCATTTCGAAGAGATGATTTTAAAGGATACTAGCATTCATATCTATGATTTCTATCAATCAAAATTTCGTGAAAAATACTAAAAAAAGGAATCCCATTTAGCTAATGGCATTCCTTTTTTATTTGATTTAAAAAACTATTTTTTTAAGTTATAGAATGATTTTAAACCATGGAATTGTGCTGTATCTCCTAATTCATCTTCAATACGAAGTAATTGGTTATACTTAGCAATTCTGTCTGTACGTGAAGCTGAGCCTGTTTTAATTTGACCCGCATTAAACGCAACTACGATGTCTGCGATTGTAGTATCTTCTGTTTCACCAGATCTGTGAGAAACAACAGCTGTGTAGCCAGCTCTCTTTGCCATTTCCATAGCATCGAATGTTTCTGTTAAAGTACCGATTTGGTTTACTTTGATTAGAATAGAGTTAGCGATACCTTTTTCGATACCAACTGCTAATCTTTCAGTGTTAGTAACGAATAGGTCGTCACCAACTAATTGGATTTTTGAAGCTAATGCTTCAGTCATTAATTTCCATCCATCCCAGTCGTTTTGGTCGAAACCGTCTTCGATTGTGATGATTGGATATTTGTCAACTAAACCAACATAGAAATCAACTAATTCTTTAGAAGTGAATGCTTTTCCGCCTTCGCCTTCTAATACATATTTCTTAGTTTCAGCGTTGTAGAATTCTGATGCTGCAACGTCCATACCTAAGAAAATGTCTTTACCAGCTTCAAAGCCAGCTTTTTTGATTGCTTCAAGAATAACTTGAATAGCTTCTTCGTTTGAACCTAAATTTGGTGCAAATCCACCTTCATCACCCACAGCAGTATTGTAACCTTTTGATTTTAATACGCTCTTTAAGTTATGAAATACTTCAGCACCCCATTGGATGGCTTGTTTAAAGCTCTTCGCACCTACTGGAAGAATCATAAATTCTTGGAAGTCGATGTTGTTGTCTGCATGCGCACCACCATTGATGATGTTCATCATTGGTACTGGAAGTTGTTTTGCATTGAATCCACCTAAGTAGTTATAAAGTGACACACCTAGGAAGTCAGCTGCTGCTCTAGCTACAGCCATTGAAACACCTAAAATTGCGTTTGCACCCAATTTTGCTTTGTTTGGTGTACCATCCAATTCGATCATTAATTTGTCGATTGCAACTTGGTCTGTAACCGCATATCCAATCACTTCTGGAGCGATGATGTCGTTTACGTTTTCAACTGCTTTTTGGGTACCTTTCCCTAAATATCTTTTCTTGTCGCCGTCTCTTAATTCAACAGCTTCATATTCACCTGTGGATGCGCCTGATGGAACGATTGCTCTACCGAATGCGCCACTTTCTGTGTAAACTTCTACTTCAACAGTAGGATTACCGCGTGAATCTAATACTTCTCTTGCATACACATCTGTAATAAATGGCATAATTTTTAATCTCCTTTTTCTATATTAGTATCTCTATATTACCGTATGTATTATACCCTAATCATGATGTAAAATAAAGCATTAAAGGTATAAAAGCGTTTACTATTTTTATCGTTTCATTTGCATGTAAATGGTTTTACAAATCCATGCGTAGATCAATATATATAGTAAGTTAAAAAATATCACACCAAAATCAAACGACCACTTCCATATAAACTCAAAATACAAAAGTGGATTTAAGAACTTATGATATAGTCCTAAATTGCCTGTAACAACTTGTAGGTAAAACAATTGTGACGTTAAACCCATCATATAAACGCCAACCAGCAAAAAAAATACCGCCAGTATTGAATAAATGATATGGTATTGATTGAAACTCCTGAACAGTCTATTTGAGACAAAATAATAAAAGATCAAAAATGTGAAAATGGATAATATTGATTGAAAATAGAATGTTAAGTAAAAATCAAGTGCTCCGATAAAGGCACCAAATATAACACTACTTAAGATACCTTCAATCAAAAACTGTCTTAAATCACCTTTGATTAAAGGTTGTCTCAGTTCATATAAAAAATGCTTCATTTATTCACCACCTCTTAATCTATTATAACTCAACTTTTTCCAATCTAGACTTAATTGGTAAAAATAACATAGTTGTCAATAACCCTTTTGACAGGTTTAACAGCCCATAATTTGTCAAAATATAAGTAACATAAAGCTTCCAACTGGATAAATCTATACCGAAAATGTTTTTCATACCTGGGTCTTTCACCAAAGTAAATATGGTGAAGTGAAATTGCTGAAACCCAAAAAAGCCCATTAAAGCATCGAAAGCACTTAAGTATATCGGCGTCAGTATAAAGATGTTCAAAATGATTAAAAGCACTGTTAATGTCGCCGTAACACCAACAACGACTGATAAAAATTCTTTTTTTGAAACTGGTTTTGGATCCACCACTGATTCCAACAATAGCGGTGCTTTATAGGTTTTAATCCACTTAGTAATGACGTAATATGACCCAAGAATAATCAGACTTGCCATCACTGCAATCAGTTCACCTATCATTTCGTGCGGAATGAATAAATCACCTTGTAATCCTTGTCTTAAAATGCCTCTAATGAGAATCAAGCTAAACGCCCCTTTGTAGCCGACCACAATCGCCGCTACCAAAATCGCGATTTCACTCACATCTAATTTCAACCATGGCAATCCGAGTGGTATTTCAAACAACCCAAATACCACTGAAATGGCTGCAAGCGTCGCTACAAATATAAGTCTTTTTGTGCTGTAATTTGTTTTCATATTTTCCTCCTTGAAAAACAAAAATGCCGCCACTCCAGGGTGACGGCAAAAAACAGGCTCATAAAAAAACCTAGTTTCTTCTCCCATCCAGACTATAACTGTCGGTACTGGAATCACACCAGTTCAACCCAAAAGGTTCGCGGACTGTACCGCCGATCAAGGAATCTCACCTTGCCCCGAAGTATTAACTCACACACATTATAAATCATTTAAATAAGAGAGTCAACTTATAAAATGACTTCTAGCGTATTAATGATTTCTTCTAACTCGTTAAATTCTTGTTTAATTTCATTCACATAACTGTCATCAAACTTGTGAAACAATCTTAAATCAAAAGCATCTTTATTGTTATTAATAGCCAAAATGATTTTATTGCCTACGAATCCAATCAAAAGCTTATCAAACCGTTGTTTCAGCGCGAGTATTTTTTCCATAACAACAGGTTTTAAAAGTTTGAATGTTTCAAATTCATCACTACTGTATACATCAAACTTTTTGTTGAACTCTACCCATTCTAACTCAATCTTTGGATACCCATTCCTTTTTCCAAAGAGTGTCGTATTATTATTTAATACGTGAATTGGGGCTTTAAAAGGTTTTTCAACAAGTATTTCATAATATCTTCCTTTAAAGATAGTCACAACTGTAGTGGATTTACCGTTACTTCTGACATCTTGAAGATGGACATCTGCACATCTAAATGGTCTTTTGTTTAAAGATCCGCTAAGCATGTCTTCACTGTGGAACCGATCTTGTTTTAATAACACACCACTTTCGTAAATTTCTTCCTTTGTGAATCCAAGTTTGGGATCATAATTCGCCTCATCTACCAATCCTTCGATGGTTTGTTTAACATAGGTTTTCTTAAATTCAATGCTGATGGTTTTAAATCTTTTTGACACCGCACCTGCAGCTAGAGCCCCCCCCATAAACATGAACATTCCCATAAATGGACTGCCTAAAAAAATAATGAACCCTATTGCAGAGATTCCCACAAATATAATAGTTAAAACCTCATAAAAACTTTTCTTCTCTAATATGGTTTGTTTTGACATATGATTCCTCTTTTTACTTAAAATATGGTTATAACTTGTGTTTTTGATAATCCGTAAACACTTTCAATTTTCATTTTAACATACTATGTTATATAATAACTATGGAAAAATAGAAATGAGGCTATTAAATGAGTAATAAAAAATTTGTCGGATTAATCATCCTAGATGGGCAAGGTTTAGCCCCTGCTAGTGACTCTAATTCTGTCACCTTAGCACATAAACCAAATTTAGACCGTATTTTAAATGAATACCCAAACTCAACTTTGCAAGCTTCTGAAGAAGCAGTTGGTTTACCTGAAGGTCAAATGGGTAATAGTGAAGTTGGGCACTTAAACTTAGGTGCTGGTAGAGTCGTATACCAATCTTTAACCCGCATCAATGTTGCGATTAAAGACGGTTCATTTTATGAGAATCAAGCCTTTTTAGACGCCATTCAACACGTAAAAAAACACAATTCTAAACTTCACATCTTGGGATTGGCTGGTAATGGTGGGGTTCATGCATCCACTCAACACATTATCGCTTTAAATGAGTTGGCCAAGAAACAAGGGCTCGAGCAAAAAACTTTCTATCATGCATTCTTAGATGGTAGAGACACACCTCAAACATCTGGATTGGCATTTGTTAAAGAATTAATTGAAGCAGGTTTAAAAATTTCAACCGTATCTGGTCGTTACTATGCAATGGATCGTGACAACAACTGGGATCGCCTTCAAAAAGCCTTCGATGCAATGACTGTTGGTGATGCACCAGTAAAAGACTGCCCAATTTGCGGCATTACTGAATCTTATGAAAATGGTATTACAGATGAATTCATGTTACCATTTGTCGTAAATAAGAAAGGCTTAATCGAAGACAACGATGCAATTATATTTGCTAATTTCCGTCCCGATAGAGCCATTCGCATTGCAACAGCACTTTCAAACCCTGAAGGGGTGAGTAAATACTACTCTGAAGGCAAAGCGACTTTCGATGCTACACGTGCCCCTAAAGGCATACATTTTGTATCTATGATGCATTATAACGAAACTGTGAAAGGTCAAATTGCATTCCCATTACAAGACTTACAAAACATTTATGGACAAGTCATTTCGAAAGCAGGCTTGAAACAACTAAGAGCCGCTGAAACAGAGAAATACGCACACGTGACTTTTTTCTTTGATGGTGGTGCCGATTATGAATTGGAAGGCGCTAATCGCATTTTAGTACAAAGTCCTAAAGTTCCAACGTATGATCTAAAACCTGAAATGAGCGCCTATGAATTAACCGATGCTGTGGTTGAAGCCTTAGAAACAAAAGCCTATTCAACCATGGTTCTAAACTTTGCTAACCCAGACATGGTTGGGCATACAGGTTCAATTGAGGCGACTAAACTTGCTGTTGAAGCAGTCGACATTTGCTTAGGCAGAGTATTAAAAGCAATTGAAAAAATTGGTGGGGTTGCTATTGTATTGGCTGACCACGGAAATGCTGAAAAAATGCGTGATGAGTTTGGTAAACCACACACTGCACATACAACCAATTTGGTCCCTGTTGTGGTGACTCAAAAAGGCATTAAATTGCGTGAAGGTGGTGCGCTATGTGATGTTGCACCAACCATGTTAGATATTCTTGAAGTTGCACAACCAAAGGAAATGACAGGTAAGTCCCTAATCGTTAAAAATTAAGATGGTTCTTCCGTCTTTTTTTTAAGCATATTCGTTGTGTAAACGCTTTCGGTTTTCGTTTCATTCTATATGAATATCCGTTTTAAATGTTATAATAATGATGTTAAAGTGAGGGAATATTATGTCAAAACTATTAAAGCTCCGTGAAACCTTATCTGCAAACAAACCAGACTTTCCAATGAACTATTCGATTCCTTCGATGTTTAACCTGTTTGGTCATGAAGCAATTTCGGTTTTAAACAATGGAGAACACTTGGTAAATCCTTATGATTTTTTGATTGATTTGATAGACCAAGTATTATTAAAAAACTATGAAAGCACTGAAGTAAGTTCTTTATCTACCATAAAAGGCGTTAAAGTGCCTAAAAGCTCAAAATCAAAAATGGGCGGAGATTGGATTTTAAAATCAACCGTTTATTCAATGATGATCAGAACCTCTACCACTTGGGACCACGACCGGAATGGTTATATTGATGAAAACAACATTTATCATGTGAAAGAAACTGGGACATTTCTAAAAACACTTGCCCTATTACCTTTGCTAGATAAAATGGGTGTGGATGCTATTTATCTACTCCCAATCTCAAAATTCTCATTAAAAAATAAAAAAGGTGAGTTAGGCTCTCCCTATGGCGTCTCAAATTTCTTTGAACTAGACCCATCCTTATCAGACCCAATGATTGAAAACAACTTGACCATAGATGAACAATTTCAGGCGCTTGTTGAAGCTGCTCATACACTTGGAATGCGTGTTATGATTGACATCATCCCGAGAACCAACGCGACCGAAAATGACTTAATAGTCAATCATCCAGATTGGTTTTATTGGATTAAATCCAGTGATATTTCGAGTTATAAGCCACCTTATGTGGACGAAATTGTCGAACAAACTGTTTCGCCGACTTCAAAATTCATGCCAACCGTGTATAAGAGTCAATCTGTTCTAAATCACATTAATATGTTTCAGTTTGACCCACAAACACAAGACAAAGCGAAATGGTCAAAATTAGTAAAAGAATATGCTAAAAAAGGCGGTTCAATTTTAGAACTAGTTGATAAGCATTTTGGTTTAACGATTGCACCAGCATTCTCTGATCATATCAACGATATTCAACCGCCATGGACCGATGTAACATTTTTTAGAATGTACTTAGACCATCCAATTGAAACCAGCAAATACTTAAAAGATAAAAATAAGCCACCCTATATCCTATTTGACACCATCAAATCCAATCTATATCCTGGGCATAAACCAAATGTCGAGCTTTGGGATACATTAGCAAACATCATCCCTCATTATCAAAAAACTTACGGGATTGATGGGGCTAGAATCGATATGGGCCATGCCCTTCCAAAGGAACTTGTCAATCAAATCATTACAACCGCTAGAGCTGTTGACCCAGACTTTGCATTCATTGCTGAAGAATTAAACCCAGACAATGCAAAACATGCTAGAAAACTTGGTTACAACATGATCATAGGAAATGGATTCTCAATGCAACCACATATTTGGGAAGGTAAATTACACCACTTCTATTATAAATCTGTTGACCTAGATTGTGCGGTCTTTGCATGTGGCGAAACACATGACACCCCAAGATTGGCTGCAAGAGATGGGGGGCAAAACCTATCTAAGTTTTTAACCGTTATGAATATGTTCATGCCAAATGGGGTACCATTCATTAACTCTGGTCAAGAAGTTTATGAAAGACAGCCAATGAACACCGGCATTGACCCTAGACCAAATGAACTTTATATGCTGAACCCTGAAGATCCTTTTTATGGTAAACTGGCACTCTTTGACAAGTTTGCAATTCATTATTTGAATCATATGCATAATGACATCGCAGATAACCTGGAAAAAGTAAAACCCATTCGTAAAAAATATCTCAACGTGATTACCGATAAGAAAAAATACATCCCAGTTTCGTTTTTAGATGGCTACAATCCAGTAGGATTCGCCTATGAAGCAAAAAATGAAATCTTACTCATAGTTGGAAATGCCAATCCGTTTGATGCGCAACATGTTAAATTAGATTTATCAAGCATCCGCAAACGTTTCAACATTCACCAAAATGAAGCAAGATTACTCTATGCAATGCATGAATCTGGCCCAAGGATGTTTTATGAATTCGATGAACACAAAAACCCTTATTTCTTTTTAGGGGCAGGCGAAGTTAAGGTTTTAGTTTTCACAAAGTAACTATAAAAACGACGTAAAAACGTCGTTTTTTTTTTATAACGTATGCATATTTAAAATATGTTTTCTATAATTTTATTAACTATATAAATATGCATTTTATATGTTATTTTTACATTATATACATAGTATATATAACTTCTCACAAAATTTCTTCAATATTGATGATGTCATTAAGTTTAAGCATCATATTGGGTTTTAGTATTATCATGCTCAAAAGAGGGTCATACTTTTTTATTTCACCTAGCCGATAATAAAGATATCCATCCACATAATAACTAATTCTTAGTATTGATTTTAACTTAAAAGCTCTTTGAACTGTCCTGTCCATTTCTTCCAAAGTATCTTCAAATAAGACTGGTTTTTCACGCTTATTTTTAATATAAACCATTTCTTTAATCATCTCTTGATACCCAGCAAGCGCGTCAAAGGGGGCCCACTTCATGAGTCCTCTATCGTGATAATTAGCCATTATGTCCTCCAATCATTTTATTTCTTTTTTTAATGGTAGAGTTTTCTAATTCACTAGACGCTCGATTGATGCTATTTTTACCAAATCGCATCTTAATTTCATCCATAGCCACCCCTAATTGAAATTCTCGATACGTTTCATCTAAGTCTTCGAATAAATTGGGTTGGTAAATCGTATTGTCCATTAAGCTTGAAACGGATATATGAACATGGCGAATTGGCAGGTCCTCATAGTGCGTTTCAAAAATACTCTTACACGTTTCAAAAATTACTTTAGGGCTTGATGTATGACTAGTGAGTCCTAGTTGGCGGTGAAACCCACCTCCATATAGTTTGGAATAAGCTACGCCAAAATGAATTACCTTAGCGTGTTTTTTGTGAAGTCTCAATCTTCTACTTATCTCATCAGTCATTTCTAGAATAATCTGATAAATGTCTTTTCGATAATAGTCTTTAAATAATGTTTGACCCATTCCATAACTTTTGGAGACCACACTCATTTTACCCTTATCTTGGATTAAAGACATATCAATGCCGTGTGTATGATAGTAAAGTTCTTCACCCAGTATACCAAACTGTTTCTTGAGTCTTTTGACATCCGCATTCGCGATATCACCAATGGTCCAAAAGCCCATTTGATTCAGTCTTTTTTGCATGTTATGACCGATACTCCACATTTCACTTAAAGGCGAAACTGGCCAAAGTTTATCTTTGATATCTTCATAAGTCCATTTCGCAATAAAATCTATAGCCTTTTTCGATTCAATATCTAAAGCTAATTTTGCCATTAACATATTTTCCCCAACACCACAGGTTGCGTATAAATCGAGTTTGTCTTTAATTCTATTCAAAATTTTTTTTGCCAAGTCATAGTCAGACAGTTGGTAGTATTTCAAATACTCGGTAACATCTAAAAAGGCTTCATCAATTGAATACACGTATAAATCCTCTTCAGAAATAAATTCCAAATAGACTTTAATGACTTCTGTTGAATAGCTAAGATACGTTTGCATTTGAGGTTTTTGAATCCTTATGTTTAAATCCGTGGGCAACTCATAAATTCGACATCTTGAAGGTACGCCTTTTGACTTTAAATACGGGCTTACAGCTAGGACAATCCCGCCGCCACCCCTAGAATCATCCGCAACCACTAAAGGGGTCTTAAATGGATCTAATCCAAGTAATGCGCATTCAACAGAGGCATAAAAACTCTTTAAATCTATACAGAGAATCTTACGCTTTAATTTGTATTCGTCCATTAAAATCCCCCCTTTTTAGTGCCATCATTATATCAAGATTTTTGAATGAAAACCGATGAAAATCCGTTATTTGTAATGAAACTAAAAAGGGGTTTTTCAACAAAAACCGGGTATTGTTTTACCTATACGGTTATCACGTAAATCCTTGGTTTCAAGAAAAAAAGTCACCTATCCAAAGGTGACTTATGCTCGTATTATATGCTGTTTTTGAGTTATTACAAACCCTTATCCGCTATTTAAAAGGTTTCCCAGTTAACTTCAAGTATTGTCATATTTTTAAAGAATTCTATCTTTCGATAAAACGGTTTTTTCATGATCGAGTAATCGTTTTTTCAAGTCTAATCCACCGTAAAAACCCACTAAATCGTTGTTTTTCCCAATAATCCTATGGCAAGGTATCACAATCATAATCGGATTCTTATTCAGCGCCTGACCAACAGCTCTTGAGGCATTTTTATTACCAATCATCGCTGCAATTTCCCCATATGAAGCGGTTTTACCAAAAGGTATCTTACGGGTGGCTTCGTACACTTTGAGTTGAAATGGCGTTGCCTTTGGTTGTATCGAAAAGCTGAAGCTGGTTTCTTTTTCAAAATAAGACAAAAGTTCTTCACGTGCCTTGATCAACAGTGGCGTTTCTTCGCTAGATGTTACTTCTAAATTCGTCAAATCAACGCGAACAATCGAGTGATTACTCTCTTCAACTAATAGATTTCCAATTGGGCTTTTAAATATCGTTTTCATAGTGTACCTCACAGTGTCATTATACCAAATAATTTAAAAAGAAAAAGTGTCCAAGGACACTTAGTCTAATGTAAAGAATATTTCGATTCTTCCGTTTGAAGTAATCGTTTTGACATATGGCGTTTTAGTTTCGTTATAGGTGTCATTACCGTAGGTTTGATCGTTTATTTTAACAGAGCCATTAGAGGTCTTTGTACGCACTTTGTAGTCTCTAAAATGTCCAACAACGTGAATTCTAATTGGACCATTAGAAGTGTAAATATCAACAAGTTCAGAACTTAGGTTACTTCCTGTAACGGCACCATTAGAGGTTTCCATAATGAGTTCATCTGCTGTGATATCCTTAAGTGTGATTGCACCATTAGAGGTCATGCCATCAACTTCCTTACCAATAACGGAATCAAGTGTGATTGCGCCATTAGAAGTCCTTAAAACTGCGTTATTAATCGTTACACTGGATAATACAATCGCTCCGTTAGAGGTCTTGAGATTAACATTGTTCGCATCCACATCATCAAAGATGATTTTGCCATTGGATGTTCTTAAATTATAATCGAAAAGTTTTTCAGGAACATGGATATAAACTGTTCTATCTTGCATGATATCCATAAAACCAACAAACGTTGAGCCTTTTAGTAGATTATCCCACCAGTTTGCGTATACCTTGATATAAACTTTCCCATCTGTAGTTAGGTTTTCTACTTTTTCATAATCGTAATGTTTAAATGTAATCTTAATTTCCTCATCTTCGGCAACCAAAACCTTGATTGGGTTGTTCTGAACAGAAATCTCGATGCTTGTATATAAATCTTTTTCGAATGTGAATGATTCAGAAACTAGATCAGATTCATCTTTTAGTTCTTCTCTAGCAATAACCCCAAACACAACCGATACAGCTAAACCAACGATAATTAACAACGCACTAATCTTTATTAGTAGTTTCATGATTACTTTTCCTCCTCATTAGCGATAGTTTTAATCTTACGTATGCTTTTTCTAAAGGCAGCGTTAGCATACCACATTAAGCCGATACCCATTAAACATAATCCAATTGTGAATATCATTTCACCGATATAATATATCATGACCTCGTTTGTGGATGCATTCCCCATGTGTGAAACGCTCTTAACCGTTTGAAATGCCCCACCTACTATAAAACTAAATGAGACAACCATTAGTAGCGCATATCCAGACATAATAAGCGTTTCTAGCAGTAATCTTGAAACCTTTGAAGTGGTTTTCTTAACTACTTCAACGCTTTTGTTTTCTCTTTTTTTATAAGGTGTTTTGTCCATTTGCTTAATAATGTCGTCGATTGGTCCAAGTCTATCGATAAACTGACTTTCAATCTCACCATTAAGGGTTGCTTCATCGATTAACTCGTCATAGTAATTAATGATTTCTTCCTTGTCTGCTTCGTTTTTCAAGCTTAACCTTAATTCTTTCAAAAATTCTTTCTTTGTCATTGTCTTACCTCAATATGTAACGATAGATTTTAGTAATCTCTTCGTAATCTCTCTTTGATTTATCTATTTCATTTAAACCAGATTGTGTGATCATGTAGTACTTTCTAAGTCTAGATTGATGCTGTTCTGTGTATATTTTTACAAACTTTTGTTGTTCAAGCCGTTTAAGTATTGGGTATAAGGTGGATTCTGATATGTCTATAATTTCAGAGACATCTTGCACGATTTTATAGCCGTAAGACGGTTCTTCCTTAAGTGATGCCAAGACAAGCACTTCTAAAAACCCTTTTTTTAGTTGCGGATCCATAATATACCTCCCTTCACGTAATACTATACAATGCATAGTATAAGATGTCAACAAAAAAATGCGAAATATTCGCACTTTTGTTTAAGATACAAATCATAGTGATTCACTCTTGATTGAATCCAATGGATTCCTTTTTACATATTTATATACAGGCAGTATTGTACTTAATACACCTAATAGCGTAGTAATCAATGCTAGTAGTATGTATTGTCTTGGCATAATCATGATGATATCAACCTTTACATAAATGGCATCTTTTACAATCCTATTTATGACTAGTGATGACAGTTTTAACAGTAACGATGAAGCAATCAAACTACTATATAATAGGATCATGATTTCAGTCGTAAACCAAAGATAAATATGTTTATAGCTTGCTCCAAGTGATCTCAATATCCCTATTATCTTTCCCTCACTTTGAATGGTCGTTAATATATAGTAGAAAATAATAATCACCGCAAGTACTAAAACAAATCCGCTAACAATTGATAATGGAATTTGAGTTAGTCCACGAATATACTCTATATAGTTCACGTTACTGATTATGTCATTATATCCGTCCATTCTTGCTTCGCCACTCGAAAATATGTCTTTCAATAACATACTATCTGTCACATTGTATCTCATTATCAATGAATCGTAGGTTTTAACTACACCTGTTGAAATGAGATTATTATATCCTGCACTGGAGAAAATAACGTTATTAAACTTGTCTGAATTGTTATCTATAAAGAACCCTGCTATTTCATAACATCTTTCAGTCCCATTCAAGTCCATGCAAAATGAATGGTTAATCTCATTTAATATATTGCTTATAATCGTTTTATAAGCCTTACCATAAAAATAACGGGAATCAAAACCTGGATGATACTTGTTTTCAGAAGCATAGTTGATGTATTCAAAATAGGATTCATACTCCGGCTCATTGAATGTATCTTCTATTTCATGAAAATGTTTTTCGACAAAAGACTCAATAAGTGAGTCCATTAACGAGAAAATGTCTGAACTATCATAGTAATCGGATAGTAAAAAGTTATTTAGCAACACTTGATTCTCGTTTAAGTTAGCTATTTCATTTATCCAAATCACAGCATACTCTTCGGGTATGAAGCTGACTATTTTCGTAATCGCGAAATGGTATTCACTATTGGATAACCCTAAAGCCCCACTTTCATATAGGTTTGGTTCAAAATACTTCGTATTCATAATCGCTTTCATTTCATCTTCATTAGATTGTGAAATGAAAACCATGTTATGAATGCTGTTGTTCATATCTGATAGTTCTGTTGAGATGATGCTTTGAAAAAAACCACTCATATGTTTTTTTAATAAATTGTCGTACTTATTAAAATCAAAAAATGTGTCATAGATTCCAACGATCTCATAATTGCCACTCTCATCAAAATCAATAGTCTTACCAATAATCGACTCGTAGTTACTTATCTCTACTCGTTGTCCTTCATCGTTAAAACCATACGATTTGAGTATATTAAAGATACGATTAGTAATCGCTATTTCATCGGATTTAACAGGCATTTTCCCATGTAACAAATGGATGTTTAGCATAGATTCAGCTTCTTTATTTACGGCTACCGCTCCATTAATACTATATGGGTATAAGTCACTATCTGGAATCGAGTCATAAACAAATGCATCCAACGCTTTTTCAAATCCTAATCTGACTGGATACATCTCGTTTTCATATTTCAACTGATACTCTGAAACATCACTCTCACTTAGTAATGAGGTATCATTATTATTCTTGACCAGTTTAATATAAGGCGCCTTTGACTCCTTTAGTGAATCACTGGCTTGCTCATACTTATCATAATTGGATAAAGCATCAGTTATCCCTATAATCAACAATAGTAAAGTGGATATAATAATCGTTAAAGCTAATCTAAAAGACACCTTTTTTACACTTCTAAAGCCTAACAAAAAAGACTCTGTTATGTTCAATCTTGGTTTTTTTAGTTCAATGTTGGTTGTACTTGGTGCATCATGAGGATTTGAATCCTTGATGATTCTACCGTCTTTAAGTTCTATTACTCTATGTCCGTACTTACTAGAAGCGCTTTGATCATGTGTTATGCAAACCACCAAATAGGATTTAGAGAGTTTTTCTAGTAGTTGGTATATTTCTTCTGAAGTTGTTGAGTCTAGTGCCCCTGTAGGTTCATCTGCTAATAACACCTTAGGTTTTTTTAAGATTGCCCTGGCAATCGCGACTCGCTGACGTTCTCCACCTGATAGTGTATTTGTTATTCTATTTGAAAACCCTTCTAATCCCACTTCTTTTAACACTGTTTCAATTAGAACTCTATTAGGCTTTTCCTTTAATGATAAAGTCAATCTAAGATTTGCATATACAGATATCGAATCAATCAAGTGTGAGTCTTGAAAGACAAAACCAACAACTTCATTCCGGTACCTATTTAACCCCGCATTAGATAGTTTAGAT
>JAVESF010000010.1:0-48116 GCA_034006765.1 Acholeplasma sp. | reverse complement strand
TACAAGTTAGAAAAAGAAGGCAAGACACTTATGACGATGGATAAATGGTATCCATCATCGAAGTTATGTAGTCACTGTGGCGAGATTCACACTGAACTGAAACTCTCTAACCGAGTGTTTGAGTGTCGAAGTTGTCGACTACACCTAGATCGAGATCACAACGCAGCGATCAATATCAATAAAGAAGGATTAAGACAATATAAGTTAGCATTTCAGTTATAAAAGGATTTAGAACCGTAGGGACTACGGGGATAGCCTATTGATTCACTGGTGGGTACATCGGTTTGGATAGGAAGCCCCCACTTCGATTAAGTGGTGGGTAGTTCACGCATTAATGACTGGGCTGGCTTAAAAATTGAAACTGAAAGCTTTTTCGTGTATACTCTTTATTAAGGTGATAATATGATAGATATTGATAAATATTTCAAGCCTGATTTGTCAAAGGCGAGAAAAAGAACAAAAAATGATACTGAACATGTTCAGTTTGAATTGGACCCATCCTATCAAAAAATGGGAAAAGGAAAAACCTATAAAATCCAAACATATGGGTGTCAAGGTAATGAAGCAGATAGCGAAACTATGGCAGGCATACTGGAAAACATGGGCTATGTCCGTACGAATGATGAACATGATGCAGATGTGATTTTAATTAATACATGTGCCATTAGGGAAAATGCCGAAAACCGTATATGGGGCGAATTAGGAAGACTTAAACCACTTAAACGCAAGAACCCTGACTTGATTCTTGGACTTTGCGGATGCATGGCTCAAGAAGAAAAAGTGGTAAACAGAATATTAGAAAAATATGATCAAGTTGATATGATATTTGGCACACACAACATTCATATGTTGCCCAACTATATCATGCAAGCTTATTTCAGCAAAGAACGCGTCATTGAAGTCTTTTCACAAGAAGGTAGCATCGTTGAAAACTTACCTAAGGTCAGAGAACATAAGTTTAAAGCATGGGTAAATATAATGTATGGTTGTGATGAGTTTTGCACTTATTGTATAGTTCCTTATACAAGAGGGAAAGAACGTTCTAGAGATAAAGATGAAATCATCAAAGAGGTCAAAGATTTGGTTAAAGATGGGTACAAAGAAGTAACTCTGCTTGGCCAAAATGTCAACGCCTATGGCAAAGACTTTAAAAACATAGATTATACTTTCGGTGATTTACTGATGGACTTGGACAAACTCGGTATACCTCGAATTCGTTTTACGACCAGTCATCCAAGAGATATCGACGATAAAACAGTTCAAGCCTTTAAGTTGTGTCCGTCTGTCATGCCACATCTACACTTACCAGTACAATCTGGAAGTAACAGTGTATTAAAGAAAATGAATAGACACTATACCAAAGAGCGCTACTTAGATGTCATTAAACAACTCAAAGAAGCACGCCCTGACATTGCGCTTACTACAGACATTATCGTGGCTTTTCCCTCAGAAACAGAAGAGGATTTTTTAGAGACGATTGATTTGGTTCAAAAAGTTGATTTCGAAGGGGCTTATACGTTCATATTTTCCAAACGAGCCGGAACGCCTGCAGCTAGCTTTGAGGACACTATTTTGGAAGCAACTAAGAAAGAACGTCTTCAAAGATTGAATAAAATTGTCAATGAAGGGTATTTAAGAGCAAGTAAGAAATACCTTGGTAAAACCATCAAAGTATTGGTTGATGGTGTTTCCAAACATGATGATAACATTCTGGCTGGATATTCTGAACATAATAAATTAGTCAATTTTAAAGGCAGTAAATCGCTGATAGGCCAATTTGTCGATGTTAAAGTCACGATTGCGAGAACTTGGTTCTTAATAGGTGAAGCTGTTGAGTAAAAAAGAAGAGTTAATTGAGTTAATCAAGAATCTCGAAGAGGTTAAGACTTACCAAAAATTTGAGAATGTCATCAATTCAAACAAAGATCTGAAAAAACGTTTTGCTGAGCTGAAAGCCATTCAAAAACAACTGGTAAATGCTAAAGCCATTCAAAAACAAAACGCAATCAAACAATTTTCACAGACCTATGATGAAGCGAGAAATTCCTTTGAAAATGAACCTTTGATCGAGACTTATTTAGACTTACAAAATGAAATAAATCAACTTTTAATTGAAGTAAAAGAAATCATTGAGACTGAGTTAAATAAGGTGCTAACTAAATAGTTTTTTAAAAAGCGAAACCAGTGGAAAAACCCTAGTATTCGCTTTTTTTCTATGAGTGCGTCCACTTGCTAAATGGATGTATTTGATGTATGATATATATAGATAATAACAAACGGAGGGATTTTAATGACTATTTTGTCCAAAAACAGTGATGTAAAAATGGGGGATAAGCAAGTTAAAGTGGAAAGTGTGATCCAAACACTCATCTATTTTCCAGCTGATAAAGTAACACTCTTTTTTGAATCCATTGGGTTAATGGTACCAAGAAAAGTTCGTATGAATGCGCTTAGAAAAGAACTGGATACCTATGTCACTTCTAGACAAATAGTTCAACAGACGCTCTCTGACGAAGTAAACTATCGTTTATCATGGTATGATAATTTCAGTGAATCACAATTGATCAATTTGATTCCACAATTTAAATCTGTGGAACTTGAAAAAAAAGCACTTGAAAGCTTATGGTTAGCCCTATTAACTTACCTAATTGATAAACGCGTGCCTTCAAAAGAATTATTGTCATTCGTCAATGAATCTAAAAATCATTATGCAAATGTTGGACCGATTGCAGAGGATACGCTTTCTTATCAAAATAAATTGAATTCTATTTTTTATGATGATGATAATCAAATCGATGGGTTATCACCTGAGTTATTTAGACCGGTACTATATAAGAGTTCTACACTTGTTGAACTTCGTGAAATTGGGACTAAGTATGGCGTAGATGTTCCAAGAAGACTTAAGAAAAATGAACTCGTAGCCATTATCATTCGCGAACTTAAAAACCAAAACACCTATACACAAGCGCTAGATGATAAAGTGAGAAAAATGGCAGTCATTCAACTTCAAAGATTTGCCATAGAACATAACATCAAAGCATCAATTGAACTCAAAAAAGAAGAAATCATCGAATACATTCTTGCTAATGCTAAAGAAACCAAAGAAAAATACTATGTACCCTCTAATCCAGGTGTATACGAAGAAATCAAACCTACCGAACGCGTTTTCATTGAGGATACGCTTCTAACTCAAGATGAAGAGAAGAAATTCGAAGCTGAAGTGAATGAAATCATCGAAAAAGAAGAACCGAAAGATGAAATCGAAGAAGTGGTTGGGACAATCGCTAAGAGTGAGCCTGTAAACAAAGAAGTAAAAGAAGTTAAGTTTATCGAAGAAAAAGAAGAACTTGACCAACCTACAGAAATTAAAAATGTCGAAGAAAAAGAGAATATTAAAGTGATCGAAAAACAAATTGTAACAGAAGGGTTATCCAAAGAATCTTTACAAGCACTGGTAGATGAAATCAAGGCGCTAAGAATGGATATGAATCAATATCATCAATTGATGTTGGATAAAGCTTATGAAAAAGCACATAGACCAATGCTTAAACCTACTATTTTATCGGCTTATGAAACTACTTTGAATAAGAAAGAATGGGACAAAGTTCAAAAAGAAGAATTAAAAGTCATCGAAGAGTCTCAAGGTGGCTTGATTGAACAAACCCAAGAAAATGAGATTTCAGTGGAAGTTAAGCCAGATGAAAACACAAAGAGTAAGTCAAAGAAAAAACATCCGGTCAGACGCGTCATTTTCTGGACTGTGTTTATTGTGGTATTGTTGGCGGCACTTTATGCTACATTAGGATTCTTAAGAGTTTATGATGTTTTATCATTTGGAGACTATAATTCGGGTAAACTTTTAGATAAAATCTTGGATCCAGGCTATGAATTTGCTTCACATACAAAAAACTATATTGATGAGAATCGTAAATTCTTATTTAACTGGGAAGCATTCATGAATTGGTTTAACAATATATTTTAATAGATTTTTGAATTAGAAAGGTGATTGTATGGCTAAAAAAGAAACAACATACACTCCTATGATGCAACAGTATCTTGAAATTAAAAAAGACTACGCAGATGCGATAGTCTTTTTTAGATTAGGTGACTTTTATGAAATGTTTTTTGAAGATGCAATCATTGCTTCTAAAACATTGGAGATTGCATTAACAGGTAGAGATGCTGGCGTTGAACAAAGGGTACCAATGTGTGGCGTTCCACACCATGCCGTTATTCCCTATGCTCAACGTCTGATACAAAACGGATTTAAGATTGCGATTGTAGAACAAGTGACAGAACCTGGAAATGGCCTGGTTAAACGTGAAGTGGTGAAGTTGATTACACCAGGGATGATTATGGATGAAGGTATTTTAAATGCCTCTACTTATAATTATATTGGGGCAATTTCTCAAGAGCATACGGTTTTCAATCTTGCTTATGCAGATCTATCAACTGGTGATTTAAGCGTAGAAGTAGATTTGACCGAAGATGAACTGATGTCAGAAATCGTCAGATTGGATTTAAAAGAAGTCGTATTAGAAGCATCTGACAAAAGACTGTTTAATAAACTAGAAAAATTTGTGTTGCTGTCAAAAACAGATCATGTCTTAGAACATGAGCTAAATCAATCGATAGGCATTAAAGCTCATAAAGCATCTGGTCTATTACTGAACTATTTAAAACAGACACAAAAAAATGACTTAGAACAATTCCATGAAATACGTGTTTTAGAAAAAAATGGGTTTCTCAATATGGACAACCATTCGAGGGTTAGTTTAGAACTAACAGATACTTACTCAAAACAAAAAGGCTCAACCTTGTTCGAAGTACTTGACCACTGCGTAACGGCTTTAGGGTCCAGATTACTCAGAAAATATATGGATGAACCGAGTATAAATCAAGAAATTATAGAAAACAGATTTGATGCTATTGTGGCGATGCAGTCTTCAATGATGTCTTTAGAACAATTAAAAGAATCGTTAAAAGGTGTTTATGACTTAAGACGAATTACCACAAGAATCGCCACAAAGAATGCCAACGGTAAAGATTTGGCACAGCTTAGACAAACCTTATCAAGAGTGCCTGCCATTAAACAAGCATTGGAAAGCTTCAATCACCCTTTATTAGATGATTATAATGAGAAAATTTCAGCCCTTGAAGATTTAAAAACTCTTTTAGAGCGTTCCATTGAGTCAGACCCACCCCTAACCATCAAAGAAGGTGGTCTCATTAAGTTTGGGTACGATAAAACGTTAGATGAACTTAAAAATGCTAGTAAAGATGGTAAAAACTGGATGGTTCAATTTGAAGCCAAAGAACGAGAGAGAACCGGCATAAAAAATCTAAAAATCGGATACAACCGAGTATTTGGTTATTACATTGAAATCACAAAAGGTAATCTTGATATGGTGAATGATTCCTTTGGTTACCAGCGGAAACAAACCCTTTCGACTGCAGAACGCTTCATTACTGAAGACCTAAAAGAAAAAGAAACTTTCATATTGACTGCTGGAGAAAAAGAAGTAGCCCTTGAATATGAACTCTTCATTCAAATTAGAGATTTAGTCGCTAAAAGCACGAAAAACCTTCAAAAACTATCTGATCAAATTGCCTATATTGACGTTATTTCGAACTTAGCAATGGTTGCTAAAAAAAATCGATATGTCCGACCTTCTTTTACATCTGACAAAACGGTTCGTATTAAAAATGGTCGACACGCAGTGGTTGAACAAGCGTTAAAAGGTGATTTTGTACAAAATGATGTATCGATAGATCAAAATGGTATTTTATTAATAACTGGACCAAATATGAGTGGTAAATCCACCTATATGCGTATGTTTGCACAGCACGTCATTATGGCTCAAATGGGATGTTTTGTCCCAGCAGACTTGGCAATCATGCCGATATTCGATCAAGTGTTTACCCGTATTGGTGCATCTGATGATTTGACGTTAGGTCAATCCACATTTATGGTTGAAATGCTCGAAACAAACGATGCGATTAAACATGCTACTGAAAACTCATTACTTATCTTTGATGAGATTGGTAGAGGCACTGCGACTTATGATGGTATGGCACTTGCACAAGCTATCATTGAGTATGTTCACGAAAAAATCAAATGTATTACCTTGTTTTCAACACATTACCACGAATTGACGATTTTAGAAACTTCGTTGAAAAGGTTAAAAAACATTCACGTAATGGCTGCAGAAGAGAAAAGAACCATTGTATTTCTTCACAAAATAAAAGAAGGACCAACGGACAAATCCTATGGTATTAATGTTGCAGAACTTGCAAAACTTCCAAGGCCACTTATAAGACGAGCGGAAGAAATATTGACACATTTGGAAAAAGATAAAAAACAAACTGCCTTAATCAATTTGTTTAACTTTGATGAAAAAGAGGATTATAATTATGTTTCAAGTAAAGAGGAAATGGTCCTAAATCAATTAAAGGCATTAGAAATCAATGAGCTTAGCCCATTAGAGGCATTATTATTGGTTAAGAAACTACAAGACGAATTAGAATGAGAGAGGTGAATTTCTTTGGCTAAAATCATAAAACTAGACGATAGACTCTCCAACATGATTGCTGCTGGAGAAGTTGTAACTAGACCAGCTAGTGCACTCAAGGAGTTGCTTGAAAACGCAATTGATGCCAAGGCAGATAAAATCGAAATACACATTAAGCAAAATGGATTGGAAGAAATCAAAGTCATCGATAACGGCATAGGCATGGATAAAGAAGACATTCACTTAGCGTTTTTTCGGCATGCTACATCAAAAATTAAAAATGAATATGACTTAGCTCATATCAACAGTTTAGGCTTTAGAGGCGAAGCAATTCCAGCCATTGCATCTGTTTCTAAGATGACCATTGCATCTAAGCATGAAGATGATATCGCCTATGAAGTTACCTATGAAGGTGGGAAGCTTACACAAGAAAAAAAGAGCTCACAAAACAATGGGACTTCTGTCACTGTCAGCGAACTTTTTTATAATGTTCCTGCAAGACTAAAATACATAAAAAGTCCACAATTGGAATTGTCCTACATGCTTGAGGTTGCTGATGAAATGATGTTAGCCAACCCAAAAATAGCATTTTTAGTCACACATGATGAAAAAACCGTCAGACAATCTTATGGAGACAATCATTATGAAAACCTCTTTCAATCGGTTTACGGCCCTGAAGTTGCTAAAAATCTAATTACCTATGAGAGCCAATTAGATGACATCAAAATCAAATCTTATTTGATCAAACCGGTGATTACGCGTTCAAAGAAAAATGATATCGTTGTTCTAGTTAATCATCGAACGATAAAAAACTATCTATTGATTAACAGTGTCATTGATGGTTATCACACCCATTTAATGGTTTCAAGGTATCCAATCGCCTTAATCGATATTGAAATGGATACAAGTTTAATCGATGTCAACGTTCATCCGCAAAAAAGAGAAGTGAAATTTTCAAATGAATATGTGATCGCAAACTTAATCAAAGAACATATACGTAAAGCCTTTATGACAAAACCTTTGTCAATTCCAGATGTCTTAAACAAAGCCGATAAATATGTAAAGGTATCTGGGTTTGAATACTTGATGGAGAATCTAGAGGAAAAACAAGATAAAAATGCTATACCTACTTTAACCATTCAAGAACCCAAAATCGAATACAATAAAAAATTAGAAGATATGGACTATATAGGCAGTTATGCGGGCACTTATTTATTATATCAAAATGAAAAAGGGCTTTATCTAATTGACCAACACGCTGCTGCAGAACGGATTCGCTACGAAGCTATTTATAAGCGCTTAGGTGAAGTTAAAACAGTAAAGAAACAGCTCATTACACCAATTAGTTACCAGTTTAAGCCTAGTGAGTCCAGCATCATCACACAAAACCAAAGTCTAATTGAGTCTTACGGTCTAACCTTTGAATTATTTGGTGACTATACCTTTTTGTTAAGAACAATTCCAATATGGTTAGAGGAAAAGGATTTGGATTATATGGTTTATGGTTTAATTGAACAACTTAGAGATTATAACCATATTGACTTATCAAAATTACGAGATCAATTGGCCAAAGATGTAAGTTGTAAAGGGGCAATTAAAGCGAATAAATCACTTTCTACTGATGAAATCAACCATTTGTTTTCTGGTCTTCAAGCTTGTGAAAACCCTTATTACTGCCCTCATGGCAGACCTGTTGTTATTCAGTTTACCCAATATGAAATTGAAAAGCTCTTTAAGAGGATTGTATGAAAAAAGTAGTGGTTATTTGCGGACCAACCGCAGTTGGAAAAACTGGATTATCGATTGAACTGGCAAAAAAGTTTAACGCTGAAATCATTAGTGGCGATTCTGTTCAAGTTTATAAGGGATTGGATATTGGATCAGCTAAGATAAAACCAATAGAGACAAAAGGTGTTAGACACCATCTTATAGATGTCTATGAACCCAATCAATTATATGATGTGTCAACTTTCCAAAAAGAAGTGAGACAATTGATTCACACCATTGACCACCCCTTTATTGTAGGTGGGACTGGGTTATACATCAAAGCTGCACTATTCAATTATGAATTTGACTCACCTAAGCGCGATATTGACTTAGAAAAGGCTTTAAGTGAATGGACTAATGAAGCTTTGTACAAGCGCTTAGTATCACTTGATGAACAAGCCTCTAAA
The DNA here is from genome assembly GCA_034006765.1 of Acholeplasma sp. Lineage (GTDB taxonomy): Bacteria > Bacillota_I > Bacilli_A > Acholeplasmatales > UBA5453 > Paracholeplasma. The sequence goes on along the minus strand of JAVESF010000010.1, from coordinate 39,430 downwards.
CAAATTCATCCAAATAATCGAAGACGAGTGCTCAGAGCCATCTCAATGGCCCAACATCAAAAGCGTTCATCCTTAAACAAAAAAGATGAATTGTTGTATGACGCATACATCATCTATCTGTCAATGCCGCGAGAAACCTTATATGAAAGAATCAATCAAAGGGTAGATATCATGTTAGATGATGGTTTTTTACAAGAGGTAAAGACCTTGAAAAAACGTGGTATTACACCTAATATACTAGGCTATCGAGAACTTAATCAATACATTGATGGTCAAATCACTTTAGATGAGGCGATTGCGCTAATTAAACAAAACACAAGGCATTTGGCAAAAAGACAAGAGACTTGGTTTAAAAATCAAATGCACGCCCATGTGTACGATGTGTCAGATAAAAAAGATGTTTTAGACCAATTAATCAAAGACATTAAAGCATTTTATGAGGACTAATATGAATATATATTTAATAGGTATGCCTGGTTCAGGTAAAACAACCATCGGGAAACGCTTAGCCAAAACATTGGGGTATAGTTTCGTTGATTTGGACCACAAAATTGAAAAAGACACATTAATGTTCGTAGATGAAATCTTTGAACAATATGGAGAAAAAACATTTAGAGAATTCGAAACCAAAGCATTATCAGAACTAAAAGGCTGCGATCAACTGGTTGTTTCAACGGGTGGCGGGATTGTCACAAGAAAAGAAAACAAACAACTAATGGAGGGTTTGGTGGTTTTCATTGATACAGAATTAGACATCATTGAAAAACGCATCGTTCATGATTTTCCAAGACCATTATTAAAAACCAAAACCTTAGAAGCACTAAAAGATGAGCGTATGCTAAAATACATATTTTTCTCGGATTTAATTGTTTCAAACGATCATGATCCACAAAAGACAATTGATCAAATACTAAAAAATATGAAGGAGCAATCGCATGTATAAAGGACTAATCATACACGGGCCAAATTTGAATAAATTGGGTCGAAGAAGTCAAACTCATTATGGTTCACTCACAATGGATGGCATCAATCATTTATTAACAGAAGCATTTCCAAATGTCTCATTTGTGTTTTTTCAAAGTAACCACGAAGGCGAGATAATTGACTACCTTCAAAGAGATGAAAACTATGATTTTGTCGTGATGAACCCAGGTGGATTGGCGCATTACTCCATTGCCTTAAGAGATGCATTCGAACTTGTATGTGCTAAAAAAGCCATCGTACATTTATCTGATATTGAAAAACGTGAATCTTTTAGACAAACAGATTTATTTAAAGACCTCGCAGACGTATATTTCAAGGGGTTAAAAGAGTACAGTTATGTGTTTGCAATCAAAGAATTAATCGAAAAACATTTACAATGATTGATTCTATGATATAATTAAAAAGGTATTTTTTATGGAGGTAACATTATGATTAGCACAAGCGATTTTAAAACAGGTTTAACCATTAGTTTTAATGGGAACATCTTTCAAATCATCGAATTCATGCACGTTAAACCAGGTAAAGGCGCAGCATTTGTCCGTTCTAAACTCAGAAATTTAAGAACTGGTTCAGTCATCGACTACACATTTAATGCAAGTGAAAAAGTTGAAAAAGCACAAATTGACAAAAACAAAATGCAATACTTATATCAATCTGGTGATACTTATGTTTTCATGAACTTAGAAACTTATGAACAAATTGAACTTTCCCAAAAACAAGTCGAAAATGAAATCAAATTCATTTACGAAGGGATGGAAGTGGATGTCATGTTTTATGACGAAAAAGAAGTATTAGGATTGATTCTACCAGATAAAGTAACCCTTGAAATTGTAGAAACGGTACCAGGTGTGAAAGGTGATACCAAAACCAACGCACTTAAAGACGCAATCCTTCAAACTGGTTTATTAGTCAAAGTACCAATGTTCATCGAACAAGGTGAGAGAATCATTGTAAGTACACAAGACGGATCATACGTTTCAAGAGAAAAGTAATTATTAAGGAAACTTAAGGGTGAAAATAAGCCCTTTTTTTCTTGAAAGACGTAATAATATGCTATAATATCAATGAATTGCGAGGAAACTATATGAGATTACAAAAAAGATTAGCTGAAGCGGGAATTGCTTCAAGAAGAGGGGCTGTTTCAGTGATTGAATCCGGCCGAGTTAAGGTCAATGGGACTGTGGTAACCGAGCCAGGTTTTTCTGTTAATCCAAAAGATATGGTGACCGTCGATGATAAAATCATTGAAAAAGAAACACATGTGTATTATTTGTTGAATAAACCTACAGGTTTTGTAACAACAGTAAAAGACGATAAAAATCGTAAAACGGTTATGGATTTGTTTGATGTTGTCGATCGAAATCACCGGATTTTTCCAGTAGGAAGACTAGACTTCGATACAGCTGGACTTTTATTATTTACGAATGATGGAGATTTAGCCTATTATCTTACTCGACCTGAGTTTGAAGTGAAAAAAACCTATTTGGCACGAGTTGAAGGGATGCTTACAAAAGTAGCCATCAAACAACTTAAAACCGGGGTGGTAATTGAAAACAATTATACGACTAGACCAGCCTTAGTCAAAGTGATGGAATATGACAAAAGAAACATGACTACTTTGGTTCAAATTATCATTCACGAAGGAAAGAATCAACAAGTGAGACAAATGTTTGAAAAGGTTGGATTCCCAGTTAAAAATCTAACACGAATTGGGTATGCCGATTTAACATTAGAAGGTGTTGAACGTGGAAGTTATCGTCCGCTTAAAATACATGAAGTACGAAAACTATTTGGTGAAATTAAAAAATAGTCATAGATATATAGAAATTAAACACTTATAGTGATATAATTAGAGGGTGTGGAGGGTAATCATGCCGGGATTTAAAGTAGCGATTGATGGACCAGCAGGAAGCGGAAAATCAACGATTAGCAAACGAGTTGCTAAACAATTAAATTTAACACATATCGATACCGGTGCGATGTACCGCGCGATTACTTACCTAGCATTGGAGAAAAAAGTAAATTTAGACGATGAATCAAGTTATAAATTTATGGAAGATGTTAGAGTAAGATATGAAAAAGAACGCATTTATATCGACAAATTAGACGTGACGAGTCTTATCAGGTCAGATTTAGTGACGAAAAATGTATCAAAGGTTTCCTCATTTCCATATGTTAGGAAAATTTTGGTTAACATTCAAAAGCAAGCTGCTGAAGATATTGATGTCATCATGGATGGGAGAGATATTGGAACCGTTGTTTTGCCTAATGCAGATTTAAAAATTTTCTTAACAGCTGCGGTTAAGGAAAGGGCAAAAAGACGACAAAAGGATAAAGAGGAATTAGGTATTAAACAAGATATCGACTCTTTAGAAACAGAAATTATTGAACGTGATTTAAAGGACTCAACAAGAAAAGAGTCACCACTTGTATGCGCAGATGATGCTATTGTGATTGATACGACCCACTATACAGTAGAGGACACAACAAATCGTATCATAGAAGAAATATTGAAAAAGGAGAAATACCATGGAAGAACTACAAATGAAGGACGTTAATCTTGTATCACTTAAGGTAAATGACAGAGTTGAGGGAACTGTCTTCAAAGTTGAAGAAAAAGTTATCACACTTACCCTTGAAAACCATGAAGAAGCGAGAATGTTTGTCGAATTTTACGACGGCGTTTTAACCTCTTTTATTGGAGCTGTTAAGGAAGGAGACAAAGTAACTGCAATCATCAAGAAAATCAATGATGATCCAAGTTTTATTTTGCTTTCAAGAATTCCGCTACTAAAAGAAGAAAAATATGCGCAAATCGAACAAGCGTATAAAGATAGCAAGACAATTATTGCTAAAGTTGGCAAAGTTGACGATAAAGGCCTACATTTAAAGTACCTTGGTTTCGATATATTTTTACCATTTGGACTTTTAGATCGCGAACTGGTTGATCAAAAAGCGACTTTGAAAGGTCAAAACCTTGAAGTTAACTTGATTGAAGTAAAAGGCTCTGTAAATAGACCTAGACTGATTGCATCAAGAAAACAAATCTTTGAAGCAAAACGTCAACAAGAATTGGAAACAAGACAACAAGCAAGAAAAGAAGAAATTGATGGCATTAAAACGGGTGATATCATTACTGGGACTGTTGAAAGACTCGATCCTCATGCTGCAACTGTTCGTTTTGAACATGTTGCTGGATTACTTCGTATTTCACAAATTTCACACCAACGCATCGAAAACATCACAGATGTATTAGAAATTGGACAAAAAATCGAAGTCAAAGTGATAAAAAAAGAAGGCATGAGATTAGATTTGTCTCGTAAAGTCCTTTTGCCGACACCATTTGAAGTATTTGCTGAAAATCATAAGAAAGGTTCAACGGTTTCTGGTGAAGTCGTACAAAAATTACCTTTTGGATTAATCATTGAATTTGAAGATGGGGTTAGAGGGTTACTTCACGCTAGTGAATACTCATGGAATCCAAATGATAATTTCGCAAACTATGTAAAAATCGGCGATGTTGTTGAATCCGCTATTTTGACGATTGACATTAAGAAAAAGAAAATTAGCCTTTCTAAAAAAGCTATGATTGATAACCCTTGGAAAGATGTTTCATTCAAAAAAGGTGAAGATGTTACAGTGAAAGTCACTGAAATCATCACTGATAAAGGAATGATGGTTGAAGCTAAAGGCGTAAGTGGATTCATTCCTGTGTCTGAACTTTCTGTTGAACGCGTTCATAAGATTGAAGACTTATTCGCAGTTGGCGATGAAGTGTTGGCGAGAGTCATTGAGGTAAATCCAAGAGAATGGCATTTAAAATTATCTATTAAACAAGTAACAGAAGAAAACATGCGTAGCGAGTATGAACCTTACCTAAATGATCAAGAGGAAGCAACGACGACTCTTGGAGATCTTTTCGGAAGTGTTTTGAAAGACGATAAAAAGAAAAAATAAATGAGGTGATGGCATTGCCATTTAAAGTAGCTATTGTAGGTCGTCCTAACGTTGGAAAATCGAGCCTGTTTAATCGCTTAATTGGTTCAAGATTATCCATAACTAATGACGCTCCTGGTGTAACGCGTGACCGCATTTATGCCAAAACAGAATGGTTAACAAAAAGTTTCGCAGTGATTGATACTGGGGGCATCGAAATTAGCGATGCCCCTTTTTTAGAACAAATTAAACAACAAGCAGATGTAGCTATTCAAGAAGCTGATTTGATTGTTTTTGTTGTAGACTCAAGACAAGGACTGACGGATGATGACTTGTTTATTGCAAAGCGTCTTTATCCAACAGACAAAGACGTTATAGTTGCTGTAAATAAAGTCGATAACTTGGATTTGAAACAGTCTATTTATGAGTTTTATGCGTTAGGTTTTGGAGATCCTATTGCTATTTCAGCCAATCATGGCATTGGTGTAGGAGAATTGATGGATGCAATCGTTGATAAAATGCCTCAAGAAGAGACACAAATCGAAGATGATACCATTAAGTTAGCTGTGATTGGCTATCCAAATGTGGGTAAATCTAGTTTGACTAACGCCATATTGGGTCAAGAACGTGCAATTGTCAGTGAAGTCGCTGGCACCACTAGAGATGCGATTGATACAGCATTTGTCAAAGATGATGTTAAATACACAATTATTGATACAGCAGGCATTAAGAAACGTGGACAAGTGTATGAAAGCACTGAGAAATACTCGGTTTTAAGAGCGCTACAAGCAATCGAACGTTGCGATGTTGCCTTAGTGGTTGTAGACGGGTCAAGAGAAATTATTGCACAGGATATGCATGTGGCAGGCTACGTCCAAGACTATGCCAAAGCAAGTGTGGTTGTCGTTAACAAGTGGGACATCGTAGATAAAGATGAAAAAACGATGAAGAAGATGACACAGTCTATTTATGACACCTTTAAATTTCTGACTTATACAGAAGTTTGTTTCGTCTCGGCGAAAGAAAATAAACGTATTGACTCCATTTACCCAGCGATTAATAAAGCTTATGAAAACTATAACAAACGTATTCCAACGAACGTGATCAACGATATATTAGTTGATAGCGTCGCGATGAATCCGCCAGCACTATTTAATCGTGGGAAGGCAAAGTTTTCTTACGTCACACAAGTATCCACAAAACCTCCAACATTTGTCATTTTTGTGAATGATCCTGAATTTGTCCATTTTTCGTATCAACGTTATTTGGAAAACCAATTCAGAAAAGCATTCGATTTTACAGGAACACCCATTAAACTTATTTTTAGAAAGAAGGACTAATCATGAAATTAGCAATTCTTGGCGGTGGCGCATGGGGTGCAACGCTTGGACAATTACTGATCGATAATGGTCACGAAGTTATCATTTACGACATAAACACTACTTTTGTAGATCTTATTAATAATCATCATATTCACCCGTTTTTTGATTTACCACTCTCCAATCAACTGAAAGCAACCAATGATTTATCGGTTGGACTCGCTTACTCTGATTACATTGTGTTGGCTGTACCTACAAAAGTGATGAGAGGCTTGTTAACGACAATCAATAGTTTGCTCGAACAACCTAAATATTTTATCAATGTCTCTAAAGGCATTGAACCAGACACAGCCAAAAGAGTTTCTGAAATCGTTAATGAAGTGATCGAGACTAGGTTTTTAAAAGGATTTGCTGTATTAACAGGGCCTTCACATGCAGAAGAAGTCATAAGAAGAAAACTAACTTTACTAACAGTGGCCTCTACAGACGAATCTTTAGCGATAGAACTTCAAAACGTGTTTTCCAATGACACATACATGCGCGTGTATCGCTCTACCGATTTAATTGGATGTGAAGTTGGCGGTGCAGTAAAAAACGCGATAGCAGTGGTATCAGGCATTGCAACTGGCCTTGATATGGGTGAAAATGCTAGAGCAGCACTGATTACTCGAGGCATATTAGAAATGGTTCGCGTTATCGAGTCTTATGGTGGCACAAAAGAAAGCGCCTTTGGCCTAACTGGCATCGGAGATTTGATTGTTACCGCAACCAGTGAACACTCAAGAAACTTTAAAGCAGGTAAAGAAATAGGTAAAGGTAAGTCTTTAGAACAAATATACCAGGAACAAAAACAAACCATTGAAGGGGTTAGATCTATTCTAGCACTTCATCAACTTGCTGAACAAAAAGGGTTGTCCTTACCAATCATTGAAGTGGCTTATCATGTAATATATGAAAATATGTCTGTTGATAGCGCTGTCACTCAATTATTAACCAGAACACTTAAAAGTGAGAAAATCGAATAGAAATTAGGTGCCGAAAGGCATTTTTTCGCACCATTACCGAAAAAATAGTTAAAATATTTGATAATTTACATTGCATATAAAAAAAAAGCATGATATAATGGCCACATAAAGACAAGAGGAGGTTCAATATGAACAAAACAGAATTAATCGCTGTAGTAGCAGAAAAATCACAAGTGACTAAAAAAGTTGCTGAAGAAGTTTTAAATGCATTTGTTGAAAGTGTTGCCGAAAGTCTTGGCAAACATGGCGAAAAAGTAGTGCTAACTGGTTTTGGAACATTTGAAGTTCGTAATCGTGCTCAAAGAGAAGGTCGTGACCCACGTTCTGGGGCTACAATCCATATCCCTGCACAAAAAACTCCTGCTTTTAAAGCTGGTAAAGTTTTAAAAGACGCAGTAAAATAATTGATAAAAAGTCTCTTTTTCATGAGACTTTTTTATTGTAAATAAGATAATAAAACGTCGTAAATGAGGATTTTTTAAATAGGGATTTCATGTTATAATGATGACGGTGATAACATGAAAGAAGCATTTTTAAAAGCAGCTAGTAATGACGTTTTTTATTTTTTTAACAATCCTATCCATTTAAATACTCAAGACGAAAGAGGCCAAAGCCTCCTTCATTACGCAGTGAGAACAAGTTCAGTTCAGGTGATTACTTATCTATTAGACAATGATATTGATGTAAATATCGTTGATCAAAATGGTGAAACACCTTTATTTGATTGTGCAAAAAAAGGTAAACTCTCTATTGCAAAACAACTCATTAAAAAGTGTGCAAACGTTAATGTCCAAAATAAGAAAGGTGAATTAGTCATTCATTTAGCTGCCTTAAAAGCAGACACAGATATGCTTAAACTTTTAATCGAAAGTGGCGCGAAAACAGATGTTAAGACCTTTGACGGGCATTCTTTGGTTCATTACGCGATCAAAAGTGGCAACACAAATTTTTTTGAATTCGTATTAAAAACTGTAAACTGTAGATCAAAGGATCCTGATCTCTTTAAAAACACCTTGTTGCACCTTGCTTGTGAACAAGGCAATTATGTGATGGTTGATTACTTACTAAAAGATCACTACAACCCACACTTGAAGAATAATGCAAAAGAAACACCTATTTTTTCAAGTATTCGTAGCGGCAAAATTGAAGTTATGAACCGTTTGCTTATGGAGGGCGTAAACATCGATCAAAGAAATAGGTTTGGCGAGACACCAATAGAATTTGCAAGACTTGAAAATCAGTTTGATATGGTAGAAGCGCTAATGACCTTTAAGATGAGTTCGAATTATATTAAAAGCATAAACAAAAATCCTCTAAGGTACGCAGTACTCTTAGAGGATTATGAATTACTTCAAAACTTTATACTTAAGGGTCATAAAGATTTCAAAGATGAATATGGTCTTTTCGCGATTGATTACGCAAATAAAGAAAAACTGACGTTGTTTTCTTCTACAATACAAAAAGCATAAGTAGTACAGCCACAGAGTTATATAAAGCATGTATCATAATGCTTGACCATACATTGTGGTTGTTTTTTATATAGATATATCCTAGTGCAAATCCGCTTGCACTATAGGCAATCCAGTTCGTTACAAATCCAAGGACACTAGCTTCTGAAGCTACATGAATTAATCCGAAAAGTAAAGACGAAACAACAATGGCGACCTTTGGATTGCGAATCAAAGAGAACATAGATTTTCTGAAAATCAATTCCTCGATGATTGGTGCGAATAACACAGTAACCAACAAAATTAAAATACCGTACTGTGAGAACAATGAGGTTTCGATGGCTTGTTGATTCACAGCTTGTTCTGGTAAATATTTAAATATAGAACTTATGATCGATACAATGACATTAGCAAACATGGAAACCAATAACATAATGCCATAGCCAATGAGCAAATCAATCGCCCATGTCTTTCTAGGAAAGTGCATTTTAAACTCGTTTTTAAGCGTAGAGAGTGTTAGTGGAATTAAGGCTATTGCCAACAACACATAAACCACAAAATTTAAAATCGCTTGTGCATTACTTGAAAAAGTCTCAGTAGTTTTTGGATAATAAAGCGCACTGTCTCCAGGTAGCGATATCTCAAACGCAGTTAAGAAGGTTGTGTCTCCTTCAAACAAAAACCGTTTAATTTCCGGTCTATAGCCATCTTTAATCGGCCAATTTGGTGTCTTTTCCTCATAAATTGAGGTAATGTGAGAAACTTCATAAGTTTCAAGCAAAAACGTATTGCCTTTGTTGGCAAAGACGACATATGCATCAGACTCATAAATCACTTTGATGTTAGGATAATCACTTTCATATAAATCAAAGTCAGATTGGGGTAAATAACCAATGCCATAGGTGTGTTGTGACACATTTTCTAACATGGCTTGTTCGACATTAAGCGAAACGGTGCCAACATTCAACCCCAGCATCGATAGTTGCAAGACGAGTGCAACGATTAACGTGATTAAAAAGTAAACCCCAATTAATCCAACAGCCTTAGGTTTCGAAATAGGTTCTGCTTTAGATGATTCTTTTTTTGTTTCTTTCTCGAATAATTCATCAAAATCGATGATTTCGTTGTCTTGTTCATTTTTCATTTTATGAACCTCCTGATGTAAACTAAAAATATTATACTATATATTTAAGAATAATTTTTGATAATCTCATGAAATTGTGATAATATGTTATCGGATGTGATAGAATGAAAAAAACCTATTTAGTAATAGGGCTCGACACATTTGGTGTCGCGTTATGTGAAGAATTGACAACGTTAGGTGCGGACGTAGTCGCACTAGACCGAAAAGAAGAAGCTGTTAGTAAAGTAACAGGGTTTGTTGAAAATGCCGTTATAGGAGATTCAACAGATGTCAATGTGTTAAGAGAAATTGGCGCACAACATGCTGACCATGTGATTGTCTCTATTCCGGGGAATGTTGAAAACAGTATTTTAACGACCATGATTCTTTCTGAAATGAAAGTTGGAAAAATTACCGTTAAAGTTGACAATGACTACCACGCAAAAGTTGCTGAAAAAGTTGGAGCAACTGAAGTTGTTTCTTCAGAAAAATCTGCAGGTAAGCGTCTTGCAAGAAGATTATTATCAGATAATGTATTAGATTACTATAACATTACAGATGAGTACGGGGTATATGAAATATTCATCAGTGAATCTTTCAAAACCATTAAATTGGTTGATATTGATGTCAGAAACCGCTTTGACGTAAATATTTTATTAATCAAAAGAGGGAAAAATGTGATACTGCCAAAGGCAGACAGCGAACTTAGAAGTAAGGATGTTGTGATTGTGTTAGGTAAACACGACCGAATATCAAAATTTCAAAGTATCTTACATTAAATCAGTTTATAACTGATTTTTTTCTTAAGAATCTATGATATAATTAAAAAAAAGGGGCGTTGTTATGCGATTATTAGTAGCGACTCAAAACGAGCACAAAAAAAAAGAAATCCAGGAAATCTTGAAAGATCACTTTGAGATTGTATCACTCAAAGATTTACAGGATTATGATGAGGTTGATGAGACTAAAGATACCTTTTTTGAAAATGCACTTCTAAAAGCCAGTTACTTTGCGAAAAAACATCAAATGCTCACGCTGGCCGATGATACTGGGTTATGTGTTGATGCGCTTAATGGGGCGCCAGGCGTTCTGTCACAACGGTATTCTGGTCTCGGAGATGAATCAAACATAGACTTATTATTAGATGAACTTAAGGATTCATCTAATAGAGAAGCTTATTTTATGACCGTGTTAGTCTTATATAATCCAAAAGACTTGAGGTATCAGAGCTTTAAAGGACGTTTAGAAGGTGTCATTTTGAAAGAACGCAGAGGCCAAAATGGATTTGGATATGACAGTGTTTTCTTTTTGCCTGAACACAATAAAACCTTGGCGGAAATGGATGAGCATGAAAAAAACAGTCTGTCGCATAGAGCCCTCGCCCTAGAAACATTGAAAGAGGCATTATCGTGAAGGTACTTATCACATCAGATGCCCATGGCAGGTATGATTTACTCAGTAAAATCAAGCAAAAGCATTCCGACATTAACGAACACCTAGATGCAGGGGATTTAGTGTTAACCCAAAAGGAGTTTGAGACGCTTCATATAAAAGCGGTTAGAGGAAATGCTGATAGATTTTTAACACTACCCTTATGCCTTAGTCTTGAAATCGATAACAAACATATATTAGTGGTGCATGGTCATTTATACAACGTAAAATATGGCATGGATGAATTAATCGAATTTGCGCTTGATAGGAAAGCGGATGTTGTGATCTATGGTCACACACATATTCAAAAAACTTGGTCTCACAAACAAATTGTCTTTATTAATCCAGGTGCAGTATCTAATCCCATACCTGAATATGCAATATATGAAAATGGGAAAGTAACGTTTATTAAAGGAGTTTAACTTATATGGAATCATTAATCAAAAAAATTGCAAGTAGTATTCTACAAAAGGATGTAGTCGTCTCACACAGATTATTAGGTGGAATGAGTAACTATACCTTTGTTGTAGAAGCAGATCATCAAAAATACACATTTAGATTGCCTGGGGAAAAAGCCGAGAACTTTGTTGACAGAAACATCGAAAGCAGAAATATCAAACTCATTGAACCACTTGGCATCACGAATCACACACTCTATTTAGATTTAGATAGCGGCATTAAAATGGCAGAGTACGTAGAAGGAGAAATACTATCTACGTTGGATCGAAAGCAGCACCTTGAAGCAGTTTCAAACACCTTAAAATTGATACATCGTTCTGGCATCAAAGCATTGAACGATTATGACATGAAAAACAGGTTGAAACAATATGAAAAATTAAACCATCATCAAAATGAGCTTTATTATGACTTAAAGGATACTTGGTTATCTTTATACAAACAGTATGAAACTGACCCACTAGTATTGTGTCATGGTGATGCACAACCGTCGAATTTTATCATTCAAAACGATCGAGCCTTAGTGGTTGATTTTGAGTTTTCAGGCAATAATGACCCTTATTATGACATTGCTTGTTTTGGTAATATTGATTTTGAAGATGCCAAAGCATTGCTTGATGTTTATTTAGGTCATAAAGCGACCAAAGAGGAACTTAAGAAACTCATTGTGTTTAGAATGTTTCAAACCTTGCAATGGCATCAAGTGGCCATGTTTAAACACGAAATTGGATTATCAGAAAAGCTACACATACCTTTTGATGTGGTTGCGATTAAATACTTAGAAAAAGCCACACAATTAAACAAAGAATATCACGAGGCGTAACATGACTTTAAAAGCCCTATTGGACCTACCAAAAACTGAAGAAAGTTTTCAGGAGATAGAGGCTTTCTTAGCCGAAACAACTGATCCAAAAGAGATTCTCTTAGCAGAGTCTTTTTATGCTGATATACTGTTAAACTATCAACAATATGGCCCAGCAATTAAGTTGCTATCTCATATTATGACATCGCTCAAAAATCGACAAGATGATCCCAACTACGAGTTAGCACTCGAAAAGCTCATTAAGGCCTATACCAATGATAACCAGTTTGACAAAGCACTAGATGCCATCAATCATCGAAAAAGCACACTGCCCGTTTTAAAAAGGTATTTATACTTTATGGATTTAATCGAACTTAGAAAAGCACAAAAACTTTCGTATGATGATTTAATTGATCAAGCACTAGAAGAAGTATTACCGGATACGATTAAATCTAAGTTTTTGTTGGAAAAATTGGACAAGTATGTTCAAAACAAAGCCTATGATTTAGCACTATTAAACATTGATTCTTTAAAATCCAGTAAGTTAGACCCTGAAACCATCATGAGACTAACGTTTTTAGAATTGGATATTTACACGGAAAAACAAGATGCTCGATCGTTAGAAAGACTACTAATGGGTAAAACCGATCAAACTTACGATTATTATCATTTATGCTTGTTAATGATGTTGGAAAAGTATCGACAAGCCTCGGTTTTTGAAGTCGAACATGAACATAGATTTGAACAACTTGATACAGAAAGTCAGTTTAAAATCTACGGACTATTAGTAAAATTGTACACGAAGCTTTCTGACAAACTATCGATTGACACTTATCAAAAAAAATTAAAATCTCTGCGAAGAACATCAAGAAAAATAGAGCCTGTTGAGCAAAAAAAACAAGATACTCATATAGAAATCTCTTCCAAAGAACTTAAAGTTGATATTAAAGAAAAAGTCATTGAAGTCAATAAAATACGTCAGTCTGTAGTCTTTCAACAGACAAGAGAACTTCTTAAAATGGATTTTCATATAAATCAGCTTGTTGGTTTAAGAGAAAAAGTACGTCAACTATTTATTGAGGCAGAGAAATCTCACCCATTCAAAGAAGCTGTATTATTCATTGAACCGAATACAATACTGCACTATAAAAAACAAAGACTCTATGAAAAAACATTTTTAAAAGAACACTTTTTTAAAAGTGTGTTACACATTGCACATGATAGGCAAGAGGATATCATCGAATCGCGTCAACTTTTGAGATGGCCTTTGGATATTATCACTGGAAAGCCTTATGATGAATCGATTCAGTATTTATATACTTACCATTCCGTTTTTGGGGCAATAACCATTTATCAATCGATTGAGAAAGACATTTATGTTGAAGATGATTTTTTCAATTTATTATCTGTCATGATTTTCAACTACATTCAGAAAGAAGAAGACAATAAAAGAGTCGAAACAGAAAAAGAGTTATTCAAAGCAGTATATCAATCGGATTTAGTGGCTTATCGAATTGTGGAAAATGAACTAATGCGGTTCAACAAAAAAGCTTTAGAACTCTTTGACTATCCTAAATTTACACCTATTTCACAGTTTGTTCAGTCCTTAAAGGGAGAAGATCAGATTCGCTACAAAAATCACATGAACACATTGAAATCAAATTCAAGTCTGATATATGAGTATGGTGATAAATTAATTGAAGAACATGCTACGGAAATAAGGGTTCATGACAAACGGATCGTTTTAAGTTGTTTTAGGGATGTGACTGAAGAAAAACACTATCAAGACGACTTGATTAAGACGGCACAAGTAGACCAAAAAACAAATATTCCAAATAAATTCGCCTTCGAATCATTAAGTGATAAATATTTCGAAGCAAAGTCTACCTTTTTGTTAACCGAACTTAAAGGTTTAGAGGCCATTCAAAAACTATATGGTCTTTCTAAAATCGAAGCCTACTTTAAACGGTTTATCAACGCGCATCTAGACTTTTTCGATAAGGATGTTTATCTTTTTGACAATAACAAATTGTTAATAGTTCTGCCGTTTAACGACATCCGTGCCACCGAAAAAAAGATGAAACAGTACAAAGAAGCAATGGATGTTGCATCTGATTTGAAACAACATCCTTTCGAATGGGCCAGTGGGGTTATTCGCTATCCGATAAATACTACAGAGAAAAAAATAGATAAGTTTTACGCTTATTTGAGCTTAGCGCTCGAAAAAGCAAGCCGTAAGACCAGCAAGACTTTTTACCAATACTTTGATTTTCAAGACTATAAAGAAGAACAGTTCGAACTCTCTATCATCGAACAAATGGATTTAGCAATTATGGAAGAAACCCTTGAAATATCATTTTCTCCGATTGTGCACTTGAACACCAATAAAGTTTTTAGTTATCAAGTGAAACCCTATCTCCCTAATTTGTCAGTGGATCAAAACTATTACAGTCTTATCGCAAAAAAACGTTCTACAATTGAAAAGTTTGATCGCTATATACTTAAAAAAAGTCTCAAATACCTTCAAACACTCGAACAACACACAAAAAAATACGTCAGACTCACAGTCGAGGTTGATGAACAATCCATACGTTCAAAAGACTTTAACGCCTACTTAATTGGGCTATTTAAAGTCTTTGATTTGCCTTATACGTTACTTGAAATAAACGTTAAGTCAGACCATTTAACCGATTTAGATTTTTTAAAGTTGAAAGAACTCTATGATTTAGGCATTCACATTGGGGCGGATGATTTTAATTACATGATTAATTCCGTACACTTTATCCATCTGAAACATAAATTCAGCTTGGAAGATATAAAAATTTATGATTATTTGATGCTTCAAAAAGAATACGCAACCAATCACGGCATAGGACTTGTCTTTGAACGCGCTGACCAAGTATTCATTCAAAAAATGAAGTCCTTTTCACCAATTTATCATATTGAATCTAAGAAACAGCTTAGCGAATCTGAACTCACAACAATGATTAAAGGAGTAATGTCATGAAAGTCGAGCAACTAGATAAAATATCATCATTAAATGGATTTAGTAAAAACCATCAAAACCATTATAAACTTTTGGCTTGTATACAATCTTTAAAACAATCCGAACAGATTAACGAGGCCTTTATACGGCAAATAGAATTAGAAGAAATATCAGAAACCCTTATCAACATATATGGTCTTCTTCAGAATTTATTTGTCTCGATAGATGCATTGTATGACATGTCTAGAATTACGATGGACCACAAATACGCGGTTAATTTGAACATGAATAAGAACCTTCATGAACTTAAATATATTCGTAATGATATTGTTGGTCATCCAACCCATCGAACCTATCAATCAGGTGGCGTCGGGTTTTCAACGATGACCATCGATCAAACAACCATGCGAAATTTAGTGTATGAAACCCATTTTTTCAAGAAAAAGAATCATGAAATTAGGTATCGAAAAATCTCAACATTGGATCTCATTAAAGACTATAGCATTGAGTCAAACCAGATTATTGAGGAAATCTATAACTATTTAACCCATGAAACTAAGACTAATGAACTCTCTGATATGGCTTTACAGTTTTATGAAATACTCGTATTAGACACATTTGACTATAGCTTGTTGCAAAAAATCAAAACGTTCTATCAAAACACCCAAAAAATTCCAAAAGACAGTCATAACAGAATTATGTGGCGAATATCATTGTTAGAAATGTTGGATAATTGGAAAGAAAAAGACCAAGACAAAAAAGAGTATATACGATACATGAAGCTTCAACAAGCAGCAAAACTCTATGAAATGACTTCAATCATTGAAAATAGAGCGCCAAAACTCTTAGAACTATCTTTGCCAGAATTATTAAAATCTTTTTATAGATTTTTGAAAGAAGATGAAGGAAGGCTCAAAGCTATAAGCACTCTTCATGACTTTGACCACCCATACTTTTCGTCTGATTTGGATCATTTGATGCTCGAGTGCAAACAACACTCCAAAGCTAGAAAACTTTTAAACTGGCTAAAAAATCAGAGTAATGAATATAGAGTCTACACCATAGGTAGTAGCTTACAAAAATACAAAAGCGCTCAATTTTGAGCGCTTTTATCTTTAGATTCTTTATCTTGTTTTTTCTTTTTTTCTTTAACAGGCTCTGAGAAAGAACTGCTAATTAACATATGGGCAATATAAGATTTGATTGAGGCATCCACTGCAAGAGAAAGCGCAATTTCAGTTAAATCCAAATCGGCTTTTTGCTTGACCCAAGGACCATCGGTTTCAATTTCTTTAATGACAGTTTCTAGTTGTTTCTGATAAATCGAGTATAAAGGTTGAATCCCATCGGTTTTTTGAAAGAAGATTTGTTTAATGTCTGATATTGGTAAAACTCGTTTCAAGTTGGCAACCATAATTAATGCGGCAATGGATTCCTTGTCGTATTTTTTGTCTTTCGGATTCTTAATCACATTATCTTTAACATAGTTGTTAATCATCGAACCCGTCAAATTCTCTTTATCTTGAGGTCTTACTGGGGGTAATTGTTTTTTGATATAGGTCAATACTTGATCCATGTAAAGCTCAATTTCAGGGATTTTATCAAAACTAGGCGTTTTAAACATTTCTAACAGTTCGAATAGCGTTTTAATTTCATTCATATTATCACCGTTTTTATTATATCACGTTATTTTAAAAAGAAGGATAAAAAAATCTTACTTGATTTAGTTTAAATAATAGTATATACTAGTATTGAAAACTAGATAGCGAAAAATAAAAGGAGATGAACTCGTGAATAAAATTACAATAATCGGAGATTCACTTTTAAAAGGTGTGGTTTATGATGAAACCATTCACAGACATAAGGTTTTGAAAAATTCAGGGATTAATCAGCTTGTAACAAATGGTTTTGAAATAGATAATATGGCAAAATTTGGCCTAACCATTGATAAAGCTTCTAAACTAATCAAAGAAGAAGTACTTTCAAAAAATCAAAAAGTACTGATTGAGATTGGTGGTAATGATTGTGACTATAATTGGGATGATGTCAGTCTCGATCCGTATAAGCCACATCAAACCAAAACCCCACTTAGTCAATTTGAAACATCACTAGAGGCACTTATTAGCTATTTATTAGAGCGTGACGTACAACCAGTACTTGTAAGCATTCCTCCATTAGATGATCGCTTATTCTTTGATTTTATAAGCAAAAATAGAGATAAAAATAGCATCATGGCATTTTTAGGAGAAACTAAAAAAATCTATTATCATCAGCAACAATACAATGATGTGATCAAAAAGGTTTCGGATAAGTACCAAACTGCTTATATTCCACTCAGAGAAACCATTGAGTCTTTCGGTAATTTAAAATCACTTTATTGTTTAGATGGGATGCATTTAAATGAGCTTGGACAAACCATTATATTCGAAACGATTAAGAAATACTTAACACAATGACGAAAAAAGTTGTCTTTACGACAACTTTTACTATAATAAATGAGAGAAAGCGACCAAAACCGATTGATAAAGTCTAAAGAGTATATTTCGTTTCTTCAATTTTTCCAGTGTTAAAGGGATAGAAGATTCGATGGAATCAATTAAGTAGGTTTTAATGTCTCTTAAGGAACTGGTGTTGTAAAGCCAAACAGAGTTTTCGAAATGAAGATATAAACTTCGAAAGTCAAAATTGGTTGTACCTACAGTGGCAACTTCATCATCTACATATAGAATTTTCGAATGAATGAATCCTTTTTCGTATTTGTGAATGGATACATTAGGCAATGTCAAAAGTAACTTATAGTAGTGTTCAGAGACAATGGCGACATACTTTTTATCGGGAATGCCAGGAACGATGATATCAATATGAATCCCTGATAAAGCTGCAAGCTTCAAGGCGGTTTGGAGCTCATGATCGATTACAAAGTAAGGCGTTGTGATGATAATACGCTTTTTTGCGTATTGTATCATTTGCATGTAAGTGTGTTTGGTAACCAAATTCTTATCTAGAGGAGAGTCTGAAAATGGGATCACATAGCCATCAGATTCTGCTTCAAATCTCGTGTCAAATTTTGATATATCAATGTTGCTTTGATAGAGTTGATAGGTTTGTAAGAATATATGAGTCATGGTATAGACTGCTGCGCCTTCTAGCAATAAAGAGGCATCTTGCCAGTGACCAAAACGTTCTTTTAAATTCATATATTCATCAGCGATATTCATCCCACCTGTAATCGCATATTGACCATCAACAATGACGATTTTTCTGTGATCACGGTAGTTCATGACTAAGTTTAGTCGAGGTTTCATTGGATTAAATTGAATGACTTCGATACCATCTTTTCTCAGCGTTTTATCAAAACTTCTCGGCAAGTTTAACGAAGAACCAAAATCGTCATAAATCAAAACAACCTTTACACCATTTTGAACCTTTTGTTTTAGCACTTCATAGATTTGATCCCAGACTTGGCCTGTGTTAATAATGAAATACTCTAGAAAGATGTATTTTTCTGCTTTATTTAAGATGTCTAGCAATATGACAAGTTTCTTAACACCAGATTCAATGAATGTTGTTTTTGTTTTGTCATATATTGGCCATTTGTCTTGTAATAGATGATTGATTTGTTTTTGGATATGGTCTTTTTCGTGTAAGTCATTTTTTATGAATACCTCAAGATTTCGATGTCTCTTAAGCTCGATATTTGTGAATTTTTCTAGTGTTTTTTTTGATAATTTGTGTTGTTTAAAAAGCAGATAAAAGAATCCGCCAAATATCGGGGCAATCAATATAGGGATTACCCAAGCAGTTTTATAGTTTGGAGATTCATTAGAGGTTAATACAAAAAAAACCACTAAATAACTCAAAATTTCTAGCGTATATAATATTGGTTTTGCAAATTGTGAAGCAGAAAGTATTAGAAAACCAAATACAAACAATTGAATTAAAATTAAAATACCCACGATGGTTATTCGATTGGTCAAGAATCGGATTATTTTTTCCATAAGTATCACCTGCCACCTCAATTATAACCGAACAGCGCTTGGTTAGGGTATATCTTTTGTCTTTTAGTAGATAATTCTCTATAATCTTAATTGGAGGGATCACATGCACATTGACATTTGGCTAGATTTCAGTTGTCCTTTTTGCTACATAGGCAAAAAACGATTTGAAAAAGCATTAAAGACATTTAAATATCAAAAAGAAGTGACTGTATCCTATAAGAGTTACTTGTTACACCCATACATGACGATAGAGAAAGGCTTTACGAGTGCAGAGATGCTTTCAAAACATAAAGACATTACTTTAGATGAAGCCAATAGCATCCAAGATAAAGTGACCAAAATGGCTTTTGAAGATGATATTGTCTTGGCTTTCGATCGATTGGTTCCTGCGAATACCTTACACATGCATAAACTGCTCAAAATGATAGAAGATGTGAACAAACAAACTCACTTCATCAATGAGATTTATGAAGCCTATTTTGAATATGGAGAGAACATTGAATCCTTGGAGATACTCTCGAAATATGGGACAAAATATGGTGTAGATATGCTCAAGATTCAACAAGCCTATCTTTCTAATGATAACTTAGACTTAATAAAACAGGACATAGATCATGCAGAAAGTATTGGTGTTAGAGGAGTGCCATTCTTTGTTGCGAATCATAAATACGGCTTGGCAGGCGCTCAGCCAACCTTTGTATTCTTAGAAATGCTCGAAGAGCTTTACTATGAATCAAAACCAAAAAACAAATCTAAAACAGAATATTGTGTCGGCGATCATTGCCAACGCAAATGATTAGACTGGTAAACACTTTTTTCGTAAGAAAGAAGTGTTTTTTGATATAATAGAATTTGAAGCGGAGGGATACAATGAGAAATTTATCCATGTTAATTGATTTTTATGAGATTACAATGGCTAATAGCTATTTTACTCATAACAAAAACGAAGAAGCAGTCTTTGACTTATTCTTTAGATCTGTGCCCGATGAAGGAGGGTATGCGATTATGGCAGGGCTTGAACAAGCCATCCAATATATCCAAGAGTTATCATTTACAGAAAAAGACATTGAATACTTGAAGACAAGAAAACTATTCGACGAAGGCTTTTTAGACTATTTAAGAACATTTAAGTTTTCTTGTGATGTACATGCTATTAAAGAAGGGACACCAATATTCCCTAACGAACCAGTATTGACCGTGAAAGGCCCAATCATTGAGTGTCAATTGATTGAAACAATGCTGTTATTAACCATTAATCACCAAAGTCTGATTGCGACTAAAACTTCTAGAATCGTTTCTGCAGCAAAAGGTAGAGCAGTTTTGGAATTTGGTTCTAGACGCGCACAAGGTTATGACGCTGCTACCTTTGGGGCAAGAGCTGCATATATTGCAGGTGCAGTTGGAAGTTCTAATACCATTACGGATCGAGATTTCTCTATTCCAGCGTTAGGTACTATGGCCCACTCATATGTACAAAGCTTTGATTCAGAGTATGAAGCATTCACAGCTTATGCTCAAACATATCCGAACGATACGGTATTATTGGTGGATACTTATTCTACGCTGAATTCAGGGGTGCCAAACGCGATTAAAGTATATCAGGATTATTTAAAGCCAAGAGGTTTTACATTAAAAGGGATTCGTATTGATAGCGGAGATTTAGCGTATTTATCCATCAAGGCAAGAGAAATGTTAGATGAAGCTGGTTTGAGTGATACAAAAATAACCGTTTCTAATTCACTGGATGAATACTTAATTGGTAACCTTGTAGAACAAGGGGCAGCCATCGATGCGTTTGGCGTTGGAGAACGTTTGATCACATCTAAAAGTGATTCAGTATTTGGAGGGGTTTACAAGCTAGCTGCTTTAAAACACAACGGTAAATTAGTGCCTAAGATGAAGTTATCTGATAATGTCGTTAAAACAACCAACCCAGGTGCGAAAAAACTCTATAGATTGTTCGATAAAGACTCGAAAATGGCAATTGCTGATGTGGTGACACTTGAAGAAGAAATCATCGATGAGTCAAAACCTTACTTGCTATTTGATCCAAATTTTCCATGGAAAAATAAAGAAGTTACAAACTTTTCTGCGGTATCTTTACTAGAACCTATCTTCGTTAAAGGGCAACTGGTTTATCAAAAACCTTCCCTTAAAGAGATTAAAGCTTACCATGAAACTCAAATTAGTACCCTATGGGCAGAAGTGAAACGATTTGAAAATCCACATCCATATTATGTCGATTTATCTCGTAAATTATGGGACTTAAAACAAGATTTGATTGAACAATACTCTAAAAATTAAAATAAAAAAACATCTTCTGAATTTGAATTTCAGAAGATGTTTTTTCTTGCTATTATAGTGTCTTTTTAACTTCCGTGTAGGCCATGATATAAGGACCAACACCTTTCGCATCATTTTCAACGATTGGCTCAGACAAATAATAAGAAACTGAACCGTCACGTCTTAGGTTATTGTCAGGTCCAAGTCCAGAAACCAAACAAATGCCACCCATATTAAGCTGACCATTTTCATTGGTAATATAAGTCTTTGTGATACCATCGAAAATAGCGAGTCCTATTTTTTCATAGGATTTAGGCAACGCATTAAGCCTTACCCCTTTTAAAATTGCATAAGCAATCAAGGAAGATCCCGAAGATTCTAAATAATTGTTTGGTTCGTCTTTGGCATTGATGACTTGGTAAAAGAGATTTGTATGCTCATCTTGATACTTGAGCAGTCCATCGATGGCTTCTTTTAAAAGTGGGAAGAAGAAACTTTCTCTTGGTTCATAGGTTGAGTCCAAAAAGTCGATGACATCAACGATAGATACCACATACCATCCAGTAGCCCTTAACCAGAAGTTTTTGGATAAGCCCGTTTCTTTGTTTGCCCAAAAGGCTGTTTTAGAAGCATCATAACCATGGTAGTATAATTGATGTGTTTCATCAAATAGTCTTTTTCTCGCAACTTTATACTGATTAAGTATATCATCGTAGTTTTGTTTCTGATTTCTTAAGGTTTCATATCTCGTGTAAAAAGGTTGTGCCATGAATAATCCATCTAGCCACACTTGATGAGGGTAGATGAGTTTATGCCAAAAACTGCCTTCTTTGGTTCTTGGTTGACGTAAAATATGTCTGTAAGTTAATTCAATTGCTTTAGAGTATTTTTCCTTTTTTGTTCGTTCGTATAAGTCGAAAAGGACCCTAGATTCACAAATGTCATCTAAGTTGTAAGTAGTTTGTTCGTAGCCTCTTAATGAGCCATCCTCTGCCACATAATAATCCACAAAATTTTCAACGAACTCATAATACTTTTCATCCTTAGTCTGCTGATATAACGATAACAACGAAGTCATCATACACCCATCTACATAGTTCCAAGCAGCTTGTTTGCCATGTCTGATGGCTTCTATGTTCCATAAAGGTTTATCTGGTGTAGACCCAGTCATGAGTGTTTGAATATAATCATCTATTAATTTCATTAAATAACCTCACTTTCACTATCATTATACTTGAAAGAAATCTTTTAATAAAGCCTTTAAATAGATTATGTCTCTCATTCGTAAAAGCGTTCATACTGATAGACGGAAATATTTCTTTTTTTAGATTTTTCAACTTAAAGGAGAACGGCTTAACTAAAATGTGCATATATAAATATATATGATTGAATAGATGACGTTATTTTTGTATAATGAATATGTTATTAAAAAAGAGGGTATGAAATGCAAAGAGAAAAAAGCACTCGAAAACAATTAATTTTAGAAGACCCATCGATCCTTAAGGGCTTGATTATAATGGCTGCACCACTGTTCTTGAGCAATATGCTTAAGTCCTTACATGACATTGTAGATTCATATTTTTTGGCGAGAATGGATGGGACGGAAGAAATGGTGGCTTCAACCTTAGCTGCAATCAACATTCACTGGCCAATCTATAACATATTTAATGCATTAGGGGTTGGTCTTGGAATTGCTGGGGTAGGAATAATCAGTCAATATTTAGGTTCTGGAAAAGATAAACTCGCAAAAACCTATGGTGGGAAACTTTTAACTTACTCTGCCATCTTGGGGCTAATCGTGAATGCCTTGCTTTTCTTTGGGGCCCCTTTTATTTCTCAAATGATGGGCGCCAAAGGAGATACCTATCATTATGCAGTCACCTATTTTAGATATCGGTCTTTGGAGTTTACATTTGTTTATATCTTTTTAGCCTACCAAGCCATTAGACAGGCCAGTGGGGATACTTTGACTCCCGTCATACTATCCGTAGGTGCTATATTAGTCAATATGGTCTTGACTTGGTTATTTATTTCTGTTTTAAAAATGGGTATCGCTGGGGCTGGACTTTCCACTTTAATCAGTCAAGTTTTGATTGTGCCTTTTGCGGTATATAACTTATTTTTCACAAAAAAACATACGAGAATTGAACTTGAAGATTTAGGGTTTGATTTACCTATTGTAAAAGAAATCTCAAAATTCGCAATGCCTTCAGCAGCTGCACATGCTTTTAGTTCGTTAGGATTCGCAGTCATCCAGGCGATGATATTGAGTTATGGTGATGTGGTATCTTCAGGCTTCTCAACAGGCAATCGAATCTCGTCTTTATTGCTCAATCCAGTCATGGCAATTGGGTCTGTTGCAACTGCTTATATTGGCCAAAATATCGGAAATAATAACCCTAAACGCGCACATAAATCTTATGCACTCGCTAGAAATCTATCCGTCAGTTTAATGGTGATTGGTGTGCTAATCATCATTCCTATTGCCAAACCTATTGCTGAATTTATCGTTGGGAACAAGAATCAAGCAATCGTAGAAGTGACTGTGGAGTATTCAATATGGATTTTAGGTACACAACCTTTGATGTCTATATTCCAAACGTATCTGTCATTGTTCAATGGTTCAGGTAATAATAAATATGCTTTTATGATGACATTTACACGCTTATGGATTTTAAGGGTTCCGTTAGTGTTGATTTTTAAACACTTAACCGATGTCGGGTATGCTGGTATATGGTATGCGATGGTAATTTCTAATTTAGCGATTTTAGTGGTCGGCTACTATTTCTATAAAAAAGTGAATTTTGAAAGAAAGGTGCGTTTAGATGACGTTAGAAGCGCTTAAAAAAATACTCTCTGATTCCTTTGATGTGTTTGGTGTAATGCATAAAGAAACTTATGAAAAAGCGATGATTGAAAAAGAAAAACCTTTTCCAATCATTCCTTATCAAACGATAGTAGTGGTAGGTATTACTTATCCTAGAAGAACACTTAAACATACAAAAACGCACTTAGTGCCTTCTTTCTACACATTTGGTCAAGACTATCATGAAGTACTAAAAACACGTATTGAAAGGTGTTTTGAGGGTTTAAAGGTGCCTTATAGTTATGGTGTGGATAATCATCCCCATGACGAGAGATTGGCGGCAGTCTTAGCTGGTATCGGTTTTTTTGGAAAGAACCAACTGATTATCAATGATACGTTCGGTTCTTATCTATTTTTAGGAATGGTATTTGTTGATCTTAAAATCGATAGAGAATTTATCTTAGAGGTTATAGATGACTGCAAAGATTGTCGAATTTGTTTAGATGCATGTCCAACCAAAGCCATTTCTGAAACAGGCTATGAGGTATCTAAGTGTATCAGTCATTATAACCAAACTAAGCGCTTATTGAGTGATTTTGAAATGGACAAAAATTATGCACTATTTGGGTGTGATATTTGTCAAATGGTTTGTCCTAAGAACGTTAAAAAAGGCCAAAAAGTGCATAAAGAGTTTGAATTATCTGGTAAAGAAATGGTATCGATAGAGGATTTATTTACGTTATCAGAAAAACAGTTTAAAGAAAAGTATGCGCACATGGCTTATTTATGGAAAGGTAAAACCCTTTTGATGCGTAACGCACTAATGCTGATGAATAAGTCCAAAAATGATCTTTATTATAATCTGATTGAATCAACGCTCACAAAATACAGCATGCCATGGTATCATGAAACTGCAAAAAAAGTATTGAAAAACCTAAAAGGAGTTTAATATGGAACTTAATATTGTTTTATTTGAGCCTGAAATCCCACAAAATACGGGCAACATTATGCGCACTTGTGTTGGGATAAATGCCAAACTACATTTAATTAAACCGCTCGGATTTTCGCTAGAAGAGAAATACTTAAAAAGAAGTGCCCTTGACTATATCAAGGACTTGAACTATACCCTATATGAGAACTATGAAGATTTTGAATGTCAAAATCAAGGCACTTATTTTTTCTTGACAAGATATGGAAAAAAAACGTATAGCGATTTTGATTATACAAAGATTCAAGGACCCATTTATTTGATATTTGGTAAAGAATCGACTGGCGTTAATCGTGAAATTCTTGCCAGTCATTTAGATACTTGTTTTAGAATTCCTACCACTGATAAAATCCGAAGTCTAAATTTGTCTAACTGTGTAGCATTAGTTTCATTTGAGGTTTTAAGGCAAACAGGGTTTGAAGGCTTGTTTAAAGAAGAACCTGAGACACTGAAAGGCAGAGATTTTTTGGATAGTTTCAAATGATATTAATCACCGCGTTCGAACCGTTTGATAAAAGAGACCATAATCAATCGTTAGAAATCCTTCAAAAACTAGATGCTCGTTATCAAAAAGTGGTTTTGCCGGTATCTGTATCTAAGATAGCATCCGTTATGAATAAACTTCATTTAGAACAGTATAGCTTGGTCGTGATGATGGGAGAAGCGAATCGGACAAAAATCACAATCGAACAGTATGCTTATAATGAAATCAAGATGCGTATACCTGATAATGATGGTATAAAGATAGAAGATAAAACCATTTCTACTGGAAAAGCTAGAATTGAAACCAATAGGGATGTCAGTCAGTATCTAGATGAGTTAGTTGAGCTATCGACAGATCCAGGCAGATACCTCTGTAACATGGCGTATTATCTCGGTTTAACTCAAAATAGAAACACGGTTTTTATTCATGTTCCGATTTCATCCGACAGGGACATATTAAGGAAAGTAGAGGCGTTAATTAATGCAATTGAAAAAGACTCAAACACTAGGTGAAGAAATCGCAAATGCGATTAGTCACGGCATTGGGGCAGGTTTAGGAATCATCGCACTGGTTCTAATGCTTTTTAAAGCTAATAACGGATATGAAGTGTTTGGCAGTTTGGTTTTCGGATTATCTATCATTATTTTATATTTAATGAGCACTTTGTATCATGCGTTTAAACCAAATTCTAAGGTGAAACGCGTGTTCAAACGATTTGATCATATTTCCATTTATGTTTTGATTGGTGGGACGTTTGCGCCAATTTTTATCATGATTGTTGAAAAACCACTTGGCTGGTATTACTTGATTGGACAATGGACACTCATTGTGCTAGGCATCATTTTTAAAGCCATAAAAATCAATAAATTCAAAATACCTCATTTAATGCTTTATCTCTTACTAGGTTGGAGTGGATTGACATTATTTGGGCCACTTTATGCCTATTCATCACCTGCATTTTATTTCATTTTAGCAGGTGGAATCGCCTATACAGTAGGTGTGATTTTCTATGTGCTGTCTAGGGTGTTTAAGTACAGCCATTTTATCTGGCATATCTTTGTTTTTCTTGGAACACTATTACATTTTATTGCCATATATGGGTATTTAATGTAAAAGTTGAATTAAGTTTCAATGTGAATAAAAGTTCATAATTTATGTTTATTCACTTGCAATATAGAGGGTTTTATATTAAGATTAAAGTGAAATCAAAAGGAGAATGACTAATATGAAAATAATGGCAGTCAATGCAGGCAGTTCATCTATTAAGTTTCAACTACTAGATATGCCTAGTGAAACACAAATCACTTCAGGTATTGTAGAAAGAATCGGTTCAGATAATGCACTATTCACCATCAAATTCAAAGGTGAAAAACATGTGGTAGAAACCCCAATTAAGGATCATGGGGTAGGTGTAAGTTTAATTCTAGAAGGATTAATCAAACATGATGTTATTAAAGACATAAACGAAATTGAAGGCGTTGGACATAGAGTCGTTCAAGGCGGAGAAGTTTTCAAAGACTCTGTTTTAATCAATGATCAAGTGTTGCAACAAATCATTGATTTAGGTGAAATGGCACCTCTTCACAACCCGGCAAATGCAACTGGCATTAAAGCGTTCAAAGCTGTGTTGCCTAATGTGCCACAAGTAGCAGTTTTTGACACTACATTCCATCAAACCATGACTAAAGATGCTTATCTATATGGGACACCTTATGAATGGTATACAAACTATGGCATTCGTAAGTATGGATTCCATGGCACTAGCCATCAATATGTATCTGAAAAAGCGAATCAATTAATGGGAAGAACCGATACTAAAGTGGTTGTTTGTCACATTGGTAATGGCGCGTCACTTTCAGCCGTTCAAAATGGTCACTGTGTAGAAACTTCTATGGGATTTACCCCGCTTGAAGGCTTTCCTATGGGCACACGCTCTGGATCTATAGACCCAGCAATCACAGCGTATATGTCCAATAAATTAAATGTATCCGCACAAGAAATAACAGATGTCTTAAATAAGAAATCCGGATACCTAGGTATTTCAGGTCTTTCCAATGATGCGAGAGACATCGAAAGTGCCATTTTAGCGGGTAATGAACGCGCTAAATTAGCGTTTGATATTCAAGCTAAACAAATTGCCGATTACATCGGTTCATATTATGTATACATGGGTGGTTTGGATGCAATTTGTTTCACAGCAGGTATTGGAGAAAACTCTCCTGTCTTAAGACAAATGATCATCGATCGTTTGGCTGTATTGGGTGTCAAGTTGGATGTTGAGCTAAACAAACTAAGAGGTGAACGTTTGATTTCAAGCGTTGAGTCAAAGGTAAAAGTATTCATCATTCCAACGGATGAAGAAGTCATGATTGCCAGAGACACCATGAGAATCTCACAAGATTAAACACTAAACGGATGATATATTCATCCGTTTTTTCTTGAATCTATGCTTTTTATAAAGGCGATACATGGTATAATGGATTAGGTGATTAATATGGAAAATAGACTTAGACCAGGAACAATTATAGATTTAGAAATTAAAAGATTGGGGATTAATGGCGAAGGCATTGGCTATCACGAAAAGAAAGCAGTGTTTGTTGATTTTGCCTTACCCTTGGAAACCATAACAGCAGAAATTATAGAAGATAATAATACTTATTATAAAGCAAAGCTTGTTGATATAAAGATTAAAAACCCGAAACGTGTCGAGCCTTTTTGTCCTGTGTATCATGAGTGTGGTGGATGCCAACTTCAACACTTGGAGTATAAAGAGACGCTCTTTTTGAAAAGGGATTTAATCATTCAAGCAATGAAACGTTATTATAAAAAACCATTTGATTTAAGAAACATTAAGCAAACGGTAGCTTCACCAGATAAGACGCATTACCGAAACAAAGCGTCCTTACCCTTACAATACAAATTAGGGAAAAATATTATCGGCATGTACAAACCTAATTCTAATCATTTGGTTGAAATTAATGACTGTCCAATTCAAGAAGCAGACATCAATAAGTTTTATACGCTTATTTTAAATCAGATGGATAAACGAAAAATGCTCGCATACAATAACACTTCTAAAACAGGAACTGTTCGATTTATTCTTATTAGAAAAGCATTAGCTACCAATGAAGTTCAAGTTACATTTATTTTGAAAGAAACGGATGAAGACGTAACCAAATTAGGGGAGTACTTGGTCGATAAATTCAAAGAAATCGTATCCGTTTACGCTGTTATTAACGACGACTTAAAATCAAGAGAGTTCTTTACAAAAGATACCAATCTTATTGCCGGTAAAGAAACCATCAATGAAGTATTGAATGATGTGGTGTTCTCATTAAAGCCGGATGCGTTTTTTCAACTTAACACAAAACAGGCAAACCAACTCTATAATAAAATCATCGAGCTCGGAAACTTTAAGAAAACAGACGTGGTTGTAGACGCATATAGTGGGATTGCCCCTATTGCTCAATACATTGCCCCACATGTTAAGAGAGTTTACGCAATTGAATCAGTGGATGCCTCTTATCAAAGTGCAAAAGAAACCATTATTCAAAATACTAATAAGAATATCGACCTATTAAAAGGTGACGTGACAGTTCTTTTGAAACAGAAAAAACTTACTCCAGATGTTATTGTTTTTGATCCTCCTAGAACCGGTTTGGGCGAAAGACTTTGTGAATTTTTAATCAAACAAAAGACACCAAAACTCATTTATGTTTCTTGTAATCCTTCTACATTGTCAAAAGACTTAAACTTACTTTCAGAGGTATATGATCTTCAAACAATAACGCCTTTTGATATGTTTCCCTACACAGCTCACGTTGAAACTATCACATTGCTTTCTCTAAAAACCGCTTAACAAAGCCATTCGTATAATAGAACAAGAAGCATTTATCCCTTAAAAACTGGGTTAAATGCTTCTTTTTTACTTTTTGCCCAATGTGGAAACATATCGAAATCAATGTGGAAACATCAAACTATGCTCTAAGCATATATTTTCTTGAGTGTGAGAACATCTTTTTGCTAAAAAATTATATCACTACAACTAGGGTAAACATCTTAGCTAAGCCATCAGGTGCGTGATATGTTTCCACAATGATTGGTTCAGTTTTTAAGAACTCAAAACGTCGTTCTTTGACTCATTGTCTGAATAATTCTTGGTTCCAGCAATACAGTATACAATTTCATTTGGACTGACTGATATCATTTTATAGATGAATGTACTTAAAATCTCTGAATCTAGCTCATCGATGACTAGATTCTTTTTACCTAGAACTTCATTGATTTTATTCATACGTTTTCTGGTGTCATAATTTTTTACGTGTTCAAGTTCAAGCTTGTTAATCTCTGCTGTTAGAACTTTAAGTCGATCGGAATATTCTCTATACTTTGCATTAAATATTGATTCTGGAATATCTGGTGTCTTTACTTTTGTATCAATTAAGTTTGATAATGCTATTTCGTTTTCGTCTCTTTCTAATGTTAACTTTTCAATGATACCTTGGACATCATCGACTTTGATGGTTGATTTAATTACCCTTTGAATGGTTGACATGATATCTAGATCTTTTAAGAAGACTTTGTTTAGCATATGGATTGTTGTAGCTTCAATAAGATCTTGACGACTTGCCTTTGCATTACAGTTTGCCTTACCCTCAATGTAACTGCCACATTGTTGCATCACCCTTTGTGATGGCTTACCGTAGTTCCAATAACGTCTTTTTAGCGTTCGACCACATTCGCTACATATAATCATTGCGGTTAAAGGATATGTTCTACTATATTTTGAGAGGTTTTTATCCTCGCCAATTCTAACCTTAGCTCTATCTTTTCTAATGCGTTGTGCAAGTTCAAAAGTATCTCTATCGATGATTGCTTCATGACTGTTTTCTGTATAATAAGTAGGTGCATGATTTTTATTCTTAACTCTTGTGTGACTCAAATAATCGATGCTTATTGTTTTTTGCTGCAGCATATCACCCATGTATTTTTCATTTTTTAAAATGGTTGTAATCGTTGAAAGTCGCCACTCTGTTTTACCAGCACCTGTTTTTGCACCCATCTCAATGAGTTGCTCTGCAATTTTAGTTGGACCAACACCACTAATGTATAAATTGAATATGAGTTTAACAATCTGTGCTTCCTCAGGTACAACCACTAGGTTTCCACCTTTTTTATCCTTTGTATAACCAAGGAAGCGTTGGTGGTTGATAATAGGCACACCCTCTCTAAAACTACGTTGAACATTCCATTTGACGTTTTCTGATACGTTTCTGGCTTCCTCCTGTGCCATTGATGACATGATGGTCAGAAGAAACTCTACTTTAGGATCTAGGGAACTAATGTATTCTTTTTCAAAAATAATCTCAACATTGATTTGTCTTAACTCTCTAATGTAGTTTAGTGCATCCACAGTGTTTCTTGCAAACCTGGATATTGACTTGGTAAGTATAATATCAACTTGTCCAGCACGTGCTTTGTCAATCATTAAATTGAACTGTTTTCTGTTCTTTGTGCTAGTCCCACTAACGCCACACAGGGCAAGTGTGAGCGGTGTCGTGCGATTGGTGAAGAGGTTCATCATAAGATTAGGTTAACAATTGACAATGTTAATGATAATAACATAAGCCTAAATCAAGATAACTTGGAGTTACTGTGTAGGGATTGTCATAATAAAGAGCATGGACGATTCAAGAAAAAAGAAGTACTGTTTGATGTGTTTGGAAATTTTACTGGTTGAATGGCAAACAATCTTATAATGTGGTAAAATTATAAAAAAGTCATTTCAAAAAAGGGGTTGTTCCTTTGTCATTAGATACTACATATTCAATTTTACCGAAAGATTTATCTGGTTCTAGAACTAAAAATAGATTTAGACAAGAAATGTTATGGGGAATTAGTAAAATATATGATCTTTATTTGGAGAACCCAGATGATTTTTTTGTCATATTTGATTATGTTTGTGATGTTGAAGTTGGATTCAATGATACATTGCATTTTTATCAAGTAAAAACAAAAGATACCAGCAGTCCTTTTAGTATTTCAGATTTAATTAGAAAGAAGAGTGGGCATTCTTATTTATCCTTGCTTTTTTCATTGAAGGTAAACAATCAAATCAAAAGTATTAATGTAGTTTCTAATACAAAACTATCAATTAAAAATACCATACTTCAAAATTCTGAGATAATACCTTTTGAAAGTTTAGAAGATGATGAAAAGAAAAAAATTGAAGATCATCTTAAAGCAGAATCCATTATAGTCAAAGATCTAAAAGACTCATTCTTCATAAGATCAGATTTTTGCATTAATAATCCCGATACATTATTAATTGGTAAGACTGTTGAGTTTTTAGAAAATGCAAAAGGTATTAAACTAAGTGAACCAAAACTGATATATAATTACATAAAGGCATTGGTAGACAGAAAAGCAAGTTATGAGTTGAACACAATTGATTTAAATGATACGATCGATAAAAAAGGAATAAAAAGAAGTGAAATTGATAACATATTGAATAATTTAATAGGTGCTGACAGATATAGAGAAAAAACTTTATCTAAAATAGAAGCACTAAATGGTGATTATAATTATGGAGAAATATTGCTTTTAAAAACCGCATTACCTAGAATTTTTAAATATGGGATTACATCAAAAACAATAGAAGCACTAATTGTAAATATTAGTAAATGTATCAATGATAATGAAAGTACTATTCAGGATTTGAAATTATCTGAGATAATTGATTTTGTCTATAATTGTATTGAATGGGATATTATTAAGGATAAGTCAGAAAGAAAGTGCTTAATACTATTGACATTAACAAAAATGGAAAGCGTGTAGGTGAATTAGATGAAAAACATGATTGTAAATAGCATTGCTATAATTAGTCCTAATAGTAAAACCGCAAAGTATGCTGAATTTACTGCAGGAATTAATGTTGTTACATCTAACAAAAGTATAAACGGTAATTATGTGGGTAAATCTAGTTTACTAAGAAGTATTTATCATACATTAGGAGCAGATGGTAAGTTTTCAACAAGCTTATGGGAAAGAGAAGGCAAATACACATACATACTAGATTTTTCAATCAATAGTAGCAGATTTAGAATGTTAAGATTTGATAATCTATTCAAATTGTATGATGAAAATAATAATTTATTATTTAAGGTTATAAATAGATCAGACCTAGCAATCGAACTTAACAAACTGTTTAACCAAGAAATTTACCTTAAGAATAAGAATAACGAATATTCTATTGCACATCCTGCATTTAATTATCTATTAAATTATATTGATCAAAAAGAAATCCGTGTGTCGGAATTTAGCACATTTAATGGTTTGAGTGCATTTTCTGCCTTTTATTCTGATTTATTATACTCACATTTGGGTGTTAACAACAAGAAATTTAATGAGTTGAAAATTGAATCGGATGAATTAAATAGAAAAATCGGTGAAGTAAATAAGAAGAACTTAATGTTCAATGAAATGCTAGCACAAATAGATAAGAATAAAGATTTGAATTCAAATTACTCTGAGATTGAAGTTTTAAAAAAAGAACTTCAAAAACACCAAGATGAATATACTAAACTCATTGGTAAAGCAAACAAATTAAAAGAAAAATTACTTAAGACAAATGATTCTAAGATAGAGATTGAGTTTGCCATTAATGAATTACGAAAAATGATCAGTTTTGATGAGAAGGTATTAGATAAATCAATTAAGGAACACACATGTCCTATCTGCAATTCAGAGCTAAGAGATGATAGTCATGCATATATTCATAAAGCTGTTGATGTTGATGGTGCAAAATTTCAATTACTTGATGCTGAAAGAGAATTAGGTAAACTTAGTAGAGAAATCACTTTAACTAACAGTAAGTATGAAGTCAATCTTGCAGAACTGAAAAAAATTGAAGCAAGAGTTTTTGAAGGAAATAAGGGTTTGGAAGATACAATAAAATCATATGGAATGAAAAAGATTAAGGCAAATATATTTGAAGAGATCACAAGCAATGAAGTATCCAAAAATACATTTATTGAAAACAGAAAAAAGATTACAAAGCTACTCAGATCGCTTGATGAAAGAAAAAAGGAAGTTAACAAAACATATTTGACTAATTTCTATGATATTTATCAAAAATATTCGCTTGGTGGGCTTGATTTATCATCAATAGATAGTGTTGAAACAAAGATCAAAGTTGATGGGACGAGAGTTAATATTACCCAGGTTGCTTGGTTATGTTCATTGTTGAAGACCAAGTATGAATTCAATTCGGAAAGTTTAATATACCCTTTAGTATTTGACAATCCTAATAATGCCGATTTTGATGAGGATAATGAAAGAAAAATATTTAATTTGATATTTGATAACTTACCTGAAAATGGGCAAATAATTACATCGTTAGTTGGATTTGATCAAAACTTGTATGATTCATATGAAATTAAGAAAATAATAATGTTGGTTAATCCTGAAAATTCATTATTAAATAATGATGATTTTGAATTATGTTTAAATAGATTTAGTTCAATTTTATAATCCCCCCGTCTTAATATTGAAAAAATTACCCAGGGTACCGCATGGGTGGGACTTTAAAAAATGGGTGGCAATTTTTTTGAAAATAAACTGGTGCAATAATTAAGTATAATTGTAGTAAAAGATACTTAATGGATGAAAGTTGGTCTCATAATTATAAATTTTAAGGAGATTTCCATGAATTGGTTAAGCGGAATATTGAGTAGTATTTTAGTCAGAAGAAAATCATCAGATAACAATAGCAATACAATAGTTTATCCGTTGTCTTGGATAGTTTTTCCAATAATTGGGTTTGTATTTTTTGGTATATTGCTTGGAGTATTCATTTTTATACCAGATTTTATAGATCAATCAGATATAGTCTTCGTTTTTATTTTTTTCTTTGGGATCATAATTGCTTTTATTTGTCTATCGATTTATATGGCTCGTTGGAAAGTTCAAGTTTTTGATTCGTATTGTATATATACAACCGCCCTTAAAAAAACGAGAAAGATAGCATATGATCATATTGAATCTAGGGATGTGAGCTCAGGATATAGATTTTACATTGATAACAAACATATCTTTTCTGTGTCCTATTTACAAGATAATTATCGTTCACTAGATAAAGCAATTAGAACCTATCAAAAAAATAATAATATAAAAATAGTTAAAAGCGTAAAAAATGTTTTAAAGCCCATTCAAGGATTATGGTTTTTGCCTATTGCATCACTTGTAATCATTTTTATCCCAACAATTAGCATTTATGTAGATGAGGGTTTATCAACCGGATTTTTTATATCGTTAACTTTTCATATGATTACTATCTTTTTATTTCTTTATATGGCTAACTGGAAAATAGTATTTAAAGATGGTATCCTAACTAAAACAACGATTTTTGGGATTAAAAAAACATATGATATGAAACATATCACTTATATAGTTTCGCAAAGATTGATGCATCCAGATGACACAAGACTATATTATAAGAATAAAAAAATCGCTTTTGTTATGGGGAATGTAAATAATCGAAGTGAATTATTGGAAACAATTGATCATTTCAATAGAAGAGCTTTGTCAGAAAACTCAAAGTTATGAAAACTTAATTTTCATTTTCTAACGACTAACAATGATTTAAAATCTTATGAACCAAGTACTAATTAAAATCGATATTTTAGTTGCTGAAAGGAAATAATAATGAAATTTTCAAGAAAGCAAATGAATGGATTATCTGTATTGTTAATTATTATAGTATTTTTGTCTATTACAATTTTGGCATTGAGTGATTCTTTATTGACAAGTCTTTTAGGTGTTGGTTTGATTGTGACAGCTTTAGTGCTACTTGTATTATTTATAAAATCATTTCACGGTTTTGAAAAAAATAATTAATATAGAAAAAGTTAATAAAAATAGCCTTGAGATTGATAGTATAGAATCAAAAATAACGATTGATCATATGAAAGATATCCTAGTAAAAAAATCATATTCTCAAACTGAAAGTTCGACTAATGAAGCTTTAATTTTTAGAAAGAAAAATAGATACATCGTTCTTAATCTATCAAACGAAATTGAAACATCATTTGAGTTTCTTTATGATTTATTATAAATCAAAAGGTGATATCCATATAATGGAATTTTGCCCCATAATGGTAGTATCAAATTGTGACACAAGAGATTTGAACTTGTTAAGCGAATACTATAGAAAAGCACGACTAGATGAGGATGGAAAAAATAACATAATGGAGTATATTTCGGAAGATGGTTCTGGCTTTTCTAATCCTTCAATATTTCATCCGATGATTTTTATAGAAAATAAGTTCTATTATATAAAAAACGCACAATCAGATGAAATTTTGAGACTTTTTGAATTAAAGAAGAAGTGATTAAATCATTAAAATAAAATTAAGTGGGCTTAACAATGAGGAGATTAGCGATGAATATCACTGATTACAAAAATAGAGTATATAAAAAAACGAATTTGAAAATTGGTGCTATTGCATTGATTATAATCACTATTGTATTAGGAATATTAGCTATATTTCTAATTTTAGGTGATCCGAATTCTTTTATTTTCGTTGTTTCATTTATAGTTTTCTTATTTTTGATACTTATGGCTGGTCTATGGAAGCAACTTTATTATTTGTTTATATACAAAATCAATGATACTGATCAAATTATAAGAATTGAAATAGAACCGTACAAGATAGATCTCAAGCCCCATTTTGATAGGGGATTATTTAGTAAGTTTGGCTCATCGTATTTAGGCGTTAAAATAAAATATAAAGTAGATAATAAGAAACATCAGCTTATTTATCCGTTTTTAAAGGAAGATGTAAATCTTTATCCTAGAAATAGGTACACAGTGTATCACGAGATTATTGGCAAGTTATCTCAAATTGAAAATCTCACGGTTGCTTATTTACGTAATAGTAAAGTGATTATTAACAGTACGACTAATATCGAAAGTATCGTTTCAAAGGTTGTAAAATCAAATTACAAATAAATACCAATTATTTCAATTAGGAAGAGGTTTCAAGTATGGTTGTAACAAGATCAAAAGGGATGACTTTAGCTATTAGAATTCTTAGTTTACTAGTATTACCAGTGTTCACGTTAATAATCATTGCAACAGTTGATTTTATGTTTAATTCAACGAATCCTACAGAAATGATTAAGTGGATTATTGCTTCTGTGTTTTTCCTATTAATTTTTATTGTCAATTCACATTTGACAATAAAAGCTTACAAACGTAATCCCACAGTCCTGAAAATTGATGGAGATAAATTATTACTATATCTAGGATACAAGACTCTTTCTTTTTCAATAAGTTCTATTGAAAAATTTGGTTATAGTGAATATCGTGGATTTACAGCAATTACCATTAAATTGAAGGATAAGAGAAAAAGAAGATATTCACATTTTTGCAAATATGACGAACTCGATCAGTTCATGTCAGGATTGAAAATCATCAATCGAAAAATAAGTGTTAACTAAAGAAATAAGTATTTTATTCGCAAGATATGACTGTAATTGTTATGTTTAATAATTTCCAAAAGAGGAGAAAATAATTATGAGCATTTTTTCAAAGAAACCCAACAGCAGGAAAATTGAATTCTTTTGTAACTGGTTCATCGAAAACAATGGTACACTTATTGAACCTATGAAGAAACAAGAGCAAGACATAAACGCTATTTTCGATTCAATTAATGAGATACGCGGTTGTTTGGCTGTACCATATAGAGATGGTTATAAAGGTGACATTGAATTAGAATATGGTTTTAATGAGCAACAAAACAAATGGGAACTGTCTTTATTTCACTTAAACAATTCATTCTTGATAAAAGCTAATGTCATGATCAAAGATTATTTAGAACTAAGAATTGGTGATACTTGGATAATTCGCATATCGGAATGATGAAATTTTCCAGTACTCACTTTCATAAGTACCGCTTTTCAATCAAAACAGTAGACACGATAAGTTAGAATAAAGAATAGAACGGTATCAATTAGGAGACTTTATGGAACAGTCAATTATCATTAATAGAAAAAAATCGGTTAGTATAAAAGCAGCACTATTGCTGTTTCTTGTAATATCATTATTCGGGTTCTATTTATACTTGTACCATGGAAGACCTGCATGGTTAACTTCGGAGATTCCTTTCTTTTTAGTAGTTATTGCTTATTTGATTATGCCGATACTATTGTTTGCATTTATTTATTATTTTAAGAGTATCTTCAATCATAAACCGGTGTTAATCGTAAATGAAAAGGGTATTCATGAGAAAATGCGTTACCGTTCACTAGGGATGATTAAGTGGACTGACATTGACAAGATCTCAGTTCAACCTTACATGGATAAAACATACCTCATTCATATTTACTTGATTAACCCAGACGTCTATCTAAAAAAGAAACCTCTCTTTAAATTTAAAAGGTTTAACTATGGGCATGTGATAATCTCAACATTATATTTTAAGAAAGATTTTCAAGAGGTGATGCAGATCATTAATTATCATTTTGAAAAGAATCAGGTACCATACAATGAATGAATTAACTATATTCGATCATCTTGTCGACATTGACGAAAGAGAAAAGAATGCAATTAGAGGTACTTTAAGATGCTCCTGTGGAAATGATTACTTTAAGATTTATTATTATGGTAAGCGTACGAGAGGTATACTTTCTTCAGATATTATTAGACTAAATAAAAGAATCGTTGTTTTAGCCCACTGTGAGCTATGTGATAGAACATTTGGTTTCGATAATCGAAATCTATCCAAAATACAGATTAATGAGCAATCGAGAATTACACAAGATTTGATTGCCTATGATGATGAGAAGCACAAGATAAGATTCTCATTTAACTATTTTCCAGAGAAGTTTAAAAGCAGCGACTTTGAAGATTTGAGCATTGAGATATTTCAAAAACATAAAAAGTGGAGAACGATTGTTGAAGAATAGAAATCCACTCTGTTGAATAAATCTAAAGTGGAGGATTTGGATTATGGATCATATTATAGATTTTATCGTATATGCATTAAGGTGTGTTATGTTGTTATTTTTGGCAATGTTCGGACAAGGAGAAGTTAGTGAAAATTGGCTTCAAGATACTATTGTCGGTGTAGTCACATTAATCATTCTTATTCTTATAGTGGTTCTAGTAGACAGAAAAGTATTTAAGTTCATTATGAACGGACGCAAGAAGAATATTAATAAAGAATAAAGGATGTGATTAGTTTGTTTGAATGGATGTTTATAGTATTAAGTTCCCTGATTATAGTATTTACAGTTCCTTTTACACAAGCGACACTGATTGAAATTAATCCTTCAAATTTTAGAAGAATTAGGATAAG
>JAVESF010000009.1:0-53667 GCA_034006765.1 Acholeplasma sp. | reverse complement strand
TTACATTCACAAAACTCTATTATATCTTTTTGATCCATACTAATCTCCTATCTATATGAGCGTTCATTCATATAGATTTATTATATCACAATAAACTACGGAGTCAATAAAAACAACTTCTTTAGATGTTTCCAATTGATTTCGATATGTTTCCACATTGGGCAAAAAGTAAAAAAGAAGTATTTAACCCTAATTTAAGAGGTTAGATACTTCTTCTATTATTATATGAATGGTTTTGTTAAGCCGTTTTTAAAGAAAGCAATACGATAGACTCAACGTGTAAAGTCGAAGGGAACATTCTAAATGGGGTAACTGATTCCACTATATATGTTTGACTTAACCTTGATAAGTCACGCGATAGCGTTTTTAAATCACAAGATACATAAATAATCTGTTTAACAGGCGTCTCTAACAATAAATCTAGAATAGGCTCAGCTAATCCACTTCTAGGTGGGTCAAAAACAATCGAATCAGCTTGATTGATGTATTTTTGAATTTCGTTTTCAACGTTACCATGAACGATTGTGACATTGTTTATATTGTTTGTTAAAAGAGATGCTCTTGCTTGAATGACTGAATCATTGTTAGATTCAATCGAGAGTACTTTGACTTTGTCACTTACAAATTGGCCAATTGAAGACATCCCTGCATAAGCATCTATTAAAACATTGCCTTTAATGCTGTTTTTGATGTGTTCGTACATCAATAAAGCTACATTCGTATTAACTTGAAAGAAACCTGTCGGACCGAGGCTTAACGTGAGAGATGAAAACTGTATAGGTAAAAATTCTAAACCATATATGTGCTGAGAGTCTTGACTTAGTATTTCGTAGTCTTCTATCGCATGGTTCAAATAAATAGAGTCAGCATACGGTTTTAGGGTTTGTATAAAAGTCTCGATTGACGCTGCCGTTTTTTTGACGCTCAACACAAGCATGATCATAGTTTCATTTGTACGTATTGTAATGTGTTTTAGAAAGTCAAATCGAAATGATTTTTCTTTAAACAATTGGGCGACATGTTTTATGGTTTGATTTATAATTGGGTGAGCTAATTCATGGGAATCGATTTCAATTAAGGATCTAGATTGTTCTTTATAGACACCTATTTTCAACACACCTTCGATGATTTTAGTATGTAGCGTAATTTTGTTTCGATAATTCAATTTGTTATGATCCGTCACAGTTTGTCCAACATTCACATGTAGATTTGCAATTTTTCTAATGGTTTCTTGTGTTATTTTTTGTTGCCATAAGCATTCGGCTTCTAATGATAGCCCATAAAGCGGCGCATAATCAAAAGTATCATCAGAAACACGATCGTGACTTCTTTCAATCAGTGTTTTTAAACGGGCAATCGTGTAATTTTTTTTCTCTTTAATGATTTCGACAATGCCAGTTTCATCTTTAAACATGCCTTTAACGAAGGTCACTT
This sequence comes from Acholeplasma sp., assembly GCA_034006765.1. GTDB lineage: Bacteria > Bacillota_I > Bacilli_A > Acholeplasmatales > UBA5453 > Paracholeplasma. The sequence goes on along the minus strand of JAVESF010000009.1, from coordinate 52,233 downwards.
TATCTTCTATTCTACCAATACCTTGAGCTTGATAATCCAGGTCATAGGTCGTTACAATGATGTCTTTCATTTCTTTGATTTATAGAAGTACGCCATGCCCGCTTCTGCTGTTTCTTTGTATTTAGGGTGCATATCAAGCCCTGTTTGATACATGGTGTTTACAATCATATCAAAAGATATTTTTCTTGTGTCAGATAAAAATCCAGCCAAACTTGCAGCATTGATCGCTCTAATAGCAGCCACTGCGTTTCTTTCTATACAAGGAATTTGGACATACCCATCAATAGGATCACAAGTTAACCCTAAATGATGTTCCATGGCGATTTCTGCTGCATATTCAATCTCATCCAAGTTCATATCTTCAATGTATGCAATGGCTGCTGCAGCCATCGAACAAGCCGAGCCCACTTCTGCCTGACAACCTCCAACCGCTCCACTAATGGTTGCATTATGCTTAATAACATTCCCAATGATGCCAGCAACTGCGATAGACTCAATAATTTTAGACTCTTTGACTTTAGTGTCTTTATATAAATAATATAAAACAGCTGGAAGTACCCCAGAAGCTCCACAAGTCGGTGCTGTAACGATAATACCGCCTGCACCATTTTCCTCAGATGCAGCAAATGCATAAGCCGAGACTAATCTGTTTTGCGTCTGCGAATCCGTTTCATTGGCTTTTGCTCTTTTGATTAATGTCTTCGCTTTTCTTTGAACTTTTAAATCTCCAGGCAGTAACCCTTCTGTATTTAATCCTATTTCAACGGTTCGTTTCATTTGAGTCCAAATCTCATTTAAAAAAGTGTCGAAATCCTTTGATTCATACGTTTTTGCATAGTCATAAAGACTCATTTGATTTTTTTTACAATAAAGACTGATTTCATCAAATGTTTGTTCCTTATAAATAGAGACAATATCGTTTTTTTCTTTGTCATAAAGAATGTCACCGCCTCCAATACTTTTAACTGAAATGCTATCAATGAGGCTTTCATTTTGATAAATCTCAAAAACCATATAATTGGGGTGCTTGTTAACATCAATTGTGTGACAGAATAAAACAGGCTTTGGACTCAAAGTCTGAACAATGATTTGGTCTGTCAAATGACCTTTTCCAGTTAGTGCAAGCGAGTTAAAAAGCGTTACCTTGTAGTTTGTGGCATTTGGATACAATGACTTAATATAATCTGCAGAAAATCCTGGCCCCATCGTGTGGGAAGAAGATGGTCCATGACCAATTTTGTATAGTTTTTTTAGTGATTGCATGCTATCTCCTTAGGCTTCAATGCCAAGTATTAAACGATATTTTTCAATCAAATAGGTCACATAATAATCAGGATTAAAAGCCTCTTTTGTTGCTTTTAATAGCAACGCTTTTGGTTCTAATAGCTTACCATATTGATGAATGTGTTGTTTAAGCCATTCGTTAATTTGAGAGATTTCATTGTTCCTAATAAGTGATTCAATCGGGAGTTCTTGATTCATTTTTTGATAGATTTGAGCGGATATTGCAGAACCTAATGCATAAGTTGGAAAATATCCGAAAGAGCCAACTGACCAGTGAATGTCTTGTAATACACCCATTGAGTCGGTTTTTGGTTTAATCCCTAAATATGATTTATAAAGTTTATTCCAAGTTTTTGGAAGATCTTTAACTTTAAGCTTACCGTTAAATAACATTTTTTCGATTTCATATCGCACCATGATGTGTAAACTATAAGTCAGTTCATCTGCTTCTACTCGAATCAAGTTCATTTTCACTTCATTGACATAACGAATAAAATCTTCTTTTGTAACTTTCTTGAGTTCTTTTGGAAATAAGGATTGTAGTTTTTCATAATGCGTATCCCAAAAGGCATGGCTTCTGCCAATCATGTTTTCATACATTCTCGATTGGGATTCGTGAATGCCCATTGAGACACCACCATTCAATTCAGTATTGTCGTAGTCTTTATTCACTTGCTGTTCATATATGCCATGTCCCATTTCATGAATGGTTGAAAAGATTGCACTTCTAACATCATCATGATAACTGGTCGTAATTCTCGTGTCAACGCTTGCTACCCCTGAAGTGAATGGGTGTTGTGACTCTTTTAAGACACCTTGGTCCATATTATACGAAAAGACTTCTAGTAAGTACTGATTGAACACTTTTTGTTTATCCTTGGGAAAAGCCCTCTTCAAGGTCTTTGGAAACACTTGTTTGATGGATGCTGCTTTTTTGGCAAAAGGCACCAACTTTTCTTTTAGTGTTTCAAAAAACACATCGTAATCCGTTGTTTTCATACCCGGTTCATACATATCCAATAGCACATCATACCCTTTTAATGTATCAGTCTCTAGATATTTGATCATTGTTTTTTGAAAATCAATCACTTTTTCTAAGGTAGGCATGAAGCCTTCAAAGTCATTTTTTTCTCTTGATTCCGCCCAGATTTGACCGGCTTGTGACAACAAAACTTGAAAATCAATGTATGCTTTTTTAGGGATTTTTCTTATTTCATCCAGAGATTTTTTAACTAAGTAGATTTCACGTTTCATTTCTACTGATAACGTATTGTCTAAAGAAAGCTTATCGATGGCTTCTATTCTTAAAGGGTCAGTCTCAACTTCATAAGCCAGTGTCGATAGCATTTCAATTTGCTTACTGCGATAGGCCATTGCTTGCTTAGGTGCTTCTGTTTCTTGATCCCAAGAGATTAGCCACATCGCATAGTTATATGCTTGTTTTTTTTCTCTAAAACTTAAATATGTTTCTAAATAATTCATGTGTTAATGCCTCCTATAGTATAAATAATGTAGCAAGTGAAAAATAGATTAAAAGTGATATGACATCATTAAGTGTTGTCATAAACGGTCCCGATGCGACGGAGGGGTCAAATTTAAGCTTTCTAAGTATCAAAGGTATAAATGCACCTGTAATCGCGCCTACCAACAAAGCGAGCCATAATGTCAAAGCAATTGTTAGGGCAATACTTAGATTAATTACCGTAAACCCACCTTCGAAGAAATAAAGAAAAGCGAGGCTAAATAGATAACCCGTTAACGCAATCATCAAGCTATTGATTAGCCCAATTAAAAGTTCATTAATGACATGTTTTCTTAAATCGCTTTGCGCATCATCACTGATCATCAAAATGGTTTTAGCCAAAGATTGCGTTGAAATATTCCCCGCAGCCCCTAATATCATTGGTTGAAATAAAATAAGCAATATGACCTTTTGAATGGTTGATTCAAACAATGAGAGCACCGATGTTGTAATCAACGATAATCCTAAGAGAATAATCAACCATGGAAGACGTTTTTTGCTCCTAGATATCGGTTTAGAATGAACATCATACTCATTAAGTGAAGCCAGTTTATGGAAGTCTTCTAAAGTTTCATCTGCCAGTAAATCCAGTGCTATTTCTGCTGTTAAGACCCCTATAATTTGATGGTGTTTGTTCAAGATTGGTATCATGTCCCTGTCGTAATCTTGAACTGTGTCAATGGCTTTGGAGATTGGGTCTGTGTCCAACACATAGTGATAGTTTTTAACCATCAAATCGCTTATTTTTAACGGTGACCTCGCGATAATTAATTGCTTTAAATCTATAACACCGATCAACTTATTTTTCGAGTCTAAAACATATAAAACGTCGATTAAAGAGGCATCTGTTGATTGATTTATGACTTTTTTCATGGCCTCTTTAACATCCATTTGAACCTCTAAAGTCATAAAATCTGTTGACATAACTGATTTGAGCATTCTCATAAAAATACCCCCACCAAAAGACTGGCAATGCCATAGTAAATCACGATTGTTGATATGTCAATCATGGTTGTAATTAATGGGCCAGATGCCGACGATGGGTCCAACCCGATTTTCTTTATACCAATCGGAATTAGACTTGAAAACAGGGTTCCAACGGTAATCGCAACCCACACAGATAGCCCTACCGCACTCCCAAATACAAAAGGATTTTGGTTTAATGATGGATTAATTAATATAAATAAGATGGTGACTATAAAAGAGATTGTTGAGAGTAAAAACCCAGATAAAATTGCTGACAAAACTTCATAGAAAAGATTTTTCCTAACCACTTCTTTTGGCTCGTCATCAGATAACATAATCAAACTAAATGTCAATGTCTGAGTACCAGCATTCCCAACCATAGATAAGATTAGTGGTTGAAGAATGACGATAATCGTGTAAGTTTGTAGGATAGACTCAAACGACAATGCTAATCTAGCAATTGGCATTGCCAACAGTAACAAAATCACAAGCCAAGGCAATCTTTTAAAAGCACTTTTAAATGGTGTTTCATCATTTTCCTCATTTAAAATTGACATTTTTTGGAAATTTTCAATCATTTCTTCTTCATAAGTATCGATGGCGTCGTCCAAAGAAATAATACCTACCAATTCGTTTCTTTCGTTTAAAACTGGACAGTAATTTAAACCATTTTCTTGGATATAGTCAACTGATAATTCCTTATCGTCTTTATCATATACGAATAAACTTGGTTCATATAAATCTTTAACGTAACTTGGAGACTTCGCCTTAATCAGTTTCTTAAGCGGCAAAACCCCGATAAATGTTTCATGTCTATCGACGACATAGAGTTTATTAATCGTTTCAACTAATGGCGCATGTTCAATCAAATACTTCATAACCGATTTGACTTCCATATCCAGTGATACTTCTAGGTAGCTATTGGTCATGATTGAACCTGTTTCATCGTCTTCGTATCCAGCGAGTGAATAGTAGTCTTCTTTCAGTTCTGGTTCAAGTTTATCCATTAGAGCTTCTAACTCATCGGGTTCTAATTCATTTAGAATATCAATCGCATCATCAGGTTCCATCTCAGATAAAATGTCTGCTTGTTCATTTGTATCTAGTTCCTCAACAATTTCGATGGCATCTTCTAAATTCAAATAGGCCAATAAGTCTGCTTTTTGATCATCCATTAGTAAGTCGAATAGTTCTTTTTGTGTATCTTCATCTAAAGATTCATAGAGTTCTTTTAAATCAAAGGCGTGAAGCTCAAGTAAATAGGCTTTCTTTTGATCTAAAGTTAACGTGGAATAGTTTTTTTTCATCTTTACGCCTCCTTGTTAATAGTATAACTCAAAATTGACTTTTTTCGATGAAAAAAAAGCCTAAAACAAAGGCTTTTTCTAGTATTATTTAGATTCATATTGAAGCTGATATAGCTTATAGTACAAACCTTTTTGTTTAAGTAAATCTTGATGTTTTCCCATTTCCTTGATTTCACCTTTCTGCATAACGATAATATTATCGGCATGTTGAATGGTTGAAAGTCTATGGGCAACGACTAACATCGTATTCAGTTGCATCATTTTCGTTAGAGACTCTTGAATTAATGATTCTGTTTCTGAGTCAATGTTGGCTGTTGCTTCATCGAGTATCATTACCGTCGGTTCATAGGTTAGGGCTCGTGCAAAGCTCAGAAGCTGTCTTTGTCCTGTTGAGAAGTTATTGCCTCGTTCACGGACTACGTGAAGATAACCATCATCAAGACGGTCAATAAATGAGTCGGCCCCCACATAAGTGGCTGATTCGATGACTTTATCTTTTGAAACAGATTCATTGTTTAAGGTAATGTTGGATTCAATCGTACCGGTAAATAAGAAAACATCTTGAGGCATTTGACCTATATGTTTTCTCAAACTTGTTCGTTTAATCTTCTTGATATCAATGCCATCAATCAATATTTGACCCTTCTGAATTTCATAATTTCGGACAATTAAACTCATGATGGTTGTCTTACCAGAACCGGTCGCACCAACAAATGCAACGGTATCGTTTGGATTCACTTTAAACGAAACGTTTTTCAAAACCCATTCGTCTTCAATGTACTGAAACCAAACATTTTTAAATTCTATTTCGCCTTTGAAATTGTTTAGTTCAATGGCATCCTCTTCATCTAGGATTTCTGGTACAGTGTCCAATACATCGAAAATCTTTTCACTTGATGCTAACGCACTTTGTAAAACATTAAACTGTTCTGCTAGTTGTTGAACAGGTTCAAATAAGCTTTTAGCATATTGATACATTGTGACCAACAAGCTAATTTTAATGATGATTGAGGTAGGTGATGCGTTGTTTTCAATTAGCGATAATATATCGTTACCGATGTAGTATAGGATGATGATTGTCGCAACCATTGAGAATAAAAACATCAAAGGTCTATAGATAGCAAACACCATCAGTTCATTAAAATAGGCTTTTCTAAGATTTTTACTTTGAATTTTGAAAGCTTGTTTTTTCTTGTCTTCCTGGTTGAAGATTTGTGTTAATTTCATCCCAGACAAGTTTTCTGACAAAAACGCATTGATGTTGGAAACTCTATTTCTAACATTACGGTACGACTTTCTTGAAAGTTTTCTGAAAATCATCGTCGCAATAATGACAAATGGAAAGATTAATGACATCATTAAAGTCGATTTGTAATCGAATATAAGCATAATGACGAAATAGGTAACCATCATTAGTGAATTTCTGAGAAGAGAAACGATGACACTCGAATACATTTCGGATAACGTGTTGGTATCATGCGTAACCCTCGTGACCAGTTTCCCAACAGGAATTTGATTGATTTGATTGTTTGACAGTGTATGGATGTGGTTAAACACTTCCATTCTAATATCGTAAACAATCTTTTGTCCTGCTCTTTGTAATAGCCAGTTTTGATAGTAAATGATCACAGAAACCGCTGCAATAATCCCCAAAAATATGGTGCCCACCCAAGTAAATTGAAACATTTTTGAAGAAATACTCGCGTCTCTACCAATGATTTGGATTGATAACCCAATAAGAATCGGCCCTAATGCAGAAACCGCTACATCTCCTAACATCAAAAAGGCAGAAATAATGAAGTCTTTGGTGAAAGGTTTGGCATATTTTACCAACCTAGTAATAATAGAACGGTCGGTTTTGGTTATGGTTTGTTCTTGAAAGTCTCTCATATGTCCCCACCCACCATCTGTTCTAATGTTTGTTTTTTAACCATTTCTTGATAAAGTTCACAACGACTCAGTAATTCATCATGTGTGCCAACATCCAATAAATGACCATTATCCAAAAGCACGATCTTGTCCATCTTTTTAACGGTTGAAATTCTATGTGCAATGATGATGGTTGTTTTGTTTTCTCTAATCTTTTTTAGATTTTTGATGATGGCTTCTTCTGTCTTAGTATCAACAGCAGACACAGAGTCATCTAGAATTAGGATTGGGGCATCCTTGGCTAAGGCTCTAGCGATAGATACCCTTTGCTTTTGTCCCCCAGATAAAGTTACACCACGTTCTCCAATTTCTGTTTCATAACCTTCTTTAAACTCGACGATGTTTTCATGTACATCTGCAAGTTTTGCATAATATGAAGCTTTATCAAGCGATATATTTTCTTCACTAAACCCAATATTATTTTTTAGTGTTTCAGAAAACAAGAAATTATCTTGTGGCACATAAGCAATGTGTTTTCTTACATGTCTATATGGCAATTGCATAATGTCATTGCCATCTAAAAATAAAGCCTGTTGTTTAATGTTGTAAAGGCGTAAGAGTAGATCGACAAGTGTACTTTTCCCACTACCTGTCCTACCAAGAATCCCAACCATTTCACCGGAATCGATTCTAAATGACACATTATGCAATACCGGATTATCAGGGTCATCAGGATAAGCAAAATCAAGATTACTAAACTGAATCCCGCCCAAAATTGGTTTTTCAACAACATCATCTTCATCTTTAATTAATATCGGTTCATCTAAAAAATCTGAAATGCGTTTTTTACTTGCTTGAGCTTGACTGCTAATGGCAGCAAACTGTGATAATGCCATAACCGGCCAAATAAGCAAAGTAAATAAGGTAAAGTATTCAGTGAGATCTCCTGGCGTAAAACCAGTTGTCAACGTTAAGAAAGCCCCGTAAACGATGATGGTCAAGATTGTTAGATTAATGAAAATATTGATGATGATGTTCACAAAAATCATCGTTTTGACAAAATCAATATGTTTCTCATAAAAATGATCATTTTTCAGTTTAAAGAAATACGCTTCTTTCACTTCTCTGACGAAGGCTCTAATCACTGAGAACCCAGAAAAAGATTCTTGAGTGAAGTCGTTCATCTGTTCAAAAGCTTCTTGACGATACTTATACTTTAATCTCATGCGTTTTAAAACAAATACTGCCACTACCCCTAATAATGCCATTGGGATGACAGCAATTAATGTCATCGTTTGAGATAGTTGTGCCATACGAATGACGACAATTGACCCTAAAGCCAAAGAATCCGCTAACATCAGGATTCCAGGACCAAATGCTTGTCTGATTGCATCCAAGTCGGCTGTAAAATATGTCATGATACCGCCAACTTTATGTTTGGCATAGTAATCAATGCCAAGTTCAGAAGACTTATTGAAGAGTGCTACTCTTATATCATTTTCAATGAATCTCGCTGATCCGAAAACGAATATTCTCCATAAGAAGCGTCCAGCCACCATAATTAAAACAATTGAAATCAATCTAACTAAACTGTCATTAAACATTTGTTTAGTGATTGTATTCTCATCAAATCCATCAATCATCTTAGAAATGATTGCTGGAATTTCTACTTGTACAGTATCCACATATATTAAGGTGATGACCCCTAGTAACAATGGTATAAAATACTTTAAGTAATATTTATTCATGTATTTTCCAAATACCATAACGATCTAACCTAACTTTCTTATATTTATTCGATAACGATTTTTACAATGTCTCCATTTGCACTACTGATATCAACGATTTCACCAATTTGACCCTCTTCAATCATCTCAATAATGGCTTCTATGTCAATATTATCCATCACTTCACTGTTACCAAGATTTATTTTACCATTTTTCAGTGCAGCTTTGGCAAATTTTAATGGCAAATTCACATTTACTTTATCACCATCTGCAGAAATGATGCGAACCTTAAACATTAAGTTTTTTGGATCCGTCTTATATTTCGGTACGATGACTTCCACTTTCGGTTCATCGTCCGACTCTCTTTCTAGTGCCTTTAAGAGACGGTCTGCTTCATCCACCGTAATAATGCCTTCTTTTAACATTTCTAATACCTTCAATTTGTCGCTCATCTTTTTTTCTCCCTATTTTAGTTTCTTTAATAATTCTTCTGCTGCTTCGATTGACAGTTTTCCCGTACGTATTTTTTCAAAAATATCTATGCGTTTTTCATCTTCTTTCGGGGTTTCAACTTTATAACCCAAAGCCTGTGAAACATCTTCTAAGTTTTTCTTAACAGTTGGATAAGAAATGCCTAATTCTTTCTCGATTTGTTTGATATTACCTTGGTTCTTGATAAAGACTTCGATAAAGTATTGTTGTTCCTTGGTTAAATAATCAAACTTTGACAATTGAAACTCTCCACGAATGGTCACATCTTTTTGTTTACTTTGAACTTCTGTGATGACTAAATCAGCACCTAATAATTCGAATACTTTTGTTATATCTCTCATAATGATACTCCTTTTTAGTGGGTCATGCGCCCCAAATTTCAAATCTGAATTGTTGTTTAGCTGATTCTACCTCTAGAATCAAATTGTTTTTTCCAAGTGCGCTTAATAGGTTTATAACGTCTTTAAGACTTTTATCAGATAGTTCTAAAAACTGATTGTTCTCAAAACGCTTTAAAAATCTCTTCAAGCCTTTTAATATCCAAAAAGGGATTTTTGGTGATAAAAATAAATACTGATTCTTCATGAAAACCATTCTAAGTCCACTTGCTTTCTTAAACCGATAAGGGTTTAAAAGCACTGCTTTTTGTCTTAAATATTCATTGACACTGATTTGGTTGTTTTCAACCTGATTGATTGAATACTGTTTCATTCCATCACTCCCAACACCTGTATTATAGAGGTGAGTTTATATTTTGTCAACAAAAAATTGATTTTATTAATATCAAAATTGATTTTATTAATTTTTTATACTCGTAATCAGCAGTTTTAGGTATTTTAACATTGAACTTTTTAATTTTAAGCTTGGTGGTCATTAAAGGGGCAGAAAACCCTTTGTTTTGTTATATAATAGTTATGGAGGTATTGATACTATGACACTTGTAGAAAGATTTTTAAAATACGTATCTATTGATACACAATCTGATCCAAATGTAGAAACTTGTCCATCTACACTTAAACAAAAAGACTTAGGCAAACTATTAGTAGAAGAATTGATTGAACTTGGCGTTAAGAATGCTTATATGGATGACCACGGTTATGTCTACGGATTCATCCAATCAAATTCTAAGAAAGCCATTACCCCAATTGGTTTTGTCGCACATATGGATACAAGCCCTGATGCGCCTGGCAATAACGTGAGTCCAAGAATCATTAAGGACTATGACGGTTCTCCAATTATCTTAAATGATAAGTTATCGATGGACCCTTCTCACTTTGATGCGTTAGAACAAGTCATCGGCGACGACATTATCGTAACAGACGGCAATACGCTTCTAGGCGCTGATGATAAAGCTGGTGTGGCCGAAATTATGACGATGGTTGAAATTATGATTCAAAATCCTTTTGAACATGGAGATATCTATATTGGATTCACCCCTGATGAAGAAATCGGCAGAGGTGCAGATTTATTTGACCTTAATGTCTTCAAAGCAAAATTTGCTTATACGATGGATGGTTCACTAATTGGTGGCATCGAATATGAGAATTTCAATGCTGCTACTGCTAACATCGATTTTGTAGGTAAGTCTATTCATCCCGGTTCTGCAAAAAATAAACTGATCAATGCCATGCACATTGCATTTGAATTTCATCAGTTACTGCCTACTTTCTTAAACCCTGCTTACACTGAGCTAAAAGAGGGATTCAATCACCTTAGCCACATAAAAGGGTCCGTTGAAGAAGCAAGCATGCAATACATCATTAGAAACCACGACATGTCAAAATTCAATCAACAGAAAGAAGATTTCAAACACATAACCGACTTTTTAAACAAAAAGTACGGATATGAAGCGGTTAAGCTTTCCATTACAGATAGTTACTTCAATATGTATGAAGTGCTAAAAAACGATATGATGCCAGTTGAGTTGGCGAAAAAAGCCATTTCTAATAACGGATTAGTGCCTCACTGTGAAGCAATCAGAGGTGGTACAGACGGCGCAAGATTGACCTTCATGGGCTTACCATGTCCAAACTTAGGAACTGGTGGATTCAATTTTCACGGTCGTTATGAGTTCGCAAGTATCAATCAAATGGAACAAGCTGTAGACATTATGATCGAAATTATTAAGCTGATTGCTGCTGCATAAACGTCAAAATCACAGATGATCGCTCAAAAAAAAGCACTTGGATTCTAGTCCAAATGCTTTTTTTAAGCATATATTAATTTGATGATATCTTTAATTCTAGTTCTCCAACTTGATTCGTGGTGAATGCCCTCTTTGATTTCTTTATAAACGACAGAAACCCCTTTTTGAACAAGCGCATTATAGACCTTTCTGTTAGATTCTAAGTAAGTAAAATCATCTTTATCTTCTGAATCACCAGTATCTAGATATATCATGCCTTTAGGTTTAGATTTAACTTTTTCAATAAAGTCTATTAACTCTTTTTCAGCTATCCAAAAAGCATTAGATAGACCTATTGCATGCTTAAATATTTTAGGATATCTTAACGCAGCATAAAGGCTAATTAACCCACCCATTGAAGACCCCGCAATCGATACATCATTTAAGTTAATGCAGTAAGATTTATTCAATAGCGGAATGACAATATCAATGAGATCGTGAATATAAAGGTCACCTTTCCCACCTGTAATACGTTTTTGCCCGTCTAACATAAACGGATTAGAAATAAACGGATTATATTCGTCTAATCTATTCAACCCGTTGGCACAGCTGATACCTACAACAATTATATCAGGCATTTCTGTATGATCAAATATAGTTTCTAAGCCCCAAGACACACCAAATGACGCTTCTTTATCATCGAAAAGATTCTGACCATCCTGCATAAGTAACACAGGATACTTATAATCTTTGTCATACGCTTTTGGCAACATCACCGAACAAATAGCGTTTCGGTTCAAAGACTCTAAATGAATTGTTTTTCTAATTATAGTCATTTGTTACTCCTTGTGTGTTTCTTTGAATTTTAAAGTAGATTCTAAATAGATTTTAGATTGTTCATGTCCCAAATCTGCTGCTTTTTTCCAATAATGGATGGCAGTTTGTTCACTTTTTGGTACCCCCAATCCTTTGACATATAAAATGCCTAAATTAAACATCGCGCCTAAAACATCTTTTTCTGCAGCCTGACGGTAAAACACCGATGCTTTTTCGTAATCTTGGGCGACAAAATCACCATTTTGATACATAACCCCCAAATTATATTGCGCATAAGGATGTTTTAGTTGTGCTGCTTTATTGAGCCAAAAGAAAGCCTTATCGTAATAAGTTTTTCCCTTAAACTGAAAATACATGACACCCAAATGGTACTGTGCATTCATATCTCCTTGGTTGCCAGCTAGTGTAAGGTAAACCACTGCTTCATCTGCATTTTTGGCTACACCTTGTCCGTTTTTGTACATCAAGCCTACATAATATTGACTATCTGCGTACCCTAAATCCGCGGATTCTTTCAAATATTCAAACGCTTTATCAAAATCTTTTTTCCCGAATTCACCTTCATAATAAAACAGACCTAATGTATGCAAAGCTAAGTAGTGGTGCTGCGCACTGGAAAGTTCCAACCACTTTTTTGCTTCCATATAGTCTTTTTTTACGATGTCTGATTCTATGTATAACAATGCCAAAGCATATTGAGCATAGGCATGACCTTGTTGGGCAGCCTTAGCATAATGATCAAAAATCACATCATATCTTTGAACATCCGCTTTTAGACCTTCATAGACCGAAGCTAAAAGGAATTGAGCTTCGGAATATCCTAAATTTGCTGATTTTTCTAGGTATTCAATAGCGGTTGCTACATATTTTTTAACATAAAAACCATGGTAGTAATAACTGCCTATGATATACAAGGCAATAGGATCACCCAGCGTCGCTTCTTCAAGTAACCCTAAGTATCCCGCTTCAAAGTAATCTTTGGCTGTACGTTCGTCTTGTAAGACCCCGTATCCAGTTGTGTGCAACAAAGCATATCCATAAAAGCATTTGAGACTACCTAACGCCATGCCGGATTCATAGAGCGCTTTTGCTTTTACTACATCCATGGTTACGCCTTCACCTATTGCATAGGCTCTACCTAGATGGTAAAAAGCATCTGCATACCCATCGAGCGCCAAGGATTCCAATAAACGTACACCTTCGTGAACGTTCTTTTCTTTTACATTTAATGTGAGGTAACTTAATGCCTCATAATATCGTGTTTCCATACTCATTATTATCACATCTCCACTACATTTATAACATAAAATTCATTTTTTTTCCTTATATACGCAAAAAAAGACACATTAAAGTGTCTTTTCAATAACGTTTATGATGTGGTTCGCTATTTCAATCATCCCATAGTGTCCCGGATGAATCAAATCATACGAAAGATGATGTTTAGATAATACATCCTTGCCATCTATATAGATGAAATTAGGAAACCTACTAATCACTGCTTTAAAACAGTCCCTAAACGCTAAAACATCGGTTTTATGCCCTCTATTTTGATCAAATCCATACATTCGCCAGTTGTCTAGCACTGACATACCAATGACAAGACAGTTTTTTTGTGTCTGCTCAATTTGACTTAATAAGTAGAATAAACGCTCTTCAAATACATCAACACCAAAACCATCACCGATCATATTAACTGATAACTCTAGTGTGATTAAATCAAATTGGTTCATTAGCATTTGATCTACTAAAATCTTCTCGATATAACAAGACCCACTCATCCCCATGTTATAGGTATCATAAGCAAGTTTTTCACCTATAATCAGTGGGTAATTAATGTCTGGAAGAAAACTACTTCTGCCTTGTGTGATTGAAGTGCCATAAGCCAAATATTTCTTATTAGGCATTAGACGCCTGTCTGGGATTTCAGTTTGTCCTTTAAGAGATTTAATGATTAAAGATTCCTTGAAGATAACCCGAATGACACTTGGATGAAACCTGTGAAACGGCAGTAGTTTCTTTATATCACTCTCTTTGAATTTTGGACTGATTTTAAGTGTAATTTCATTCGCAAAAGTGTATAACTCACCTTGGTAGTCGCCATAGTAAATCATGAGTTCTGATGTCCCAAATGAACCTAAAACGAGTTCAATCGGTTCTTCTATACAGAACCTGAGCTCTGAACCATGAAAACTGTGGATGTTTCCTTTTCCTTTTTCCGATAGTCCGTCAAAAGCAATCGGATTGAATTTTTCTAAAACTAGCCCCTCATCGACTTTTTTAAACCCAGAAACGTTATGATAATAGATTCTAAACATGGTCTTATCCCACCACTTCGATTGTCATTAAGTCCGACACAAGCGTGTACTCAACCAGTTCGGTTTTGACATGATAGGTCACATAAACATGCGCAGTACCTTCATGAGTGGCACCGATGATTTGATTGTCTGAAACCACCAAACCAGTTGGGTTATCAAACAGAATCTCAATCGCACCTTTTATACGCGTCATTTTATCAGAGACGCCTTCAATTTCTAGCACATCACCTATGTGGTAAGTATGTTTTGTTTGTACGTTAAAATACTTAACAATGTCTTTGAAACGATCAGACTCATCGGTATTGATGCCATAATATCCTGATAAAAACGCATACTTAAGATCGTGATCGCTAGAAATACCCCATGGACAATACATGATGCCCCGTTTCTTAAGTATTTCGACCAAGTTTTGTTTTTTGTGTATGTGATATGGATGGAAGACAAGGTTATATTTATTAGCGATTTTAATGATGTCAGGAATACTCATTTGACTCGAATTAAGATCGATGATAAATCCTCTGCTAAACTCTTTAGCATACTTCTTGAAGTTTACTAATGCAAACGGATAAAAACTCATCAAAAGCGGCGGTTTATCCATATCTTTTATGGCATTTCTTAAACGCCTAATCGCTTTACCACTTGAAGTTTTAGACTCTAAAAGCAACTGAACATCAGAGTCGTTAATTTGGTTATGAAAACTTCTAATGGTTTGGATGGTTTCTTCCATTACTACACCTTTATAAGTCATTTTTACGGTTTGTAAAGACTTAAGAGTATCTCTTCTTATAACATAGTCTTTTTGATAGGTTCTTCCCAACGTTTCATCATGATTCACAACGATATGTCTATCTTTGGTCATGTGAAAATCAAGTTCGATAAAATCCGCATGTGCTTCAATCGCTTTTCGAGCCGCAAGCACACTGTTTTCTTGGGTATCTTTGTGTAACCCACGATGGGCAATCACAAATGGCGTAAAGGCAAAATCACCTTTAAGGAAAATGTCTTTTTTAGATATATTTGGTCCAACAATCCCATCTACACCTGATAAGACAGCTTGATAACTATCTATTGATTTTTCCACTTTGACAAATACCGTTAGACCGTACATTTTAAGTCTTCTAACCATTTGACTTGTCACACCTTGAGCCTTCAAACAAACGGCATTAGAATGATTACTTAGGGTTTGTTTAGATAAATCGGGTAAACCATTAAACGTATCAGGCATATAGACTAACCTAGCATACGGGTAAATTTTATGAATCGTTCTTAAGCAAAGCTTTGAACGTGAAAAAATAAAGATATCAAATAACTGGTGTTTATAGAGAATTCTACCCAGTTTTTTTGCATCTTTAACACTATTTATTTCAACTGCATTCAGCCCATTTAAAATGACTGACTCGTCGAAACTATCCAGCCATTTGATGTCTGAATCAGATTTATTTGATACGACAATGATCTTTTTTAGCACATACATCTCTCCAGTACAATAATGATATAATAAACCACAGGATAAATCAATTTATTTCAGCATATAAACCCTATAAGGCTTCTTAAAATGTCGAATAATTACGTGTTCGTAATATAGGTCGATAAAACACCGCTTTTTTGAAGTTTTATGACCCTTCCACCACGCTTAATCTCATGAGTGTCATTTGCTTTATAACCTGTCGTTCTACCATATCCGAATAAAACACCTTCGTTATAAAACTGAAAATCATTATAGCAATCGTGCCCCACAAAAAAGCCTAAAGCGCGTTGTTTTTTTAAATACTCAATTAGTTTACTTTTAATTGGCGGCGTATTTGGCGTCATTAAATAAAGACCCTGATAACTGTCTTTGTTTTCTTTTAGAACTTCACTAAACTCATAAGGAGGTATGTGACTAAAAATGAGATTTGAAGGTATTTTTTCATAATCAAAATGATATTGATTCACTACTTTATCGTACCATTTTAACTGGTTTTCTTTAATACTGCCTACGCCTGTTTTTAGTTGTTTTTCAATAAGGTAAACGTCTTTAATATGAGAGTCCATAAAAAAGAGTAGTCCGTTTGTTTTGCGTTCACTTCTAATCTCAATAAAAAAGTTGAATAGTCCCATACTACTGGACCCTTTCTTAAATATCAAATATTTGGCCGTTTTCAACAGTTGTTCAAATGCGTTAAAATCAGATAAATTTTGATATTCATGATCGCCAAAAACAAAAGTCCAAGGCGTCTTAAACGCCTCCATGCATACTATTAACGCTTGATATCTCAACAATGATGTTTCTTGAGCAACTTGATCACCTGTTAGAACAATCAAGTCTGGTTTTTCATTGTGGATGATTCTTGTTAGTAACCGTTTTGTTTTAGCATCATTAACTGGGTTGCCTAACGACAAATCTGTGAGTTGTAACATCGTGATGTATGCTTTCTTTGTAATGTTAATCCTGCCTGCTGGCATATAGTCTTTGACATACTCGATAAGCTTGTCAAAAGACTCTAATACGTCATTAAAATAGATCGTCTTTGAATCGTCTTTATCATGGTTCATATAAACGGTTTTGATAGTCGCTTCTTTACCACAAATACCATCATTCATGCCGCTACCCACAAAAAGCATCTCATGCTTGCTATATTTCTTTTCTAGCATCAACTTATAGAGGCCTTCTGGGTCAGGTTTTGGTCTTTCAACATCCTCTAACGTAATGATGCCATCAAAGAGATGATAAATACATAAACCTGCGAGTTGATTGACTGCTATCTTTCTATTTTTATTCGTCAAACAGTATAATTTAAGCCCCATTTCCCTTAAAGATTCAAGGGTTTGTAATAAATTAGGTCTTAGTTTTAAATGTTTATGGATGATTCTTTCATGTATTTGAAACAACGCGTCTAAATGCGTTTGGTTATAATCAGGGTAAAGAATACGAAGGATTTCTTCGTAATGCTTGTTCTCTAAAGTATGTGTATCCATCGATTTTATTTTAACTTTTGAAGGATGTACTTCCAAAAGATTGGTGAACAAATCCATCACCAACCCATTAGTTTCTATTAAGGTACCATCCATATCAAAAATCATCGCTTTGTACAAAATACCACCTCTTGTTTAGTTTATTTTAACACATAATTGATTATTTTGTATTGATTTTAGATAAAATGGATGCTTTTTGTTAATAAAAAAAGCATCCTACACATGAGGATGCTTCAAGCAAATCAATCCTTTAAACAATACCTTCTTCAATCATCGCTTCATAAATTCTGAAGAATGAAGCAATATTTGCACCTGAAATCAGATCATATGGGTTTTTGTATTTTCTCGCAGCTGTATAAGCTTTAAGAAAAATATCTCGCATAATGCCTTTTAGCTTGTCATCGACTTCATCATAACTCCAAGGGTAATGTGAAGCATTTTGACTCATTTCAAATAATGATACCGCTACCCCGCCTGCATTAGCAGCTTTACCTGGGGCGAATAAAATTTGGTTTTGAGAAAAATAGTCTTCTGCATCTAATGTACAAGGCATATTTGCGCCTTCAGCTACTAAGTAACAGCCATTTTTCACCAATGCCTTAGCATCCTCTAAATCGAGTTCATTTTGAATGGCACAAGGCAAAGCAAGCTCACACGGTTGCTGCCACAATTCTTTAGGATTCGGTCCATATAAACAGTCGTGCCTATCTTTATATTTAGTTGTTAAATCGCCATTACTACAAAGTTCACTGACAGATTCCATGTTAAGTCCATCAGGGTTATAGATGAACCCCTTGACATCAGACATACCACAGACAATACCACCCAAATCATGCACTTTCATTGCAGCATGAAATCCAACCTTACCTGAGCCAGAAATAATGACTTTTTTACCATCTATTCTCTCACCTCTATAAGTTTTTAACATTTCACAAACAAAATAACATAAGCCATAGCCCGTGGCTTCTTTTCTAACTAAAGAACCCCCATAAGAAAGCCCTTTGCCTGTTAAAACACCGTTTGACTCATTCTTGATTTTTTTATACATGCCATATAAATAACCAATTTCCCTATTCCCGACTCCGATATCGCCCGCAGGCACATCTGTGTCCGGTCCAATGTGTTTGGATAGTTCTAACATGAAATTTTGGCAAAACCTCATGATTTCACCGTCTGACTTTCCAGTCGGATTAAAATCACTACCGCCCTTACCACCACCAAGTGGCAAGCCTGTTAGTGCATTTTTAAAGGTTTGTTCAAACCCTAAAAATTTCATTGTAGATTCATTGACGGTAGGATGAAATCTTAACCCGCCTTTAAAAGGACCTAACAACGAATTAAACTGTACACGGTAGCCTCGGTTAACTCTCGTATTGCCTTTATCATCTACCCATGTAACCTTAAACTTGATAAGTCTTTCTGGTTCGATCAAACGCTCCATAATCGCATGTTTTTCGATTGTTGGCGTATGAACAATTAACTCATCCATCGACAAAAAGAAAGTCTCTACAGCCTGAATAAATTCTGGTTGAAAGGGATCTTTCTTCATTACATCTTCAAAAACTCTTTGTAAGTACGGACTCTTGAACATTGACATTTCCTCAAATGGTATTTTTTTTATAAATCGCTTTGATTACACCTCTATTAAAACGCTTATTTCTTAGATTGTCAATGCTAAACAAAGCCTTTTTTAGGGTTTTTTGGATTTTTCAATATTTCTTTGTGAAAACGCTATCTTTTACTAATTTGTATTCTTTTTCATCAGACCAAATTTGTTTTGATAAGGGTAGGTATCTTTCTGAATATGTGTATCGTATGCTTCATAAAAATAGGTTTGTATGTTGGTTTTTTTAGACCATTCAAGCATATTTGATATATACTCGATTTGGTCAGCTACGTTTGTGGGGTTTTCTATGTTTGAAGAGGATCTTGGCCACCCGGTTTCAGTAATAATAACGGGTTTATTTAAATGCTCTATGGTTGCCTCAACGAAACTAGCGACATACAAATGGGCTTCGGAAACGGATTTATCTTGGAAATATGGATGCAGGTTTATTCCCACGATATCCACTTCTTTAGCAATATTCTTCAAAGAAGTATTCCAAAAGTATGCATTTTCTGCATAAATAACAGGCTGTTTAACCATTTTTTTTACCATGTGTATATATTTAATAATCTCGACAGGGGAGACCATGTTGATGGTCCAAGCTGTTTGGTTATCATTACCTACACAAACCTGTTTAACGATCGATTCATATCGGTTCGAACAATCAATAAGCACCTCTATTTTAGCTTGATTTTCTCTTTTGTTAAAAATGATGTCTTTTGTTTTCAAAATAGCACCATTAGAAGTGTTTTGATTTATCACTTCACCTTTAAAACTAACCCCTAACATCACTTTTAAAGGTAATTGTTTCTCTTCGATGACTTCGAGTACTTTTAAAGCAAATTCTGATACATCATAAAGCCGTAACATTTGAAATCCTTTTTTTATAATGGCGGTCAGTTCATCTTCAATGATGCTTTGATAAGCTTGCCCTCTATCCGCTTCATAACATGCTTTTGACTCTTGGTAACAAATTGATTTTAATTCATTCATTTTTCCACCTCACACTTCAATAATAACACAGTGTAAAAACGTTTTCATTTTTTATGCAACAATTAGATAGCGCTATGTTAAAATAAAAATGAAGAGGTGAATTTATGATTGTAGGATGTGTAAAAGAAATCAAAAAATATGAATTTAGAGTAGGCTTAACTCCAAATGCAGCAGGTGAGTATGTTAGGTCTGGTCACACCGTTTTAATTGAAAAAGAAGCCGGTATTGGCTCAGGTTTTACCGATCAAGAATACTTGGATTTGGGCTGTCAAATCGTAACAGATGCTAAAGAAGTTTGGTCAAAAAGTGACATGATTGTAAAAGTCAAAGAACCTTTAGAATCAGAATATAATCTGTTTCAAGAAAATCAAATTCTATATACTTATTTGCATCTAGCTTCAAACAAACCACTTTATGATGCTTTAAAAGCCAAAAAAGTCCTTTCTATTGCTTATGAGACGATGGAACTCAACCATACGTTGCCATGTTTAGAACCTATGAGTATGGTTGCTGGCAGACTCTCTATCTTGGAAGGCGCAAAGTTTAGTGAAGCCTTTTATGGCGGTTCTGGTATCCTGATTTCTGGTTTACCAGGAACACCACGAGCAAAGGTTACAATTATCGGTGCCGGTATTGTTGGACAAAATGCTTGTCGAATGGCGGTAGGTCTTGAAGCGGATGTTACAGTACTTGACCTAGACGTCAAACGTTTATCACAATTGGAAGATCTTTATCACAATAAAATCAAGACACTTTACTCTAATCAACAAAACTTAAAAAAATGTATCTTAGAAAGCGACATGGTGATTGGGGCTGTTTTAATCCCTGGTGATGCTGCTCCTAAACTTATTAAAGATGAATACTTAGATGAAATGAAACCTGGATCAATCATTGTGGATGTTGCAATTGACCAAGGTGGTATATCAAACTTTTCAAAAGTAACTTACCATGACGATCCAATATATAAAGTCGGCAACGTATTATTCTACGGTGTTGCGAATATGCCTGGTTCAGTGCCTAAAACTTCATCGATTGCGCTTAATAACGCAACCCTTAGATATGGGTTAGAAATTGCAAATAAAGGCATTGATGAAGCTTTGTTAAACCCTGTCATTCACACAGGTTTGAATACTAAAAACGGCATTGGTGTATACCCAGCCCTCATCAAGCTTTTCGAACAAATTTAAGAGTCTGCTTTATCGTTAATCATCATTATTTTTTATGTTTTACCATGAAAGCTCCCTTCGATTGATATGTGTGTGGTAACCATATTGTCTCAAAGAGGAACTTTCTTTTTTTTGCTTTTTTTAGAGTCAGTATCGTGCATTATTCTAGCTGTCAATTTTATTTTTAGCTGTTTTGGGTTTAAATATCCTTGTATTAATCCGAGACTTTTCATGCTTCAATTATGCCAAAAAACCACCCTGGGCTTCCAGGGTGGTTTTCTTGTTATATAGGTCTATAACCATTATATTTCGTTACAGCCTCGTTATTATTTATAGTAAGTCTTTGTATTTTATCTTTGGTTGTCTCGCTGCCAACACTTCATCTAAACGTCTAACCACTGTCGTATATGGGGCTTTCTTGAGATACTCCGGATTTGTTTTTGCCTCTTCTGCAATGGTATTCATGATACTTATAAAATGGTCTAACGTTTCTTTAGATTCGTTTTCTACAGGTTCAATCATCAGTGATTGATGAAAAACTAACGGAAAATAAATAGTCGGTGGATGAACCCCGAAATCTAACATTCTTTTTGCAACATCTAAGGTAGTTACGCCAGTTGATTTATCTACCAAACCATCGAACACGACTTCATGTTTACACAACCCTTTTATTGGTAAATGATAATTGTCTTTGAGCGATTCTTTAATGTAGTTTGCATTTAAGACAGAAAGTGCACCAACTTTAGAAAGGTTTTCTTTCCCCAAAGTCAACATAAAACTGTATGCTTTAATTATGACTGAAAAGTTTCCATAAAAACTAGAGACATGCCCAATACTGTCTTTAGGTGTATCTAAATAGTATTTCTGGTTTTTCTTTGTGACCGTTGGTGTTGGTAAAAAGGGTTTAAGTTTCTTACAAACGCCAACAGGGCCTGAGCCTGGACCACCTCCACCATGAGGTGTTGAGAAGGTCTTATGAAGGTTGATATGGATGATATCAAACCCCATATCGCCTGGTCGAGCATATCCTAACAAAGCGTTTAAATTGGCGCCATCATAGTAAAGCAATCCATCTACTTGGTGGATTAATCGACTGATTTTTAATATGTCTTTTTCAAATATACCCAAGGTATTTGGATTTGTTAACATAATGCCGGCAATGTCATCTGATAAGGCTTCTTTAAGTGATTTAATGTTTACAGTGCCATCTTTATTAGATTTAACTTCAACGATTTCGAAACCTGCTACTGCTGCTGAAGCCGGATTGGTTCCATGCGCTGAGTCAGGCACAATCACTTTCGTCTTATGAACATTGCCTCTTTTTTGATGGTATGCCTTCATAATCATTAAGCCTGCAAGTTCTCCTTGAGCCCCTGCGTAAGGGTTTAAAGAAAACTGTGCCATCCCAGAAAGTTCTTGTAACATATAAGCAGTATCAAAATAGATTTTTAGCGATCCTTGTGTGGTCGATTGCGGTTGAAGTGGGTGAATGTTTTTTAACCCACTTAAGTCTGATATTTCTTCATTAATCTTAGGATTATATTTCATTGTACAAGACCCGAGTGGGTAAAAGCCTGTTTCGATTCCAAAATTCTTCCTAGATACATTAGAGTAGTGTCTGACCACATCAAGTTCACTAACCTCAGGTAGATCAGCTTGGATATTTCTTCTTAATTCTTTTGGAATCTGATTGTGCAAATCATAGTTTGATGAAACTTTGGTCCCCAAAGAAGCGCCTATTCTAGATGTTTTCGATAATTCAAATATCAAGGTATCATATGGTTTCATTTAGAAAACCCCCTTATCGCTTCGACAAACGCGTCAATTTCCTGTCTGGTGCGTTTCTCAGTAGCCGAAAACAAAATTTTGTTTTCGCTCACTTTCAATCCTGATAAAAACCCTTTTTTGATTAAATAGGTTTCGAGTTTATCGATGTCTAGCGTTGTTTCCAAGAGGAATTCTTTCAAAAAGAAACCTTGATAGACACGTTTGAATAACTTTGTCTCTAATAGTTTTTCTTCTAAATAGTGACTGTTAGTGTAACAATGATCATTGACTTCTTCTAGCCCTTTTTTACCCATAATTGAAAGGTAAATTGTCACCCAAAGTGCCATTAGAGACTGATTTGAACAAATGTTAGAGTTTGCTTTTTCACGTCTGATGTGTTGTTCTCTAGCTTGCAATGTCAATACGAAGCCTCTTTTACCGTCAACGTCATTCGTGATTCCACAAATGCGTCCAGGCATTTTTCTTAATAACTTGTCAGTGGTCGCTAAATAACCGATATAAGCACCACCAAAAGACAGAGGTACGCCTAAAGTTTGACATTCACCACAAGCAATATCTGCACCCATTTCTCTAGGCGATTTAATCACGCTTAATACTTGTGGGTCAGCGTGAATAAT
The DNA here is from genome assembly GCA_034006765.1 of Acholeplasma sp. Classification (GTDB taxonomy): domain Bacteria; phylum Bacillota_I; class Bacilli_A; order Acholeplasmatales; family UBA5453; genus Paracholeplasma. The sequence continues at coordinate 28,664 of JAVESF010000009.1, read as the reverse complement.
CGATAATCCAGAAGCCTCTTTGATGACCATACTCAAAGGTGTAATGTCTTCAATTATACCGTATTTGTTAGGTACCTGACTGATGAATCCCGCTGAATCAATCGACTTTTGTTTTAAGTCGTCAATGTCTGTTATGCCTTCTTTTTCATTGACTAACACCACTTCAATGTTACGATAAAACGCATAGGTCTTTACCACCTCTAAAACATGATTAAATACCGTATTCGAAACCAGTATTTTTTGTTTTTTTGTTTGAGCAACCGCCATGAACATGGCTTCAGCTGCTGCAGTTGAACCATCATACATAGACGCATTGGTCACATCCATACCAGTCAAGTCTGTAATCATGCTTTGGAACTCGAAAATATACTGAAGTGTCCCTTGCGCAATTTCAGGTTGATAGGGGGTATAGGCGGTCAAGAATTCTTCTCTTCTTACCAATTGAGGAATAATGGATGGTGTGTAGTGATCATACGCACCAGCCCCTCTAAAGATGATCAATTCTTTATTGCCTTTAACGATGTCGTTAAAATGTCTTCTCAGTTCTAGTTCAGACATTGCATTTGGCACTTGGTAATCTGGTCTTTTCAGTTTTTCTGGCACATCCAGAAACAAATCATCTAGTGTCTTTACACCGATTTTTAAAAGCATTTCCTGAATATCTTTTTCAGTGTGCGGAAAGTATTTAAACATATCAATTAATGAGTGATCTTTTCATATTCATTATGAGATAATAGCGTTTTCAATTCAGAAGAGTCGAGTATTTCTATTTTAATCAACCAGTTTTCGAACGCATCTTCATTTAATACCTCGGGGCTGTCAATTGGAGTCTGATTTACATCGATGATTCTACCACTAATAGGCATCAATAAGTCAGATGCCGCTTTAACTGATTCGACTGCGCCAAAAGCTTCTTTTTGATCAAAACTTGATCCAATACTTGGAAGATCCACGAAAACAACTGAACCCAATGTTTCTTGCGCGTAGTCAGTAATCCCAACGAATGCCAAATTTCCTTCAACTTTAAGCCATTCATGTGTTTGAGTGTATTTTAATTCCTTGTTAATTTTAGCCATTTTTATGCTCCTTTAATGTATTTTTTTTCATAGAATTTTCGATTTCTTATTTTTGCTTCAACCCGTTTATTTCTTATTTCTACAGTGACGATTGAACCGATTTTTACTTTTTTATCTAACATGACGTTTGCATATGAATGATTTGTATTTGGTATCATATAGCCCGTGGTAATGTAGCCAACCATCGCATCTTCTTGATAAACAATATAGCCATCTCTAGCGATGTTTCGTTCAAGTAATTCTAGTCCCATCAAACGTCTTTCAAGTCCCTTTTCTTTTTGAGCAGCTAAAACGTCTCTTCCTATGAAAGGTTTATCTAGTTTACAGAAAAAACCAAGTTGAGCTTCAAGTGGTGTAATAAAGCCATTGATCTCATGACCGTACAAAGGGAGTCCGGCTTCAAATCTAAGCGTGTCTCTCGCCCCTAATCCACAAGGCGTTACGCCAAGAGAGGTGAGGCGATCAAATAGTTTTACAGTCGTTGGATTAGACGCATATAGTTCAAACCCATCTTCACCGGTATACCCACTTCTTGATATCATGATGCGCTCATTATTAAACATAAAATAATCAAACTGCATAAAAGGCAATTGACTGACACCAGGGATGATGGTTTCTAAAAAATCTTTTGCTTGTGGTCCTTGAATGGCCAATTGACCATAAAACCCAGAGACATTCTCCAATACTAAATCATATCCGTTGAGATGTTTCTTAAGCCATTCATAATCTTTATCCGCATTTGATGCATTCACGACGAGTAAAAATTCATCAGAATGAATCATGTAGACCATTAAATCATCCACAACCCCACCAGAAGGTTCTAGTAAGAGCGTGTATAAAAGTTTGTTCTCGGATAGTTGTGTGAAATCATTGGTAGAAACATCGTTTAAAAACTGTCTGGCATCTTTGCCTTTTAAACGTAATTCGCCCATGTGAGAACAATCAAATAAGCCTGATTTTTCTCTTACTGCTTTGTGTTCGTCGAGTATGCCTTTATAACTAACAGGCATATCAAATCCTCCAAACTCGGTCATCTTTGCCTTTAAAGCAAGGTGTCTATCATAGAGACACGTCTTCTTTATATCCATCCAAACCCTCCTTGAATAAATCATAGAACTCATCATTCTTTAATCCAATAATGTATGTGTCTATCTTGATTGTGCTCAATCTATCTTTGATGCTTATTAGGTCAAAAGGTGTTAATAAAAGCAGTTGTCTGATGGCTTCTATGTCACCAAGACTGAAGAAATCACCATAAATCACCATATCCTCAATCAACCCTTTTTTCACATCTACTTTTATGCCAATCGTACCTGCATCAAAACGTTTTTTATTGACAAACTGATAGGGTGGGTTAAACCCTTCAATGAATGCGTTCAAAGAAAATTCTTTCATTTTTTCAAAAACTCTTTTTTCTTGCGATGCACTTAAGGTATAAACCCCATCGGTTAGGGTGTATTCAATTCGCTTCTCAAATAAGTCTATTGGTTCGTTAATAATGGTTTTCATATTGACGACTCTTTGTCTTACAGACTCAATGCCTTTTGAGATTAGCTTATCATTTGAGGGTGTAATGGACTTGACCAGTTTCTCAAAATCGGTATCGTAAAGAATCGTACCATGTAAGCATGAGCCATGTTCATTCCGATAAAAAGCATTTCCTGAAAACTTCTTTTCCCCGTAAAGAATGTCATTTCTACCTGAGACTGTGACTTCAATGTTCATTGAGTCAAAAACACTTTTGATTTTGATTAAAGCTTCTTTGAATAATTGATCTTTATTGTGTGTTTTAGATAAGAAGGAATACTTGATACAACCTTCATCTGAATAAACTGCACCACCACCAGATAGTCTTCGAAACACATCGATGTTTTCCTTTTTCACATAAGTTTGATTCACTTCAGTATCTATTAATTGATTCTTTCCTATAATCACCGCACCAAACACATGCCATATGAAAAATAAGTCTTCCTTTAAATCTTCTAATAATACTGTTTCTAAAGCAAAGAAAAAGGGATCTTTCTGTCTGCCATATTTGCTTAAATCTACTGTTTTCATATAAGACTCCTTACACCCTCTATTATACAATATAAAACGCTTACAAGAATCATGAAAATTCTTTTTTTAAAAGTGTTTAAAATAACCTACCTGTTTAAAAAAAGAAACAAAACTGTTTCTTATTCTCCAATTAAAACGGCTCTAACAGGAGAAGCATCTAGGCCTTTGAGTTTCAAGGGTAGTGTGATTAAGGTGTATGTGTTTGCGTCTATATCTTTTAAATGGATGCCTTCTAAAATAATGATGTTTTTGCTCATCAAAAGTTTGTGAGTTGGATGACCTTCTTGACTACGCTCAATCCCTAAAGCATCAATACCCACACCCTTAATGCCTATTTCAGACAAATAAGCTGCAGCATCTTGCTTTAAATAAATAAAACTAGGGTTAAATGTGTCATCCCATGAGTTTTTGGTTTTAAATAAAACAAAACTATCTTTTTGAATGTCAAAGGGTAATAAATCTTCTTTGCTGATGCCATCTTCAACATGTGTCAAATCAATGACTCTACATTCTGTGATATAGTCTTCTAATTTTGCACCAGAAGAGGTGCTTCCATCTTTTAACATGTGAAGGTTAAAATCTACGTGCGTCCCTGTATGCACATTTAAGGTGATATCTGTCTCATAATGACCGTGTTCGTCATGGTTAGACACGTTCTTGAAAATAGGTTTTTTAGAGTCATAGTTTTTATAAACTGTCATATCTTCCGATATTAAAACAGAAATATCATAAAGTTTCATTAAAAGTCCTCCCCGGTTTTTAGTTTAATTAAATCATATAATTCTTTAGCATCTTTATACCGAATGAGTTTCTTATCTTGATGCTTTATTTCATTTCTAAGATCGTCAATGAATTGCCATGAAAGTTCTATTTCATCCCACCTTGTAAACAGTGATTTGTGGTCTTGGGTCATATCCAAGATTAATTTTTCATAGGCTTCTGGCATGTTGCCTACAGAATTACAGGCGATGCAATACTCTAAATCTACTTGTTCAACGTCATTTCTTAGCCCAGGAACCTTAGAGTTCAATGTCAAACTAATCCCATCCAGTGGGGCAATTTTAATATGTAACTTATTTGTTTTTAATGGTAAATCCCATTTATGTTGTTCAGGCGTTTCATTGAATTCGATGATGATCACTGACTCTTTTTCTTCTAAAGCTTTACCTGTTAATAAATAAAAAGGCACACCTTTAAATCGCTTTGTATTGCAGAATGCTTTTAAGAATAAGAAGGTTTCTGTGGTTGAATCAGACGGAATATTCGGTTCATCTAAATAGCCCTCATATTGTCCAATTACCAGTGAATCCATATCGAAAGTTAACTTTTCAAGAACTTCAACTTTCTCGTTTTTTAGGTCCTCACTTTGATAAGTTTGTGGCACTTCCATGGCTACTAAAGCAAGCATTTGTAAAAGGTGGGATTGAACCATATCCTTTAATGCGCCTGCTGTGTCATAATAGAGTGCTCTGGATAAAATGGTGTCAGTTTCTTTAACAATGATTTTCACACTTTTAATGGAATCGTTGTTCCAAGTTCCCTCGAATATTTTATTGGCAAATCTCACAGTTAATATATTTTGAAGCATTTCCTTACCTAAATAATGATCAATACGGTAAATTTGTTTCTCGTCAAAATATGACCATAAGAGCTGATTGATTTCCTTTGCCGAAGTCAAATCTTGACCAAAAGGTTTTTCAAACGTGATGGAACTTGTAACATCGCCCTTTTCAATCAGTTTTGAGTCTCCAATGTTGGTTGCAATTGTTTTGAGTAAGTCAGGTCCAACCGCAAGATAAAAAACCTTTCGAAAGGATGTTTCATACTGACTGATATGTGTTTTTAAGGCTTGATAATCGGATAACTGATCCACTTCTAGTTTGAAATATTCTAGATAAGGACTTAAAAAGGCAATATCTAAGCCTACTTTGGTGTTTTTTGAAACATAGTCAAGATAATCTTTAGTTTGGTAGTCTCTTCTACCAATTGCAAGGATTTTAGTTTCTTTATCAAGCAATCCTTCTTTAAGTAGTTTTTCAATAGCTGGCAATAGTTTTCGACTCGTTAAATCGCCAGTGGAACCAAATATGGTAATCAATGTTTTCATAGTTTATTAAAAGCGAATATGCTTATTCCTTTCTAGACACATCGTACAACGTATGATTTAAAAATTGCTTTGATTGTCGTGTTTTTACTGTGTTCATTCACGTATTATTTGTTTTATGATTCTAATGACATTATAACACGTAATGTGTGATACTATCTATTTCTTGCCTATGTCCTAATGATGAAAAAAAGTTTGGATTTCTCCAAACTTTAGTTAATATGATCTAAAATGCATTTTGCCAATCCATAAACGTCTTTAATAGGTAAAGCACTTAAAGCTACCCTAATAGCGCCACTTAATGGAATAACGAAAATATCATCTTTTAATAACGACTGATAGGTCTCAGTAGGGTGTTCACATGGTATGGTTACGAAAAAACCATGGGTGTATGGATAGGTTACCAATCCACATGTTTTTGCCTCTTTCATAAAGAGATTAGCACGTTGTTGAAGTAAGTTTCTTACACACTTTAACTCTTCGATAAATGCGTTTTTGTCTGCCTGATTGCTATCTAAAAGATTCATGATTTGAATTGGGGTTGTCGGTGGACAACTCCAAGTACTTCTTGCCTTATAAAGACAAATGCGTTCGAATTCTTGCATGATGGTTTTATCATTTGAAAGACCAATCAATGCGCCCCCTCTAAGTCCATAGACGCCAAACGTCTTTGAAGCTGAAAATGCCACTGTGATTAACATGTTAGACTCAATGGATAGAAAATTACTAAACCGTTTTCTAGTTTCTTCAAAAGACTCATCTGCATAATCCAAATAGGCAATATCGTAAATAAATATAACTGGGTGTTTTTTACCTAGTTGATCCAAATGATTTAGTATGTTTTTAAGCTCATTTTGCGTGAGCGAGTATCCTGTTGGATTTTGACATGGATCGTTGATCAACACAATGAGTTTTTTTGTTTTTTCTACGACTTCAAGCGTCTTTTCAACAAAGCCTTCCATGTTGAAATGGTTGTCTTTGAAAAGCGGATAGGTCTCATAGTTTGCCCCTGTTTGATGGATGATTGCCTGATAATTACTCCAAAAAATATCTGGAAGTAACACCAAGTCCCCTTTGGCAGCATAATTACCCAATACAGTACTTAATGCCCCACTAGCGCCAGGTGTTGCCAAGACTTTTCTGACAAACTTTTGTTCAATCAAGTCAAATTGGTTACCAAAAACCCATTTGCTGACTGCTGTCTTAAAAGGTTCTCCGCCATCCACAGGTGGATAAGCCCTAAGTTTTTGTGAATCCATCTCACATCTTAAGCGTTCAATTGACTCAAAAGCCAACAGCTTGCCATCATCGTCTAAAAGTGCCCCGATGGTTGCATCCACACAAGTTGGACAGACAATTTTACGTTTTTTAGCATTGGCCCCAATCGACAAAATGTCATCTGCTAGTTCAAACGTCTTTGAAAAGTCGTTCGCAAAATTCATATTTTTCTCCCCTTTATATAATCATAAAGCCAGCATAGGCTGGCTTATCATTTAATCGCATCTAAAACTTTTTTAGGATTTTCCAAAAAGAGTCTTTCGGCATAGGCACGGCCATATTTTTTATACACTTTTTGATAGGCTTTTTTTAAGTTAGGTTTTCTTGTCGACATATTATGTGAGTCAGAAGCGACGATATCAACAAGTTGATGTTTCAATAAGTAGCGTGATAAAAAGCGTCTTTTTAAACCTTCACTGCCAATAATCGCAGCAGCATTTACCTGAATCAGTGCGCCTGTTTTCTTCAATTTGGAGTAATCTGATTTTTTAAGATAACTATAGCGTTCTATGTGGGCGATGATTGGCTTTAGCTTCAAAACTTTCAAATTATAAACCGCTTCATCTATTTGTGGGTCTACTCTGGTTGAGAATTCCACTAATACGTATGGTGTATCTTTGATGGCTAGGAGGTTATCTAGTTCTAGTAGTGAATCCCGATAATATACCTCTTTACCTAAGTATAAATGAATGGGTAGATTTAGTTCTTGGACTTTATCTTTAAGTTTCAAAAACTGTGTATCAATAAATTTCTCTTTATCTTCTTTATATCTTTTAAAATGAGGCGTCAGGATACACTCTGTAACCCCTTGTTTCACTTGTTCTTTTAACATCTCAATCGATTCTTCGATTGAGGATGCACCATCATCCACATCATTTAAGATGTGCGTATGAATATCAATCATAGTATTTGTAAGTGTATCCGTATCGTGTGCCTTTAGGGACTTTATGTTGTGTCATGCAAAAGCCAATAATTGGTGTTTGTGTTTTATTGAGTGCGCCAATGGCTTCTTTGACCATCCCTTTTTTCGCTTTGGCATGAGCTACAACGAAAACAATACCGTCTGAAATCTTGTTAATAAATAAAGCATCACTGACAACCAATACAGGTGGTGTATCGATTAAAATATAGTCATATTCGCCTCTAAGTTCTTGGAATAACTTAAAGAGTTTTTCAGATTGCAAAACATTCGAAACAGAGGTGGTTTTTTCACCTGTTGTAATATAGTCAACTTTATCCTCTGATTGAGAAATTAAATTTGCTTTTTCGATTTTGCCTAATAAATAATCGGTTAGACCGTTTTTGTTTATTACGCCATATACGCGGTTTACTTTTGGTCTTCTTAAATCCAGGTCCACAAGCAATACTTTCTTGCCACTTTGAGCCAAAAGATAGGCAAGATTAGAGACTAAAGTCGTTTTACCTTCTGATTGCATGGAAGAGGTGAACTGAATCACTTTATATTTTCCGTCAATATTTGCATATTCTAGGTTAACCATTAACTTCTGCAAGGATTCTGTTACATATGAATTTGGTGAATCTCTAGCGACCAAGTATTGATAATTACCGGTTTCTTTTTTTTCAAATAGTTTCATATTATAATTCCTCCTTCACTTCAAAGTTAGGAATAACGCCTAAAACTTGAATGTCAAAATCGTCCTCAAGTTCATCTTTCTTACGATAAGTATTGTTAGTTAGTTCTTTAACCAATACGATACCTACGCCGATGATGCCACCTAAAAGAATGCCAATAATCACGTAAAGTGTCTTATTTGGTGACGCATATACACCTACTTGAGGTACGGTTGTTGCGTTACTGATTTTGCCCTTAAATGATGAAAAAGTTACATCATTATCTGCAATGGTTCTTGCAGAAATCATAATTTGTTCTACAATGTCTTTTGAAAGTTTAGGATCCGCGGATTGATAACTTACGTAAACAAAGAATGTTGTGTTTGAAGAAGTCACGCTGAGACCCTTACGTAAGTCAGCGGCTTTCATGTCTAAATCTAGTTTCTCGATGACATCGTTTAGGACAATGTCTTTTTTCATAAATTCTGCAATAGACGGTACCAACCTAAGGGCTGTTGTATAATCAAATCCCAACTCAGATGATGATTCTACTTGTACAATAATATCTGATTTAGATTCATACATTGGGGTTGCGATTCTAAATGCATAAACACCTGCAACTAGGGCTATTAAAACGGTTGAAATGCCAATTAATAACCAATTTCTTAGTAAAATATTAATCAGTTCAATCAGACTAATCCCTTTTTCTTCTTGATTTTCCATGAAAAAATCTCCTTTAATTTTAATTTATACTTTGTATCTTAAGTTAATTATAGCATAGACTCATGTTAGATATCTATACTCATTCGCCTATTAGCTTTAATTCATGCTATTTAGTTTTTTTCATTAATTCAATGACTTTATCAATGTCTTTCTTAACTTCTTCTAGAGAGGTCATCCAAAATGCACTATCTGTCACATCAATACCCATAGATTTAGCTGCCTCTTCCACACTTGCCTTACCAGTAAGCGCGAGAAGTTCATCATAACGTTTTAAGAATGCTTGGTTATCTTTTTGATACAAACTGTAAAGGCCTTTGCCAAATAACAAACCAAATGCGTAAGGAAAATTATAGAAATTCAACCCTGCGCTATAATAATGTCCTTTATTCAACCACATATAAGGGTGTAAAAACTCAGCATCAAGTCCGTCTTGGTACGCCTCTTTTTGAGCCTCAAGCATCCAAGTTTTCATCTTATCTTTAGAAATTGGACCTGTAGCGTTTTCAAACAGTTTGGTTTCAAACATGTATCTAGAAAGAATATCAATGACTACTTGAGTGTCGCCTTGTAAAGAGATTTCAAGCACCGATAACTTTTCTTCATCTTTCTCTAGTTCGTTATATAGTTTATTCATCACGATGGTTTCACAGAAAATGGAAGCGGTCTCTGCTAAAGGCATTGGATAACTCCAGTTTAGCGGTGCTTCTTGATTGATGACTTCACCATGATACCCATGGCCTAATTCATGTGCAAGCGTGGAAACATCAGACAACGAGCCTGTGAAATTCAGTAAGAATCGAGATTGTTTAATTTGAGGTTGATTAGAACAAAAAGCGCCACCTCTTTTCCCTTTTTTAGGAAACGCATCAATCCAGTGGTTATCAAAGGCCTTTTTTGCAAAATCTCCTAGACGATCGGAGAAACCATAAAACGAATCTAACACGGTTTTTTGAGCTTCTTCAAACGTATAAGTTTTATTTAGTTTGCCGATTGGAGCGAATAAATCATAAAATGGTAGTCCATTTTCATGTCCCAAATAAATTGCTTTTTCTTTTAAATAGTTAGCAAAATAGGGTCTGTATGCTTTCATTGCTTCAATCATGGCATCTAAGGTAGCTTTTTCCATGTGTGAGGATTCTAAAGTCTTTTCTAATGCAGTTTTATATCCTCTTAATTCATTCATCAAAGTGACTTCACGTTTAATATTTGACAACCCCATTGCAACCGCATCTGCAATCGGTTCGTAGGCTTTCAATTCAGCTTCATAGGCTTTTTTTCTAACATCTTGATTGTGATCATAAGCAAGATTTCTAACCTCACTGAGTGTGATTGTTTTTGCATCCATCTCAACGGGTAAGTTTGCTGTTAATAGCCCTTGTAGCTGGCCCCATTGTCCTGAAGCAACTTGGCGCATTTTGGCATAAAGAATTTCTTCCTTTTCTGACAACAAATGTTTTGCTTGTTGTTGTTCAAGCGTTAAAATGTATAAATATTCATTAACAACCGAACTCTTAGATGCAAGTTCGTTTAAGTCAACGTCTTTAATCCATCTTGATACCCACACATTTTCTTTTGTTACCGAAGAAAAAAGCTGTTGCAGACGCGACAAATACCCCAATGCTTCTTGGTTGGTAACATCGGTTGCAGTTGTTAAACTTGCGTAAGCATATAGACTATGTGCGATGTGTTCGATTTGTTCTTGAAGCCTCAAGTAAGCTTCTAAGAAATCTAAATCGCTATAGTGCTCTTTTGAGGCAACAAGCGTCTTATATTCTTCTAAAAGTTTTTCTGATTTTTCAATGTCTTTTAAATAAGTCTCGTCAAATCCTAAGTATAAGTCGTCTAAATTCCAATTCATATTAATGTCCTCTTTCTGCTTTTAATTCAAAAAGCTGGTCTCTAAGTTCGGTAGCCAGTTCGAAATCCAATTCTTTGGCTGCTTGTTTCATTTCTCGTTCTAGTTTTAGGATGGTACGATCAAGATCTTTTTGTGTGTAACGTTTTTTAGGTTTGTCTTCTTCGTAATCTTGTTTCATAGAAATGTCTGCGCGAATGTCTTTTTGAATGGTCACCGGCTTGACGTTGTATTTTTCGTTGAATGCCAGTTGAATGGTTCTACGTCTATTGGTTTCAGATATAGCCTTATCCATCGCATCAGAGATTTTATCAGCATACATGATGACATGACCATTTTGGTTTCTTGCAGCTCTACCAATCGTTTGAATCAAACTGCGCTCGCTTCTTAAAAAGCCTTGCTTGTCGGCGTCAAGTATGGCCACCAATGACACCTCTGGCAAATCAAGTCCTTCTCTTAATAGATTGATTCCAATTAAAACATCGTATTTGCCAAGTCTTAAATCTCGTAGAATTACGATTCTTTCAAGTGATTTGATTTCTGAGTGGAGGTATGCCACTTTTACCCCTAGTTTTTTGAAGTAAGCTGTTAAGTCCTCGCTCATTCTAATGGTAAGTGTGGTGACCAACACACGTTCGTTTTTTTCAATTCTTTTGATGATCTCTGCGTACAAATCATCAATTTGACCAAATGATTTTCTAACTTCTATTTCTGGATCAATTAAATAAGTTGGCCTAATAATTTGTTCAACAATAGGTAATCCTCTAGAGAGTTCATAGTCTCCAGGCGTTGCAGATAAGTAGATTACGTTGTCTAATTTATCTTCAAACTCATCGAATTTGAGTGGTCTATTATCGAGTGCACTGGGCAATCTAAACCCAAAGTCAACAAGCGTTTGTTTTCTTGATCTATCCCCATTGTACATACCTCTTACTTGCGAAACCGTTACGTGAGATTCATCAATGATCATCAAAAAGTCTTTTTTAAAAAAGTCAATGAGCGTTGATGGGGTTTCACCTTCTTCTTTTAGCGTTAAATGTCTTGAATAGTTTTCAACCCCTGGGCAAACGCCAATCTCTTCTAACATTTCAATGTCATATTTCGTCCGCATTTGAATACGTTCTGCTTCAAGCGGTTTTTCTTCATCTTTAAAGTACAAGATACGTTCTTGAAGCTCATTTTTGATTCTTCTTATGGATTCTTTTAGTTTCTCTTTATTAGTCATAAAGTGAGATGCAGGGAAGATTGTAACGTAATCTAGCGTTTCTAGGGTCTGACCTGTTAAAACATCAAACCTCTTGATTCTATCAATTTCATCCCCAAAAAGTTCAATTCGAATGCCGTTTTCTCTAGTATTTGAAGGGATTATCTCAACAGAATCTCCACGGACTCTAAACGTGCCGCGATGAAAATCAACATCGTTTCTTTGATAGGTCAACTCCACCAATTTATTGAGAAGTCCATTTCTTTTGATGGTATCTCCAACCCTTAAAAACACAATTGAGTTTTTATAGTCATCTGGATCACCAATTCCATAAATACATGACACAGACGCCACGACGATGACATCATCTCTTTCAAGTAAAGAAGCAGTCGCGCTATGTCTCATTTCATCGATTTCATCGTTAATCGAAGCATCTTTTTCTATGTATGTATCCGAGGTAACGACATATGCTTCTGGCTGATAATAATCATAGTAGGAAATGAAATACTCTACTCTATTCTCAGGAAAAAAGGCTTTTAGTTCACTATAAAGCTGTCCTGCTAGCGTTTTATTGTGTGCTAAAACGAGTGTTTTCTTTCCCATCTTTTCGATGATATTTGAAATTGTAAAAGTTTTTCCGGTACCTGTGGCCCCTCTTAAAACTTGTTGCTTGATTCCAGTTTTAAAGTTCCTAGATAGCGTATCAATCGCTTCGATTTGATCGCCCATTGGTTGATAGGGTGCGACCAATTTAAACTTTGACATCGTATCACTTCCTTTTAGTATCTATTATACATAATAGAGTACAAAAAAGCACGGAAAACGTGCTTATTTGAACGGATTATCTTCTGTGTCCAATCGAGAAACTCGAGATGGGTTTATAATGTTTTCAGCAATATTTTTTAAATGATCGCCAATCCTTTCCATATTCGAAAGAATTTCTACATAGTTGGTTTTAGATGTAAAGTTAAATTCTCCTGTTTTAAGTCTTTCCACATAATTCAGTCTGAACTTTTCTTCAAGTTTGTCTGTAATGTTCTCATATTCAATCGCAAGTTTAGCTTTATCCAAATCATTATATATAAAAGAAGCCATGGTTACATCAAACATTTCTTCAAGTACTTTGTAGTATTGTTTTAAATCCTCAATGCCTCCTTGAGACAGCGTTTGGTTTTCCTCGTATCTAAGCTTGAAAAAACCAATTAAGTTGCTTAAATGATCGCCGATGCGTTCGAAATCTCTTATGGTATCTAAATCTCTAGAGAGTCGATTGGAGTCCTTAAATGAAAGTTCGTTATTTCTTACTAAGTTAATCATGTAATCATGCAAACGTTTGTCGTAATCATCCAAAGTATGTTCTAGTTTTTCTGCTTTTTCTATGCCTTCTGGTAAATTATCAAAACTGTAATTCTTCGTTAATTGGAAATAGTTTTGAGCAATACTTCCCATCTTGTTGATGCCTTTTTTAACATAATATAAGGCAAGTGACGGCGTTTCTTGTAAAATAGATTCCTTTATGATTACTTCTAATTCATCATTATGCTTCTTTTCTTTGATGACAAAAGTGGCGATTCTAATCATACGGTCCATAAAGAAGAATAGTATCATCGTAGTAACAATATTCATAAACATATGGGCAAATGCTAGCGTTGCCATTGAATAAGCACCTAAAAAGTGTGTCTCAACCCAAGAAACCATATGATAATAAGGCCACAAGAGTACTAAGAAAACAACGGTTCCAAAAAGGTTAAACATAATGTGGATGGCTGATAATCTTTTTGACTCTAAAGACCCATTAATGGATGCAATCACACTGGTAATGGTAGTCCCTATATTTGCCCCTAAAATTAAAGGAAGCGCACCAATAAGTGAGAAAGTGACAACCCCTGAGGTTGCATTCAAGTGATATAGTTTTTGAATAATCCCAATTGCAGCGGATGAACTTTGAACAAAAGCAGTAAATAAAGTCCCAAATGTGACTCCATAAAGCCAAAATGCTCTATTAGAGGTGTCTGAGAATAACAAGAATAAATCTTGGATGTATTCATTGGCTACAATGGTTTTAAGTCCATCCCCCATGACTTCTAATCCAAAGAATATTAACCCGAATCCAAGCAAAGTTGTCCCAATGTTTAAAATGAGTTTACGTTTAAAAAACACAAGCATTACAACTGCAATAAATACCATTAATAGGGCATAATCTGCAATTGGTAATCCAATTAAAATCGAGGTCATAGTGGTGCCTATATTCGCCCCAAATATCACGCCTACTGATTGTTTTAAAGTCATTAATCCGGCAGTGACTAAGCCAATCACAAGCACGGTTGTTCCAGAAGAGGTTTGAAGAATCACCGTTAATACAAAGCCCATAATGATGGCTTTCAAAGGGGTGTTGGTAGTCTTCTCAATAAGCATGCGCATTTTATTACCTGCGGAACGCTTCAACCCTTCTCCCATTAAGTCAATTCCGTACAAAAATAAGCCTAATCCACCTAGTATAAACAGTAGATTTTGAGTGGTATCGTTCATATATTTATCTCCTTTTTTCAATCAAATCATAAAAAAAGATGCTAAAATAGCACCTTTTTACGGTTCAACTTTACGATATTTAAAGTTTCGATTAAGTCTCTAAAACATTGTTTCATCGAAATCACCTATCTTTTTAGATATCTTTAAACTTGTTTAATTAAGAAATCTTACTCACCAATTGGTATAGTTCTTCTGTTGAAGCGTTTTTCATAGACAACACTTCTTTAAATGGTAAATACATCATTTTGGAGTTCATAACACCAATGGCAACACCAAACGTATGATGATTGATTAAGTCAATGGCATATGCGCCCATTCTACCAGCTAGAATACGATCTTCGGCTGAAGGAGAACCCCCTCTTTGAACATATCCCAATACTGTTGCCCTACAGGCAAAACCACTTTTTTCAGTGATTTCATCCGCAAGATCATGCACATTAGTGATATTTTCAGTAATCACGATAATGGCATTACGTCTGCCTTCGTTTTTGTGTATCTTCAACCTATTTATTAAATCTTCTTTTTCCATTTGGTGTTCTTGTGTAATGATAAATTCTGCCCCACAGCTTAAGCCTGCCATAATGGCCAAATCTCCGCAATTACGCCCCATCGTTTCAACGATAGAACAACGTTGGTGCGAAGAAGCGGTATCTCTAAGTTTATCGATAGCATCTACGATGGTGTCTAAAGCAGTGTGAAATCCGATAGTGAAATCAGTGCCTGCTAAATCGTTATCAATCGTCCCTGGAATCCCAATAACTGGAAACCCCATTTCGGTCAGTGCTTGTGCGCCCCTATAGGTTCCATCACCACCGATGACAACCAAACAATCAATGCCTGCTTTCTTTAAATGTTCGAGTGCTTTTTGTCTCACTTCAATTTCTTGAAATGATTTTAGTCTTGCAGTACCTAAAATAGTGCCCCCTTTTTGGAGGATTTCAGATACACTCTTTCGAGACATTTTTTCAAAGTTTCCTTCTGTTAGGCCAACATATCCATCCATGACACCATAAACTTCGTGTCCGCTATTTAAACCAGCTCTCACAACAGCTCTGATGGCTGGATTCATGCCTGGCGCATCTCCGCCAGAGGTCAATACAGCTATTTTCATATTTCCACCCCAAATCGCCTTCATTATATCATGTATTTAACACGATTTTTATTGGTTTTTTACATTCTAAAATGAGAAAGCGATTTCCTATAAGACTTTTTCCATTATTATGATAAAATGTAGACGTTAGAATATGAAAGGATGCATATATATATGAAAAATTTAAAAGGGGCCGCAATATTAGGCCAATCTGGTGGACCTACTAGCGTAATCAACGCAAGTGCCGCTGGTGTATTTTTGGAAGCTTTAAAACAAGAAAACATCACAGCTGTTTATGGAGCAGCGCATGGTATCAAAGGTATTTTAGACGAAGAATTTTATGACATGTCTAAAGAAGATATCAAAGAATTAGAATTGCTTAAGAACACACCAAGTTCGGCAATTGGTTCTGTTCGATACAAATTAAAACCCTTAAAGAAAGACCCTAGCGATTATGAAAGATTGCTTGAAGTATTCAAGAAATACAACATTCGTTACTTCTTTTATAATGGGGGTAATGATTCGATGGACACATGTAACAAAATCAGCAAATACTTTAAAAACGCTGGTTGGGATTGTAATGTAATGGGGGTTCCAAAAACCATTGACAACGATTTAACCGGTACTGACCATTGCCCAGGCTATGGTTCGGCTGCAAAATATGTTGCTACCACAATGATGGAACTTTACCATGATGCGACCGTATACAACACACCAATGGTAACAGTGGTTGAAGTAATGGGTAGAAACGCAGGCTGGTTAACAGCTGCAGCACAACTTGCAAAATCTAAAGGACAAGGACCAGATTTAATTTACCTACCTGAGGTTATATTTGATTATGATCAATTCTATCTAGATGTAGAAAACACTTTAAAAGCCAGAGGTAAAGTCATTGTCGTTGTATCTGAAGGTATTAAGGATAAAGATGGCAAGTATGTCCCAGAACACTATTCAAGCTTATCTACAGACTCATTTGGGCACGCTCAATTAGGTGGGACTGCCTCAATTCTAGCTGACCAAATCAAAGAAAGATTAAATGTAAAAGTACGTTCTATTGAGTTCTCATTATTACAAAGAAGTGCTGCACATTTAGCTTCTAAAGTAGACGTTAAAGAAGCCTTTATGGCTGGTGTAAAAGCTGTAAAAGCAGCTGTAAGAGGTACAACTGACAAAATGGTTGGTTTTGAAAGAGTCTCTTCTAACCCATATAAAATCAAATATAAATTGGTTTCACTTTCTAAAGCTGCAAACACAGAAAAGAAAGTTCCAGCTGAGTGGATACTGCCTAATGGACAAGGCTTAACTCAAGCATTTGTTGATTACGCATTGCCTCTAATTCAAGGTGACGATAAAGCACCTCTAGTTGATGGTCTTCCACGTTTCGCAAACCTAAAAAAAGTATTTGTTGAAAAAAAATAACCACAAACACTTAATCGTTAATTAAAACAAAGACCTTAAATACGTCTTTGTTTTTTTATTCATTTGACACTGTCATAAAAACCATTATAATGGTTATGGGCACTATAAGAAAAGGAGCATACTTATGTCGTTATTATTACCGTTTATTTTACTCATCATTGGATTTTTATTACTTGTAAAAGGTGCTGACTTTTTTGTCGATGGTGCCTCTAACATTGCTAGATTTTTTAAGATTTCATCTCTCATCATAGGTCTTACAGTGGTTGCGTTTGGTACTTCCTTGCCAGAAGCTGCCGTTAGCATTTCAAGTGCTTTATCAGGGGTTTCAGATGTTGCATTTGGAAATATAGTGGGTTCTAACATTTTTAACACCGCACTCATTTTGGGCCTATCTGCATTAGTCCTACCTCAAATCGTACACACGGATTTAATCAAAAGAGATTTGCCTATTAACTTATTAGCGGTTGTTTTATTAGTGCCATTCTTCTATTTGTTTTCAACCGATGTGAATTTAATCAATCGAATTGAAGGGGTATTGTTAATCCTACTACTAGGACTTTTCATGTATTTGTTATTAAATGACGCAAGAAACATGCGAAACTTAGACCCAACCCAACTCAAAGAAGCTCAAGAGGTTAAAGCACCTGACATGAAGATCAAAAAGGCAATCCTATTAACGATTATCGGGATGGCTGGTATTGTCGTTGGAGGCATTTTGGTCACCAATTCTGCCAAAGAGATCGCGATTGAACTCGGTATGTCTGAATGGCTTGTAGGCTTAACAATCGTCTCAGTAGGGACTTCATTACCTGAGTTAGTAACGTCTGTTGTGGCAGCCTTTAAAAAAGAATCAGATATTGCGATTGGTAATATCGTAGGGTCAAATATTTTTAATGTATTATTCATATTAGGAACAACTTCCTTATTAAAACCAATTGTTTTGAACTCAACCGCCATTATTGACTTACTTATTTTAGTCAGCATTACTGGATTTGTTTTAATCGTTTCTTTCTTCAAAAAAAGAATTAATCGTTTAAGCGGAGCATTATTGCTACTTAGCTATATTGGATATTTAACTTACATTATATTGAGAGATAGTCCTTCATTATAACCCATACATTTAACTTGGTTGTTCGTACTGAACAACCTTTTTTTATACATAAATGGTGTATTAAAAACAATACCTCTAAGTAAAATTTGCTTAATACCCCCTCTTTTTTTCTTGTTTATTTTGGCGACATACATTATAAGAGGTTACATGAGCTCTTTCGTTCACTAAGGCTAGGCGTTATTTTATTACAGCCGCCAAAAAAAGCCTGAGATTATACCCCAGGCATTAGTAATCGTACTTTAAACTAAACGTTATATTTGTTTTACAAACGACATAGCCAATTTAAACCAGTTTTGATTATGCAGATTCTCACGTTCAAAAGTCAATGGGTCATCTTCTTCTTTACAAACTTCTTTAGTCCCTAGGGATATACCATGTACGCCTTTATGGAACAGATGTAAGTCAACTAGTACACCTTGGTTTCGTAATGCTTCAAAAAACACCAGACTATTCTCAACCGGTACTGCTTTATCATCAACCGTATGAAACAAAAATGTCGGAGGCGTATTTTTGCTCACTTGTAATTCTAATGAAAACTGTTTTCGGCTTTCATCACTTATTTCCTCATAAAGTCTTTCTATGGAAGCCTCATGGGCAATGCCTATTTTTCCTGAAATAACTGGGTAGGCCAATATCATAGCGTACGGTTTTTCGAGTCCGTGATACAAATGATGTGTAACGCCCAATCTAGCCATATAATGTCCACCACTTGAAAATCCCATTAATATAATTTTGTTAGACATAACCGGCAAATCAGATGACTGAATAAGCTGATAGAAACCGGCCAATTCGTCAATAGTATCTTGTTTTTTCAGTAAAGATTCTCTGTAGTAAATGATGGCCACATGATACCCATCTTTCAAGAGCGAGTCTCTAATTGGACCTGCTTCTCTTGGTGAGGTTCTTTGATAACCCCCTCCTGGCGCAATCAAAACAATGGGTCTTATGTTCTCATCTTTTAAAAACACTTCCATGTAATTGTTTGAATTTATATAATATTTCATGATAACTTCTCCATATTCGATACAATGAACTTTAATCCATCGTAATCATTGCTTCTAACTTCAAAAACATAAACACTACTTGTATCCATAATCGATTTATACTTCTCATAAGTGGTCGAAAACATTGTCAATTCCATCGATGTTTGACCGTCATACAATTCAACAAAAGCCATTAAATGTCCAGTTTTTGTCGTTATTTCCGTCATTTTTTTGATGAGACCAATTGTTTTAGTTGACTTGCGGCTTAAATCACTCAGTCTGGTAATGTGGTGTTCATCAATATAAGATTGATACGCGATAATTGGGGTCATGCAAAGATTAAACCCCAATACTTGTTTTTCCTTTTCAATCAGTGTTTTCAAGTCATATTCCTGATAAGATTGATCTAAGATGTCTGAAACGAATAGTTCATAAGCTTTAACAGTATTATTTCTCTTTTCAAATAAAGTCTTTTTATTCAGTCCAAAACCATCTAAAGCACCACTAAAAATTAACGCCTCTAAAACGCGTTCAGACAACTCTGATCTAAGTCTGTTCTTAAAATCGTCATAATCTTTGAACTGTGATTTTTCACGTTCCTCTTTAATTTTTATCACCGTTTGAGTCCCTACGTTTTTGATAGAAACCAAAGGGTAAATAATGCCGTTTTCAGTCCATTTGAAGGTAAAATCTGACTGATTAACATCCGGGGGTAAAACTTTTATGTTTGCCTTTTGAAGTTGCTGAATGTACTGTGCTACCTGATCTACATTAGAAGCGACACTCGATAAAAGCACAGTCATAAATGCATCAAAGTAATTGGCTTTTAAATAAGCCATTTGATAGGCGATTACAGCATAAGCGACCGAGTGACTTCTATTAAATCCATAGTCAGCAAACTTGACGATATAGTCATATATTTTTTCTGATAGAGCCTTTGTTTTACCATTAGAGATTGCTTTAGACACAAACTTTTTTCTCTCATTTTCTAGAATATCATGGTTCTTCTTTGAAACACCTCTTCTAAGAAGATCCGCTTCAGCTAAACTGTAATTTGCAAAAGTACTTGCAATTTGCATGATTTGTTCTTGATAAATGATGATGCCAAAAGTAGGCTTTAAAATTTGTTCTAAGGATGGGTCGATGTAGTCATATTTTTTCCCGTTTCGTCTTTCAATATAAACATCGATATTATCCATCGGACCTGGTCTAAATAACGCAAGCAGTGCAACCAAATCTTCGAAGTTTGACGGTTTTAGTTTAGTTAAAACCCTTCTCATTCCTGGCGATTCAAGTTGGAAAACACCTTGCGTGTCAGCCCTACTTAGTAATTGATAAGTTTTATTATCTTCAAAAGGAATCTTGTTAATGTCTACCATAATCCCTCTTAAGGCTAACATTTTAAGTACTTCTTGAATGATTGACAAATTTCTAATACCCAAAAAGTCAATTTTTAAAAGGCCTAATGACTCTAAGTCACTAGCTTCAAATTGGCTTTGATATAAAGAAGATGCGCCTTCTTGAAAAGGAATGATTCTAGATAAATCTTCATTAGATAGAATAATACCAGCAGCATGTGTCCCTGTTTGTCTAGGTAAGCCTTCAATTTGCTTGGCAAGTTCTAGTAATTCAAGTGTTTTTAGATCTGTGATTTCATAGGCACTAGTGGCCTGTTTAACGATTTTGTTGGTTTCTGCAACTGAAAGATTTTGCGTGCGGCAAATGTCTCTAATCGAACTTTTAACCTGTAAAGTCTGAAAAGTTGTAATTGAGACTACTCTTTTCTTTCCATATTTTTGTGCAACATATTGAATGACTTCATCGCGTCTATTATCTGGAAAATCCAGGTCGATATCAGGCATGCTTATACGTTCTGGATTCAAGAATCTTTCGAACAATAACCCATATTGAATAGGGTCAACATTCGTAATGCCCAAACAGTATGAAACCAAAGACCCAGCAGCAGACCCTCTACCTGGTCCAACCATGATATCATTAGATTTCGCATATTTGACAAAATCCCAAACAACCAGAAAATAGTCGTTGTATCCCATTTTATCGATCACATCTAATTCATACTTTAATCTATTTCGGTACGTTCTTAAGTTTGTTAACCCTTCAATTTTAAACCGTCTATTTAAGCCGATAATGCACAAATCAGTCAAGTATGCTTTGGAATCGAATGATGGGTCTTCATTTACTTTTGGCAGCTTAAATGGTTCAAATTCAAATGAAAAATCCGCACCTTTAAAGGCTTCATTTAAATGATCAAAAACAAAAGGATATTCTGAGAATAAATCCATCAATTCTTTCTTTGTTTTAAAACTTAAATCCGCATCATCAAATCTAATATTACTGCTGTTATCGATTTTAATAAGGGCATCATATGCAAACGCTTCTTCTGGCATATAACAGGTTTTATGTACAGGTAATAATTTTACCCCATTTTCGTATCCGAGTTTGATTAATAAAGGGGCAATCACCATTTCTTCTTTTAAAGTTTGAAGCGATAATCCTAGATAAAACTTAGAGAGTTTGTTTTTATAATTTTGGATAAGTGTTTGTGCTTTTTGATGGTCGTTTTTATGTAAAGCATGATTAATATCCGATTCATAGCCTGAGGTTATAAACACTAGCCCTTCTTGATACTTAGCTAAATCCGATAAGTCTATGTGTTTTTCTTTAGATAGATTGATGAGACTCGAAATAACGACAAGGTTTTGATAACCTGTTTGATTTAAGACATAAGCATTAATAAAAGATAATTCATCATTCATCACCTTAATCCTCATTCCAAGGATCGCATTGATTTTATTCTTAGTTAATTTGAAAAACTTGTATGCGCCATACAAGTTGTTGTCATCACTGATGAAAATGGTATCATAGCCAGCTTCAATAACGCTATTAACGACAGATTCTAACCTTATCGTTGAATTTTGTAAGCTGTATTCGGTTTGAAGATTAATAAGTCCAATCATCTAATCACATCCTATTTAAAAGTATATCATAGATACCCCCTATATATTAAGAGGTAATCACTTGTTAAAGAACTTTCTAATCGGCTTGTTTTTTTCTTTTTTGATAGACAACCACACTTAGTATACCGATAGGGATTGCCAGTAATAACAAAGCATAAGCTTTCTTGACTTTTTGGTTCTCCTCAGTACCAAGAACTTCAATGCTTCTTAAATAATAACTGTGATTTCCATAAGGGTCAACTGCCAAATATAGTGCTTGATAGTGACCCTTAACTGGTTTGTAGTTTGATTCAACCAAGGTTAACTGACAGAAAAAAGAATTATCTACACACAATATATCGCTCATGAAATCTATTTGCTCATCCTTTTTAAGTCGTATCTCAGTCGATTGATACGAAGGGGCTTCTTTATCAACGACCCAAATGTCTATTTTGTGTTGGCAGGTATTTAATGATTCGTCGGTAAGGCTATAAAGAATCTCATAATACCCCACTTGATTGGTGTTGAGATCTGTTTCTATGGAAACATCCGAAATAGCTAAATGGCTAGCATTATCACTGACTTTTAAAATTAGATTTCGAGGTTCTAACTGCTTTCCAATCGGATGTGTAAGTGAGCCGCTATTAAAAAAAATCAGCGGAGGTTCTGTGTCTAGTATTTTCAATTGTCCATGATAGGTGGTAGCGTTTTGAGATTGATCCGTAGCAGTAATACTAAACGGGTACGATCCAATCTTGTCATAGTTGATTGCACGATCGTCTATACTAACGTTTAATGACACTGAATAGTTATCCGTAATGGTGTAAAAAGACAAAAAACTTGTTTCGCCAATATTTATAATAGGTGGATTCAATTCCACTATACTAGGTGCATCGTAATCTTTAACCCTAACATCCAAAAAATAAATGGCTTCATTCAAAGACGTATCGGTAAGTTTGATCCAAACAACATAAGTACCAATTCTGTTTAAATTTACAGAAAAATCATTCACGGTAACTGAAATGGCTAAAACGCTATCATAATTATCTCTATATACGATACTTTTAGTATAATCGATTACTTTTGTCCCAACGGGAACCTCAATGGGGTTAACTTTTACGAGAACAGGCGCTTCAGTATCCACAATTTTAAATGTAATTGGCTGAATGGAAGTTTGGTTATATTTCTTAGAACTTACCTTGTAATAGTGCGTATAACTTTTGACAATACTCGTATTGATGGTAGATAGAAACGTATAGTTTATCCCATTTTTTTCGATAATTAAGTAATCGTCTTCATAATTTTCTTTTAACTCAACCGTTGGAACATCCAAATAATCCTCTATAGAGGCATTTAGAGGCACTTCTACGACGATATTATTCCATATGAAAATATTATTCGTTTTCACTGTATTAAGTTGAATAATATGCATAAAAATAATTAGAACTTTTAAATACATTTTTTATCACCCAATTCATAAATACAAGTAGAAGTCGTAATTTACTTTAAAGAAAAACCACTTTTTTTAAAAAAAGTGGTTTGAGTGATTAGATTGTTTTAGCCATTTGATCTTCACGTTCTGTCAAAAACTGTCTCTTATAAAGTTCAAAGTATGCGCCACGTTTAGCTAATAATGCTTTGTGCGTGCCATGTTCAACGATTTTTCCTTCAGACAAATAGACGATTAAATCACTATTAACAATGGTGCTCAATCTGTGTGCTACAATAAACGATGTTCTGTCTTTTAGGAGCGTATCTGTCGCCTCTTTTATCACTTTTTCACTTTCAGAATCAATGGATGAAGTTGCTTCATCTAAAATAAGAATTCGCGGATCTGCTAGTATGGCTCTTGCGAATGAAATCAGTTGTTTTTGACCAATTGATAATCGGTTCCCGCCTTCACCAACCTCACTATCATAACCTTTATCCATATCTTGGATGAACCCATCAGCTCCGATGGCCTTTGCTGCTTCTATAACCTCTTCATCAGTAGCATCCAGTTTCCCATAGCGGATATTTTCCATAATAGTTCCTGAGAATAAATGTGGTGACTGTAACACATAGCCTAAACGTTTATGAAGCCAATGTAAGCTTCGTTCTTTATAGTTTTTACCATCTATAGTGATTTCACCTTTTGTTGGCTCATAAAATCTTGATAAAAGGTTTATAATGGTTGTTTTACCACTTCCGGTATGACCAACCAGTGCTACTGAAGTTCCAGCTTTTATTTCTAAGTTGAAATTATCTAGGATAATCTCGTTTTCTATGTATTGAAAAGTGACGTCTTTAAATGAAACATCCCCTCTAATAGGTTCCCAGTTTTCATACTTTGGTGATAATAAGTCACCATATTGCTGAATAACTTCGTCACTATCACTAATTTCCGGTTTGGTTTCAATCAACTGAATCACGCGTTCAGCCGATGCTTGAGCTTGTTGAAATTGAGCTAATATACGAGCAATCTGCATAATTGGATCGAAGAATCTAATTGTATATTCAACAAACGCATAGAGTGTTCCAACACTTATGACCAGTCCTAGTACATCTGAACCACCTTGATATGAGATTACACCAATGACGATGTATGAAATCATCAACATAATTGGAGAGAAAATGGCGCTAAATATGATTGCGCGCATGCTTGCGCGTTTTAGGTTGTGCGTCTTTTCCATGAACTCTAACGAGTTTTCTGATTCAATCGCCAAACTTTTAGTGGTCTTTGCTCCCATAAATGATTCATTATAAGATGCAGTCACTTGAGAATTAATCTTTCTAGATTCTCGATACCCTAATAGAATTTTTCTTCTAAAATAGATGGCTGTAACGCCCATTACAGGTACCGCAAGGGTTACAATTAGTGCTAATTTGGGATTCATGAAAAACATAATGATAAGAATCACTAACATGATCATCCCGCTCCATAAAAAGTCAACCAACCCCCACGAGATAATGTTAGCTAGTCTTCTCGAATCTGAAGTCATTCTAGCCATAACCCATCCTTGAGGGGTTTTATCAAAATATGAGAAGGAAAGTCTTTGTAGGGTCTCAAATGATTGTTTGCGTAATTCATAATTGACAGACACTTCGATTTTGCCTGCTTGATAGATAAAACCCCAAATGGTAAACCCAAATAGGATCGCAATTACGATATTAAGGATTACAAAAGGTACAAATGTATCAAACTCTTTTGCTTTAAAAAATGTATCAATTGCATATCTATTCAATAGCGGCGTTAATGATTCAAGCAGCGCTAACGAAACAACGAATATGATAAGATAAACGACATTCTTTTTTGATTTCAATACGGTTTTTAGTATTTTTTTCCAGGTGTTAAAGTTCACCTTTTCTTCTTTAAATTCTTGTTCTTCAAAGTTCATTATTTCGCCTCCTCTATCAATTGCATAAATTCAGCTTCGAGTTGTCCTTGTATCTCCCAAAGTTTTTGATATAAACCCGGTTTTTTTGCTAAGGTATCGTGCACGCCTATGTCAGTTATTTTTCCCTCTTCAAGCACAATGATCACATCGGCTTGTTTCGCAGTTGTAATGCGATGTGTGATTATGACCGTAGTGGATTTTGAATCCCTATCATTTAAGGCATTTCTGATCATCATGTCTGTTTCAGTATCGACTGCAGAAAGTGAATCATCAAAAATTAATATCGGTTTTTCTGCAATCAAAATACGTGCAATTGCAACTCTCTGTTTTTGCCCACCCGACAAGGTTGTCCCACGTTCACCTACAATCGTATCGTATCCTTTTTCAAACGTTGAAATATCTTTTTCAATAGCAGCAATTTGAGCTGCTTTAATGACACTGTTTCGATCTACATTCGGATTTGATATTGCAATATTATCATACACTGTTTTTGAAAACAAGAATGGTTCTTGAAGAACAATCCCCATTTGTTTTCTCAAGTAATGTTTTTCAATGTCTTTAATGTTTACATCATCAATATAAATGTCACCTTTAGACGTCTCAAGCATTCTAGACAATAAGTTGATAATGGTTGTTTTCCCACTGCCGGTACGTCCAATCACTGCAACCGTTTGACCGGGTTCAACTTTAAAACTCACACCATTTAGCAAGCTGTTTTTGCCATCAGAAAACTGAAAATACACATCTTTAAATTCGATTTTACCTTTAATTTCTGGTGTTAAAGTACCATTTACTGTAAATTCACTTTCTTTTTCAAGTATTTCGAAGATTCTTTGTGTTGCAACCAGTGAACGACCGAAATCTCCAATCATCCTTCCCAAGCCCCTAATTGGCCAAATTAACATACCCAAAAGCATCAACACAGCAATAATTTCTCCACCAGTTATCAGCCCATTACTTCTAACAAACATCACACCAATGATAATAGTGACTAAATACTGTATCATTGCGATTGTATCTGAAAATCCCCAGTACTTTGAGGAAATCGATTGGAATTTTAAAAACTCTTCGCTATATTTTTTATTCTTTTTCTCAAGTTTTTCTATTTCAAAAGATTCATTTGCAAAAGCTCTTACAATCTTTGATCCTGATAAATTCTCTTGAATAACCGTCATCATACCTGATTCCGTTTCTTCAATGACCTTAAATGACTTATCAACTTTTCTGAAAAACCAAATGGAAGCCACTGCTGAAATAGGCACCATAGAAAGTGCGACCATAACCATCGAAGGACTAATCGAATAAATCTGAATTGCGCCAAACACAACGGTAGCAAACAATCTAAAGAACTCAGGAATTCTGTTTGACAAAAAGTTGCTCATCGCTTCAATATCAGAAGTTACTCTCTGAACTAAATCTCCAGTATCAGCATTGTTATGATAAGAATAATCTAATGACTGTATGTGATCGTACAAGCGATTTCTCATTTTTTCATTGATGTTCTCTGTTAGTCTTCCTCTCAAGTAATCTTCCATAAAAACCATTGAGAATCTTAATAACTGATAAAACACCAATGAACTTGCGACAATCAAAATGATTGTCTTTATGTCATTGCTCAGTTTAAATATATCGGTGATGAACGAAGGAAAATTGGCAGTAGAGGTACCAACATCTAGAATATCGATGATATATTGTGTGAACAAAGGCACATACGAATAGGTCAATCTATTCAACACTACAAATACTATGATTAAAAATAGCACTGGATAGAAGCCTTTTGCTACGGATAATAACTGTTTAAAACGCATACTATGCCCTCCTTACGTTCAACTATTCATTTTACTGAATATTTGGATGAAAGTCAACGCATCCCTGCCCCTTATTATAGTATTTAAGTTGTTTTTTTTGTTAATTTTTATAGAAGTGTTTTTTAATATCACTTTTAGCTTCTTTTACATACTCCCAAATCGCGATTGCGTCTTTATATTTATGGTTTTTTTGATAATATTGAATAAGCAATTCGCCATATAGATGTAGCAATATCATATTGTTTATCACAAAGGGATCTGTGTTCAGTCGTTTTCTAAGCTCAGGAAGTATATTTTCCGGATGCTTAGAAAGGACCATATAATCATAAATATGTTTTTCAAGCTTGTGTAGTTGGTTGGGACAAAACATACTCATTTGTTTATCCATGTTGTCATAATCACCGCTTAACCAATATGCAATCGAACATACGAAGGGGCTACACTGCTCATTAAAAATAATTGAATCTAATAATGACTCGTCATAATTTCTACATAGCTGGTTCAAAAAGTGTTGAGATACAATCATGGGATGTTTTTTAAATTCCATCAGTTCTTCAAAGTAAGATTCTGTCGCAATAAAGGGTCTATAAGCAATATAATCATTTCTTATGTCCATAAGAATATGTTCTAACTCAAACTTTAAACATTCGTTTGTAAGTTGTTGGTAGAGTTTGTGGATATGCGTGAAGTTACCTGTTAGCAAAGAGAGTTTATACTTCAATAAGTCAACCCACAAATTAAATTTCGCATTTTTTACTGGTGTCTCCTTTATTAAATCTATACATTCAGAAGCATACTTGTAATCCTGTTGGTGAAACAAATAGTTAGCAATCGCCATTAACAAAATATTGCTTTCGAACATTGTCATCGTATCTACTTGATTAATAAGTAGTGTTAAGTGCATTTCACAGCCTTTTAAATCATTTTTTACTGCTTTTATCGTAAAATCTATTAATTTTGATTGATAGTCGTCACGAGATTCAATGAACCGCTTAAGTTTTTGATGATCCTCACCAAGTTCCAAAACCACATCAAAGAGATCATCATACCATTCAATCATATTTTTCGAATAGATTAGTACATCTTCTTTTATGTTAAGCACATCAAAGAGTCTTCTTGCATTTTTATAAGTCATTTGAATCACATTATTCTCAAGTTTACTAATATAAGAAATAGACATTTCTGTTTTCTTGCTTATTTCATTAAGCGTTCGTTTTTGTTTACGGCGATGATATTTTAGAGTCCCACCAAGCATTTGTTGGGGTTCTATCTCCTTTCTTCGTTGCATTTTTAGGGTTTTAATTTGCTTTTCTAATTTCACTTTGATATTTTCCTTTCCTTTAGCAAAATCAATTGTACTAAAAAGTGGCATTAGAATAAAATATTTTTTTTCATAGATGATTTGTCAATTCAAGTGCTACACTTTAAAAAATTAAATATCATTCATCACTTCTAATGGCGTTTTATAACCTAAACACTTGCGTGGTCTGTTATTCATAAGTCTTAATATGTTTGTTAAC